>WRHP01000028.1 GCA_009783195.1 Syntrophorhabdaceae bacterium | reverse complement strand
CGTTTTCAGCATATCGGCAAGCCATGGCATTTTTTGCTGGAAGGAATGGACAAGAATTATATCGGCCTTGGCCGCGAACACGAAGTCTGTTGTTTTGACTGTTTCATGGCCCGGACAGCTTGAGCCTTTGATGATGGTGACTACTTCAGCCTGGCCGCCGCTGAGGTCATACACGATATCTTCTATGAGCGAAGTGCCCGCGATTACCTTTAAAGTTTTGGCTTGCAGCGGCGGGGCGCATACTAAAAATATGGCTAATAACAGGCCAGCCGGCAGGAAACGGCGCTTCAGCATACGCTCCCCTTATTTAAGAGCTGAAAAGTAGTAATGAGCTTCGCCTTCATCCAGTTTTATGGCGGAAAAGCCCGCTTTGGTGAATAGCGTGCGCATGCCGTGTTCACAAGGCAGATGGTCGCCTTCCACAGCCTTATGCGCGTCGTGGTGCCGGTTGATCATCTCCCGGCTGCCGATATGCAGGACATACGCTTTGCCGCCGGGTTTGAGCACTCGAAAAAATTCTATGGCGGCGGCGGCCTTGTCGCTGAAATGCGGAAAAGCCGAGAAACAGAGGAGCATATCCACATACTCGTCAATCAAGGGGATTTTTTCCGCCAAAGCGTGCAGCGCAAGCGCCTTGGCATCCTTTTCCGCAACGCCCCCAAGCATGGCGGCGGATGCGTCAAGGGCGATCAGGCGGCCGCTGTCACCGACCAGGCGTCGCAGGAAGGGTAATAGCACGCCCTGACCGCAGCCCACGTCAAGAACGGTCATTCCTTCGGAGAATTCCAGGCAGGAGAGCATCTCTCCCACCTTTTGTCTCAACTCCAGCGGGTAGTTGCGGTCTTCCCAGCCATTGGCGCATGAGTCAAAGAACTCTCTGCGTTTTGCGTCACGTTCCGTATTTCGCGTCATATTTTCACCATGTGGCGCCCGCGTAGCTTGTAAAGGGCGGTTGTATTCAAAGCTTCAACTCAAAACCGGCCATAAAAGTTCTGCCCGGCATGTAGTAATAAGCGCTTTGTGTGCCGTTTGTTTCCAGCGCGTAAGCATATTTGGCGCCCAGCACATTGTTGATAGTAATGAATATCTTGCCGTCCTTGACCCGCATGGGCTCGTAGCTGAACAGATAATCCAGTCTGAGATTGACCACATTCACTTCCGGCAGCTTGTTGGCGCTGGTGAGATCCTGAAACGTGCTGCCCGGAGCGGCGGGGTTGGCCGCGCGCGGGGAAATGGCGGCATAAATGTCACGCAGATGCTGATAATCACCGCTAAGCAGGAAATGGTCAAGGAATTTCCATTTAAATCCGGTCTGGAAGGTGAAACTGGGCGTATACGGCATTTTTTTCTGTTTCACGCCGTCATCTCCCTTGGCTTCGGCTTGCAGCCATGCGGCTCCGGCAAAAAACTCAAGGCCTTCAAGGGGAGTCAGGTTGCCGGACAACTCCATCCCCCTGATTCTGTACCAGGCCGAAGTGGAGTTGAAGAAAGACTCATCCGGCGCGGAGCCATACATGTATGCCCTGGTTCTGTTCTTTCCATCGTCATAGAAAAAGGCGCCGCTTAGCGAGCCGATGTTTTTCCAGGTGTGGGCCAGGCTAACCTCGTAGTGATCTGTGGTTTCAGGCCTGATTTTATTGGTGCTGATGGGCAGGTAGGTAGTGTTGGTCAGAAAGTTTTGTAAAACGACCGGGCTTGGATAATTGACGCCACGGGCGTAGCTTATGTTCAGGCTGGTTTCCGCGTACCCGAGTACCAGACCGGCCTGGGGAGATATCTCGTTGGCGAACTCGCTGTTATAGTAATAGCGCAAGCCGGCTGAAGGTATGACGCGGAATCCTTCGTCGCTGCCAAACATTTGGCTCACTGCCGTATATGGCGAAAAAACAGTCACATTGGGGAAGTCCCACAACTCCGTTACGTCGGTTGCCCTATTGTACCGGCGATTTTCCAGGTTCATCTTGTCGAGATCAAACCCGGCGATAATTTCGCTGCCTTCCCACAGCCGGAAGGTTTCACGGCCTCGCAGGCCGTATAGATCGCTGGACTGTTTAGAAGTCGCGTCGCCGCCGCTTTCCCCTCTCAAGTAAAAATTGGTGCTGTTGTAATAGCCTTTGATATAGCCGGAAGCCTTCTTGTACTTGTTGGCCAGGGTAAGGGTGGCCAGAGATGTTTTTGTATCAAATTTTTCTGGGTAGGCTTTGCTTTGGGTAAGAGGATTGTCCGGCGCCTTCGTGCTGGCATCCACATAGTTGACCATAAAGCGCATGCTCCAGTTTTCCGCAGCCTGGTAGCCCAAGTTAAGGTAGTAGCTGCTCTGGTTTCCGCCGGAGTTGGCGACATGTCCGTCGGTGCGTATCAGGCTTTGGGCGGCGTAGACGTCAAAGGAGTTTTTCTTCATGCCCATGCCGATGTTCTCGGCAAAGGTGCCGTAGCTGCCGCCTTCCATGCCGATTTTGAATTCAGTGCCGGGCTCGGTCATGTATTTGGGGATGAAGTTGACCATGCCGTAGCCGCTTCCAAACCTGGAAGGTTGCGGGTATTTGTAAATTTCCATACCACCCAGAGCATACACCGGGATGCCGTCAGCCAGGGCTTGGCCATACAGTACACCGCTGCGCGGCACATCATCGAAAAAGATACTCAAGTCCGGGCTGGGATGGCTCGCTCCCCGGCCGCGTATATACAGGCTGGCGCTTGTTTGCCCGCCGATGATATTTTTTTTCTGATACATGACCCCGGGTACGTTACGCAGCGCGTCATAAAAATCCAATGAGTTCTGCAAGCCGATCTGTTCTTCGGTAACGGCGTTATGCTGAACGCCGAAGCGGGTGGTGACAGGAACTGTCGGGGGCTGTTCCGCCACGCCGAAAATGGTTACGGACGGCAGGGTGTATGTGCTGAGCGATCCTTGCGTTAGTTCTGCCTGGCCGCTGGAATCGACTTGCGGGGCAGACTCCTCCACGGTTGCCGGGTTTTCCGCGGATGTGGCGGACATAACGCCGCCGGCCAAACAAGCCCACAAAAAAAACAGGGCTGCAAAAACTTTTCTCATCATCCTGCTCCCGTAATTAGGTCCAAAAAATACGATCAGAACCAGGTGGCAACGCCGATGCTCGGCGTGGACAAGGTTCTGCCGGAGATCGTGTTACGAATTTAAATTTCATGTTACTTTAGCCTTGAACGTGTAAAGACTGCAATAGAAAAATTGCGATTTATGAATAGAGGCATAGATGAAAAATAACCACCAGGAAAATAAAGGAGGGAAAAAGTTATTACTATCAAGAGGTTTCATTAAAGAGAACGCCCGGAAGCGCGCAGGGGGTAGCGCTTCAAACTGAAGCGCGCCGTACCGGATTCGCCGGCCTTCCAGGCTCAAGTGAAAAGATAGTGTAGCCATAAGATTTGGCCAGCTTCGCGCCCGCGGATGAAGAAATCGGCGCGGCAGTGTCCAAAACGCTGACGCGGTCAAGCTGTCGGTTGCGGGGAGTAAACATCCATGGTAGAAAAAATCGTTATATTTCGCTTGATAACATAAACTCTTGATGTTTGGTTGCCTTGTTATGTTCGCGTGCAAACGACAAGATTTTTATTGTCCCCTGGAAATTGACGCGAGGCGGATATGATGGAAACAATACGGTTTGGCGTTTCGCTTGATGCCGAATTGCTACAGGATTTTGACCAGTTATGCACATCGCAAGGCTACGCGAACCGTTCCGAGGCCTTACGCGACTTGATGCGCGAAGCCTTGGAGAGCCATGCGTTGGAACATGGCGATGTGGCGGCTGTGGGCGTTCTGACCTTGGCCTACGATCACCATAAAAGCGGTTTGGTGCAAAAATTGACGGAAGCCCAGCACCACGCGCCTATCGATGTGGTGGCAACTCTGCATGTGCATCTGGATCACGATACCTGCCTGGAAGTGCTTATTATGCGCGGGCAAGGTAACCTGATACGCGAATTTGCGCAGAAACTGCGGGCAATCAAGGGTGTTGCGCACGGCAAACTGAACCTGACTGAAATGCCGTAACCTGCGCGGTTGCTGTTTTCCGCTAAGTATTACTAACTCAAAACCGCTTTACGGCAAAAAAGGAAGCGAAACCAAGCGCAGGCCGACGACAACCCATTGCTCCCTTGTATTGTGGCCGAACCGGTCGCCGTAAGCGGTATCGATCTCGGCGTGACCTGGAATCAGCGCATAGCGGAAACCAACGTGATAGAACGGTTTGCCATAGTTCCGGCCAAACGTCTCGGCAATCAGCCAGAAACGTTCTATAAGTTTTACCTCGGCGCCGAGACCCCAAGTCATGCGATCCCGCCCGATTTCCTTCTCGCGTAACCAGCCCAGGTTGGTATGCGTTACTATGCGGTCATCGAATAACGAGAAACTCATCGGCACATTTATGTAAAGATTGCCGATCGCGGTATGGTGAATTCGCGGGTCAAGAGAATTGCCAACCGATACCCCCCCGCCCCAACCGTTAGTTTCCAGGGTCTTGAACAGGGTCTTGCCCTGGAGCAATACGTCCGTGGTTCGCGTTATTCCGTCGTAACTGCTTAGGGCGGCGCCAAACGTCAGTTCTAAATTTCCGGTGAAGTTGCAACCAGGCATCATCCGGTATTCGGTGCTGTCGCGCCCGACCTGGATTCCGTTCTCAACATGGCAGGCCTTGTGATCGACGATGCGCGCGTCGTCGGTAAAAAACGGACGAACGGCGTATGCGTCCGAGCCGGTGAGCAATATGGAAAAAAACGCGCAAAGTGGCAAAAAAGCGGTTTTGAACAGATCCGATGGACAATAGCGCGTAAAACGCATGTAACATCTCCTTTTTGGCAATACAGCAAGCGCAAGCATCAGCGCAAAAGCTTGTTCATTTTAAAAATAGTCTGCTTTTTCGCTATGTAAAACCTGTGTTAAAACCAACTGTTTTTTTGACATTTCATACTGTTTACTCTATGTTAATTACATGAAAAAAGCGTTGACTCTTTTGGCGTTGCTGTTGTTTTTCTGGGTGCAAAGCGTAGCGGTTGCGCATATCCATGAATCAGACCGCTATTATGAATACAAAGCCAACTGCCCGATATGCGCTTTTTTGAGTCAATGTTTAGCTACGGATTTATCGCCGATTATTGCCGCGCTACCCTCTTGTGATTTGCAGGACGTTTTCACGCAAGAAAAATCCGAGCAAGTCATTTTCCAGCCTTGTGTTTATTACTATTCTAACCGAGCCCCTCCCATTATTTGATTTAATCCGCTGCAGAACGCCACAAATGTTTTTTTGAGAGCTAAGCTATTGTAAAAGCGATAGTTACGGTGTTTTGCTATCGCTTTTAATGGCGTGCTGCGATGTCTTCCTTTATCCGCTTTTTAAGTAGTGCTTTATGTAATCATTTTGTGGATTAGTGAAGAGGAGATCATGTTTCAAAATAAATTATATATTGGGATAGCTTCATTCTTTCTTTTGTTCGGGCAAAGTGCGTTTGCGGCAGATACAGCCAGCGAGGCGCGTATTAAAGCCTTGGAAGAAAAAATCGAAAAACTGGAAAAGATGCTGCCCCAAGCAATTCCAACCGCTATCTTTGGAAAATGGTTTTATCTGTTTTTTGCCTTGTTTGTGACAGTTTCAGTTCAAATAGCTGGAGTTTATCTCGTTTTTGCAACATTGGTATTTCCGGCTGTTGGAGTATATTACATCACGCTATATAAGAACAAACTGCTATGGGGGTACTTGGGCAGCTTCTTGGGGCTGGTTGGAGCCCTTTTATTCGCCCTTGTGTTTGACCTGTCTTCCGGGCCTACCATCGTCTGGGGTATTGTCATTGCTATGACAGCGGTGTTTATAGGCAAAAGTAAATCCGAAAAATTGGAAGAAAGTAAAGCATTTCATAGTTGAGATGTGCCTGCGTTGAGTGTTCTATCAGAGGGTTTTTCGGTCCATATTTTATAGATGAAAGGAGCTTTAGGCATGGCGGAAAAAAGCAAAAAGTTAACTACAGCGGCGGGGGCTCCGGTAATAGACAATACCAATTCGGTCACAGCGGGTTCCCGTGGGGGTATGATGCTTCAGAACCCCTGGTTTATCGAGAAACTTGCCCATTTCGACCGCGAAGTCATTCCCGAACGTCGCATGCACGCCAAAGGTTCGGGGGCTTTTGGCGCTTTTACGGTAACGCACGACATCACGAAGTACAGCAAGGCCAAAGTCTTTTCCGCGGTAGGCAAGAAGACCGAGGTGTTTGTGCGCTTTTCCACCGTTGCGGGCGAACGGGGCGCGGCGGATGCGGAGCGCGACATACGCGGCTTTGCCATCAAGTTCTACACTGAGGAAGGCAACTGGGATCTGGTAGGTAACAATACGCCGGTCTTTTTCCTGCGGGACCCATTGCGTTTTCCCGATTTGAACCACGCGGTCAAGCGCAACCCCAAAACGAACAAACGCTGCGCACAGAGTAATTGGGACTTCTGGAGCATGTTGCCCGAAGCGTTGCACCAGGTAACGATTACCATGTCCGACCGAGGTCTTCCCCTTTCCTATCGCCATATGCACGGTTTTGGCAGCCACACCTTCAGCCTGATTAACGCGGACAACAAACGGGTTTGGGTCAAATTCCACCTGCATACACGGCAAGGCATCAAAAACCTCTCGGATAAGGAAGCCGAAGAACTCGTCGGGCGCGACCGCGAGAGCCACCAGGCAGATCTGTATGAAGCCATTGAACGGGGCGATTTCCCGAAGTGGGATTTTTACATCCAGGTCATGACCGAAGATCAGGCGAAAACCCATAAAGAAAATCCCTTTGATCTCACCAAGGTCTGGAGTCAAAAAACATTTCCTTTGATACCGGTGGGCGTACTTGAGCTGAACCGCAATCCTGAAAACTATTTTGCCGATGTGGAACAATCCGCTTTTAACCCATCCAACATTGTGCCGGGCATCGGTCTTTCTCCGGACAAGATGCTGCAGGGACGTCTGTTCTCCTATGGCGATGCTCAACGGTACCGTCTGGGCGTAAACCATATGTCTATCCCCGTGAACGCGCCAAGATGCCCTGTGCATGCCTACCATCGGGACGGACAGATGCGGGTTGACGGCAACTATGGATCAACAATCGGTTACCAGCCAAACAGTCTGTATGAATGGGACGAGCAGCCGGAATACAAAGAGCCACCGCTGGAAATTCAAGGCGCGATGGATTCATACGAGCCCAAAGAAGACCAGACCGACGACTGTTTCTATCAGGCCGGCGATCTGTATCGCCTGCTGGCCGAGGACAAAAAAGCGCTGCTGATCGAGAACACGGCACGGAACATAGGCCCGGTTTCGGAAAACGTCAAATATCGCCATACCGCTCATTGCTATCTTGCTGATAAGGACTACGGTACCCGTCTGGCCAAGGCATTGGGGCTTAAGCTGGACAAGGTGGCGGAGTTGTCCGGTATGCCGCACCGGGAAAGGATGCGGGCAACGGTCGCCTGAAAAGGCGCAAATGGGGATAGGGAAGCCCTAAAAGCCGAACCCGATTTCGGTAATGATAATTTCGGCTTTGGTGAAAAATGTGTAAGGAATGATGTTGCTAAAGCCGGGGCGAACATATGATCGCGGTCGTTCAATAATCCCAGATCCGTCAATAGAGTTCATTTCTAATGGCGGATCTGGGATAACGGCAAAACTCACGGCAAAACAAACCATCAGGCAATTTTGCAATATACGGTCGCATTTGGCGCATAGGCCGATGAATGCTTATTTTTCCGACGGCGTGAAGGTTCCGGTGTTTTCCTTGAACAGGGCTTTAAGGAATTCCCGGTTCATCCGGGATATGAATTTCGTGTGGATGCCTTTTGGGCAGACCGCTTCGCATTCGTAATGGTTTGAGCAGTTGCCAAAGCCGCATTCCTGCATGGCTTTTACCATAGCGGCCACCCGCTCGGGCGCTTCCACCTGTCCTTGAGGCAGGGCGGCGAAGTGGGACACTTTCGCCCCTGTAAACAGCATGGCCGCGCCGTTGGGACAGGCGGCCACGCACGCGCCGCAGCCGATGCACTGCGCCGCGTCCATCGCGTAGTCGCCGGCTGTCTTTGAGATGAGGATATCGTTGCCATCGGGGACGCCTCCCGTGTGACAGGAGATATACCCGCCCGCCTCGATTATCTTGTCGAGGGCGCTGCGGTCCGTGACCAGGTCAAACAGAATGGGGAAAGCCCGCGCGCGCCACGGCTCGATGTATATGGTGTCTCCGTTCTTGAACTTTCTCATGTGGAGTTGGCATACGGTTGTGCGTTCGTGCCCGCCGTGGGCGATGCCGTTGACGACCATGGAGCACATTCCGCAGATTCCCTCACGGCAATCATGATCAAACGCGATGGGGTTTTTCCCTTCCCGGATCAGTTCCTCGTTCACCACATCGAGCATTTCCAGAAAAGAGTGGTCCGGCGTAATATTGCGCGCCGTGTAAGTCTCAAACTGTCCCTTTTCATCCGGATTTTTTTGCCGCCAGACGATCAGCTTCAGCGTCATGTTCCGGCGCTCAAAAGGCGCCGCCTGCTTGCGGGGCCTCACTTGTAGCTCCTCACCGCAAGATGGACGCTGGTGAAGCGGAGCGGTTCCTGGTGAAGCTCTGGTTCCGTGCCTGGCCCTTTGTGTTCCCACGCGGCCGAATAGCAGAACTGCGCGTCGTTGCGCCTTGCCTCGCCGTCTTCATACTGGTGCTCCACGCGGAAATGGCCGCCGCACGACTCGTCACGATGTAGCGCGTCGACGCAAAGCAATTCAGCAAACTCCATGAAGTCGGCCACCCGTCCGGCGTTTTCAAGCTGCTGGTTTAATCCGGTTTCAGATCCGGAGATTTTCACGTTTTGCCAGAACTCTTCACGGATTTTGGGAATGGTTGCAAGCGTCTCCGACAGGCTTTTATTGCTGCGGAGCATGCCCGCGCTGTGCCACATGAGCATACCAAGCTCACGCCGGAATTCCGTGACGGTACGGCGGCCGTTTACGGATAGCAGACGGCGCAATGAAGCCTTCACTTCCATGACCGACTTGACGCATTCCTGGTGCTCTGGAGTCACGGACGTAGGTTTTGTGTGCGCAAGATAGTCGGCGATGGTGTACGGGATGATGAAGTAGCCGTCGGCCAGCCCCTGCATTAGCGCGCTGGCTCCAAGCCGGTTTGCGCCGTGTACGGAGAAGTTTGCCTCCCCCAGGACGAATAGCCCGGGGATGTTGCTCATAAGGTTGTAGTCAACCCACAGCCCTCCCATGGAGTAGTGAGGGGCGGGGTAGATACGCATGGGCGTCTTGTAAGGATTCTCGTCCGTGATTCGCTCGTACATCTCGAAGAGGTTTCCGAAGCGGTCTCGCAGCACGTTCTCGCCAAGCCGTTGGATGGCATCCTTGAAATCGAGATATACGCCGCGTCCTGCCGGTCCGACACCCCGGTTGTCGTCGCAGACTTCTTTCGCCGCGCGGGAAGCTATATCACGTGGGGCGAGATTGCCGTAGCCCGGATACTTCCGCTCCAGGAAATAGTCTCGCTCGGTTTCATGTATTTTTTCCGGAGCTTTATCCTTATCCTCCTGTTTCAGCGGAACCCAGCAGCGGCCGTCGTTACGCAGCGACTCCGACATAAGGGTGAGTTTCGACTGGTACTCGCCTGTCTGCGGGACGCAGGTCGGGTGGATCTGGGTGTAGCAGGGGTTCGCGAAATAGGCGCCCTTTTTATAGGCTTTCCAGATTGCCGTGACGTTGCATCCCATGGCATTGGTGGAGAGATGGAACACATTGACGTAGCCGCCCGTACATAGAAGGACCGCGTCGCCTGTGTGGGCGCGCACTTCACCCGTGAGCAGATCCCGCAGCGTGATCCCTTTTGCCTCGCCGTTTACCACGATCAGGTCGAGCATTTCGGTGCGGGGGAATACCTTCACCGTTCCGGCGCGGACCTGCCGCATCAGCGCGGAGTAGGCGCCCATCAGAAGCTGCTGCCCTGTCTGCCCTCTGGCGTAGAAAGTGCGGGAAACCTGCGCGCCGCCAAAAGAGCGATTATCCAGGTAACCGGCGTAGTCGCGGGCAAACGGCACGCCCTGGGCCACGCACTGGTCGATTATGCTGTTGCTAACCTGGGCCAGCCGCCATACGTCGGCTTCGCGCGCCCGGAAGTCGCCGCCTTTTATGGTGTCGTAAAAGAGGCGGAATACGCTGTCGCCGTCGTTTGGGTAGTTCTTGGCCGCGTTGATTCCACCTTGGGCCGCGATGCAGTGGGCTCTGCGGGGGCTGTCCTGATAACAGAACACCTCGACGTTGTATCCCAACTCGCCCAGCGACGCGGCGGCCGAGGCGCCCGCAAGGCCGGTGCCGACCACGAGGATGCGGTATTTTCTTTTGTTTGCCGGATTCACCAGCTTTAAGCTGGAGCGGCACCGATCCCAACTGGTTTCTATTGGTCCGGTGGGCGCTTTTCCGTCGATAATCATTTCATGCTTCCGCCTATTTCCCGAAGACGCCCATGCCTGCCAGGATCATAAGGGGAATCGTCCCGTATCCAAGCAGCAAAAGCGTGGAAAGCGTTATTCCGGCGATCTGGAACATGGGCTTGGTCTTCTCGTTCAGGAGGCCGATGGTCTGGGAGACGCTCTGGATTCCGTGAAACAGGTGCAGAAACAGCGCCGACATGGCGATCAAGTACGCTATGGAGACCGGAGCAAGCCGTAGAGATTCTCTCATCATTGCGAAAACGTCGAGGCGTCCTTGCGCGTCGATCCGGATCACCACGTCGGGGGTGGCATGCAGGGTGAACTGCAGGATGTGGCAGACAATGAAGGCGAGCAGCAACAGACCGGACCATAACATCGTTTCGCCCGCAAAAGTCGCAACGCGCGTCCGCCTCACCGCGTATCTGTCGGGTTTTGCCTTCCAGTTCGTTGCCGTGACCATAATGGCGAATGTTACGTGAAGAATCAGGACAAACACCATAACGGCGCGGAATGCCAATAACAACGGTCCAAGGTTTTGCAGCGCCTGAGCATAGGCATTGATGCCGTTTGGTCCTGTGAAAACGGACAAGGCTCCAAAGGAGTGCGCAAGGACGAAAAGAAGCATAACAACACCTGTTGCGGCGACCAGCGCTTTCCGCCCGATCATGCTTGACAGCAAATACGGATTCCCCCGCTCTCTTCTTTGATAAATGCGCTTTTATGCCTGACAATGCGGGCAAATGCCACGCAATTGATAAGCTGCATACAATAAGGCCACATGCCGGTGGATGTCAATCAGGCGTATCGGTCCGCCCGGCGCTTTTAGCGTTGAAATTGATAACTGGTGTCTCGTAACTTGTAACTGGTTTTTGGGATGTTGGTGAGGACTTCGGGGCTCGTAGTGGTAATCTTGATTCTGTAGTGACGAAACCTTGCCCGGTTTCGGTATCCGGAGGTAGTCAGACGGTGGAACGAAGAATAGTGAATACGCTTGCTCCTGTGTACGGGGGATACGCTCTTGCCCGCGAGGAGGACATAGGAATCCTCTTTATCCGCGGGGCCCTTCCCGGCGAAAAGGTCGAGGTGAAGCTGGCGCAGCGCAAAAAGGACTACGCGTTTGGCGATGTGCTACAGATCCTCTCTCCATCGCCGTATCGCGTTGATCCGCCATGCGTCTATTTTGGCGATTGCGGCGGCTGCCAGATCCAGCATGCGGCTTACCCTTACCAGCTTGATATGAAGCGATGGATTCTGGAGGAGGCATTTCGGCGTATTGGAAGAACAGATGTTTTTCCGGCGGTGGCTCCTCCGGGGGCGCAGTTTGGGTACAGGTATCGTGGAGGTTTCAAGACGGATGGCGAAAATGTTGGGTTTTTCGCGGGGCGGTCTCGGCGGATTGTGCCTATAGTCCGGTGTCCGCTGATGGTGGGCCGCATAAGTATGGCGATGACCGCGTTGCGCGGCCTTGGCCGTTTTGCTCCGTCTGTTTCGGAGATCCATATCGCCACGGACGGCGCCCAGGCAGTGGCCTGGCTTCCCGGAGTGGCATACTCCGCGGAAATTATCGAGCGTTTTGGCGGGTTTATCTCCGGCGTGCATTTCGAGGACCGGTCCTGGGGCAGAGACAGTATTTCTCTCGACCTGGAAGGGTTGGCGTATGTCGTTTCGACCAGCAGTTTCTTCCAGGCGAACTGGCGGATGAATGGGGCGCTCGTGCGCAGGATTATTGATTTCGTCAAAGGGTTGCCGCCAGGCGGGCGGTTGCTGGATCTGTATGCCGGGGCCGGAAACTTTGCCCTTCCGATGGCGTCATGGTTTGACGAGGTTGTGGCGGTCGAGGAAGATGTAAGCTCTTTTGCTGATCTGCGCAGGAATATCCGGTTGAATAACCTGAAAAATGTGCGAGCCGTGCGCTCCAGTGTCGAGAGGTATCGGATAGAGGGGAAATTTGATGTGCTGGTTCTGGACCCGCCGCGCTCCGGCCTGTCGGTAAAGGCGCTGGCGCTGGTGCGGGCGGTCGAGGCGAAGGCGATATGCTATATTTCCTGCAATCCGACAACGCTTGCCCGTGATGTTTCCCGCCTCGCGGACCGGTACAACGTCGGTCTTCTACAGATGTTCGATTTTTTCCCGAACACTCATCACGTGGAAGCGCTAACGATTCTTCTTCTCCGATAATACCGAAATCCGGGACAGATCTGCCGGTAAGGTGGTAGTATCTTTTATTGGAGGAGCGTTTGCGTTGATATCCTCGTCCTTGATCCATTTTGGATCATCCATACTTCAGTTGTTTTCGGCGTGGGCCTGCCTGTTTTTTATCCTGAAGAAACGGATAGGCCGCGTCTGGACCTTTCTTTTCGTTGTGTTTTTGGCGAAAGGTTGTGTTTCCGCCTACATGGGACTGTTGAAGTATGAAACCCCTCCGGTTTATTGGTCCGATATTCCTATTCTATTTATAGAGTTCTTCGTTTCCGGGCTGTTCGCTATGGGGTGCTGCTTTGCCGTTAAATGGTTTGGCCTGAAGGAACGGCTTGGCGCGCGCAGCGGGGTGATCTATCTGGTGGATCACTCGTTTGTAGGCGAACTGGAGGAAAAAAGGATTTTAGAGCAGGTATGCGAGGTGCTCACAGGTCCGGGGGGATACCGTCTTGCATGGGCAGGCGAACCGGATTCCGACGGGTCAATCCGGGTTCTTTTTGCCGCCGGAGCGGATTCCGGCGCTATTTCAGGTTTTCCGTTCCGCTGGGATGACTCTCCGTGGGGACATTTCCCTCCCGGAGTCGCTATGGGATCAGGTGAGACCCAGGTGATCAGGGGAAGGTTGAAGAAGCCGTGGAACTCCGTACCCGGCAAGGTTTTGCGTATTGCCGGACTCCGAAGCTGCATAACGGTACCGATAGATCTGTCTTCCCCGCGACGCACCATTCTCACCGCGCACTCGGATGACCCATATGCTTTCTGCGCCGCGGAAACCGCCGCTTTTACCTTGATGGTCCGCCGGGTGAAAGACGCCATACACGCGGTTCGTAAACGCGAAGACTTTGCCGACGTAAAGTCTTACTGCGACGATATGCTGCGAGACCAGCCGGACGGCATACTGCTGATACGCGAGAAAAAGGTGATCTGGGCGAACCCGGCCGCGGCGGAAATGCTTGCTTATTACGACTCCCAAACGCTGCTTGAAGTTGATCTTTCGAGCATTCTGGCCGAGGAAGATGCGCCTGAGAAATTCAAGCGCGCTCTTTGCGGCTTCAGACACGAGGGCGAGGGTTCGCACAGCCGATGGGAGACCACGGTCCAGAGGCGGGACAAGACCTCCTTTTTCGGCGAGATCACGGTCACATGTATCTCACTTGAAGGCCGGAACGGGTACATTTCCACGGAACGCGGTTTCCTGGGGATGGTAACCCTGCGGGATGTTACAAGCAGCGAGCGGATTATCAGCGACTTGCGAAGGGAGCTGTATTTTTCCTCGAAAGTACAGGAGCTTTCCTTTGCCATGGTCATGGAGCTTGGCCTGGAAGGGGATATACGCCTGTTCAATCGGCAATGCGAAGAGATATCGGGCTGGCCTTCAAGAGATGCCGTAGGCAAGACGATGACGTCGTTTCTTATCGCGGAGCCGTTTCGTGAGGCGCACAAAGACATGTTCCAGGCGGTTTTGTCGGAGCGCCCGCTTGCGCCGCTTGAATCCCGAATCAGCACTGTCTGGGGCGATGAGCGGACAGTTTCATGGAAGTACGCTCCGATATATGACGCTCTCGGGAATATCTCCTCCGTCATCGTGGCGGGAATCGACGTTACAGACCGGCGCCGCCTCGAAAAGACGATCATCGAGATGCAAAAGATGGAGGCTGTCGGAAGGCTTGCCGGCGGCATTGCCCACGATTTCAACAATATCCTTACGGGAATCCTTGGCAGTCTCGACATTGCCATGAAGAATGTTTCCGCCGACGACTGCTGCCTGGCCGCGAAACGCCCGATTACCGACGCCATACGCGTCTCGGAGCGCGCCGTTACGCTGATCCGCCAGCTCCTGGATTTTTCGCGCCGCTCTCCCCAGGTGCGACGGCCCGTCAACATCGGCAACGTGATCAAAGAGGTAGTGGATCTCTTTTCTCAGACGATCGACCGACGGATCGAAATCAGTTCATTTGTCGAGGAGGATCTCCCGCCCGCGTTTGCCGATACAAACCAGGTTCACCAGGTCTTGATGAACCTGTGCGTCAACGCCCGTGATGCGATCATGGAGTCGCTCGAAACCAAAGATGGGGATGTGGGACGTCCGTTGACGGGGCACTGGATCTATGTTCGCGCGGAAAAGGTGCTGGTTGACGATGATTATTGCCGTCTCGTTCCGTACGCGCGCACAGGGCGGTTCATCCGCATTTCCATCGACGACAACGGCGCGGGCATGGACGAAGCGTTGCAGCGGCGGGTATTCGAGCCCTTCTTCACGACGAAAAAGATGGGCAGAGGCACCGGGCTTGGGCTTTCTACGGTTTACGGTATCGTCAAACAGCACAACGGCTGGATCAACATCGACAGCCACGTCGGCAAAGGAACAACCTTCAGCGCCTACTTCCCGGAGGCCGAGGATGTGGTTGAAGAGATGTTGCCTTGGGAAGAGGTGGTTCAGCCGATGGGCAAGAAAGAAATCATTCTCTTTGCGGACGACGAGAAACTCATCCGCGATCTGGGGCGGATTGTTTTGGAGTCGTGCGGTTATACGGTCCTGACGGCGTCGGACGGCGAGGAAGCCGTCGAGGTTTACGCAAAGAACAAGGACCGGGTCCATCTCGTCGTATTGGACATAACGATGCCCAAGCGCTCCGGACTTGAGGCGATGCGGGAAATCCGCGCCGAAAATCCCCAAGCGCGGTTTATTCTTTCCAGCGGCTACACTCCGGTCGAAGATATCGGCGACGCGGCCTTCCTGCCAAAGCCGTATCGCGCCGACGGCCTGGTACGGATGGTTCGCGCCGCGCTTGACACCAAAGGCTCCACCTGACCATTTCCCTGATTTTTTCGTAACGCAGGCTCTTTTTTTGAAGCGCTGCGATTCGATGGGGCTTGGCCTCGACACGCGGATCGCAATATGACCGCCTTACGGATATCCCCTGATGAAAACAGGTTTTCGTCAGGGCTATTTTGCGAAGCGATATATAGGACGAATTACAAAGGATGCCGATGAGAATCCTGTTTCTTTTGGCGCACCCGGACGATGAGACGTTTGGCCCTGGGGGGACGATAGCGAAATACGCAAGGCTTGGGCACGAGGTACGCCTGGTTACCGCTACGCGCGGAGAGGCTGGGATGGCGGGGACCCCGCCGCTGACGGACCAGGATCACCTGGGAGAGTTTCGATCCGCGGAGCTCGAAGCGGCCGCGGCGGTTTTGGGCGTGGCCAAAGTTAACTTCCTTGGGTTTAACGACGGCAAACTTGCCTTTGTTCCGCGCGAGAAGCTTGTGGAGAGCGCTGTCCGGGTGATCCGTGAGGCGCGTCCTCACGTGTTGATGTCTTTTGGCCCGGATGGGGTGTCCGGGCACATGGATCATAAGGTAATGTGCGAGGTGGCGCTTGCCGCGTATGGCCGGGCGGGAGATCCCGGATGGTATCCCGGACATTTTCGCGACGGTGAGCTTTGTCCGTGGACTCCTTTCAAGTTGTATCAGTTCGAATTGTCTTTGGAGCTGCTTTTTGCGTTTGGTGTCCCACTGCATGGCGTCTCCGAAGAGAATCTGACCACGATAATAGATACTTCGGCCGACGCGCCGACCAAATTGCGGGCGT
Organism: Syntrophorhabdaceae bacterium; assembly: GCA_009783195.1. GTDB lineage: Bacteria > Desulfobacterota > Deferrimicrobia > Deferrimicrobiales > Deferrimicrobiaceae > UBA2219. The sequence goes on along the minus strand of WRHP01000028.1, from coordinate 7,535 downwards.
TTGATTGCCATCGCACGCAGCACAAGGACGTGGAGCGGATCTTGTCGCGCCCCGGTTTTCACGAATTTCTTCGCCGTGAGACATATGTGCTTGCCAGGACGCGGCTGGAAGGGTTGTTGTTGCCAGAGTCCGACCTGTTGGCCGGAATTCCGAAAGAGTAGGGAGAACGATCGTGGAAGTAGGTATTTTCGGCAATGCCGGAGCCGGTAAAAGCGCTTTGTTTCGCGCGCTTGCCGGTCCGGGAGAAGCGGCCGGCCCCAAAAAGCGCGCCGATGTGTGCGTAATCAAGGTTCCTGACGACCGGGTGGATAGACTCGCCGGGGTTTTCAATCCGAAAAAAGTTACCCATGTCTCGGTTGCGTTCCACGATATTGACGCGGGGGAGCCGGATCTGCTTTCGACTCATACGGCCGCCGCAATCAGGAACATGGAAGTTCTTGTGCTGGTGCTGCGCGGTTTCACCGGCGGTTATCATCCGGTCCCGTCCGGCGGTCTCGATCCGGTAAAGGAATTTCAGTCGATAACCTCCGCCTTGATCCTGTCTGATTACCTCGTTGCGCAGAAGCGGATCGAGCGGCTGGCGAAGGAAGCGAAAAGAGACGCCGAGTGGACTGTTTTGCAAAAGACGATCTCCGGGTTTGAGAGAGAGATCCCCATGAGAGGGATCGGTCTTTCGGCGGAGGAAGAGCGGGTTGTCTCAGGATTCCGGTTTCTCTCCCGCCTTCCGGTGTTTGTGGTGTTGAATGTGGATGAGGCGGTTATAGGGGAAGAAGTATTTCCGGAAATGTCGAGGGCGGCGGAAGAGGCGAAAGTTCCTTTGGTGCGCCTGTGCGCCGGTGTCGAGGAAGAGATTGCCCGGCTTTCTCTTGAAGAGCAGGTTGAATTCATGAAAGAAATGGGAACAGAGCGCTCCGCCAGGGATCGGATGGTTCGCGGCGCTTTCGATGCCATGCGCTATATCTCTTTCTTGACGGTTGGGGAAGACGAGGTCCGGGCCTGGAATGTGCGGGAGGGAAGCACGGCGGTAGTTGCGGCAGGCAGGATTCATTCCGATCTGGAGAAGGGATTTATACGTGCCGAGGTGATCTCCTGCGAAGATTTCCTGAAGTGCGGTTCAATGGCAAAAGCCAGGACGGAAGGTAAACTCCGATTGGAAGGTAAAGAATATATTGTGAAAGACGGAGAGATCATGCATGTCAGGTTCAACGTATGAATTGTCGCTCATTATACTTGACGAAATATTGGTAGTTTTTATACAATAACCGAATGGGATTCACCGGGTACACGCAAAAAGAATCGTTTTTGTTCGGAATGGCCGGACTACGGGTTTTGGTGATTGACGACGATGATTGCCTGCGATTTTTGATACGTGAATGGCTGGAGCCGGCCGGGTATATTGTTGAAGAGGCGTCCGATGGCGTCGAGGCCTTTGAGAAGCTTCGCACCGGCGGATTCAATATTTTCCTGACAGATGTTTTGATGCCGAAAATGGACGGCATTGCTTTTTTGAAAAAAGCGCTCGTGCATGACCCTTCCATCGCAAGTGTGGTGATGTCTGGCAGCGCGGAGCTTAGTACCGCCGTCTCCGCCCTCAGGTCGGGGGCGTGCGACTACATCACCAAGCCTTTCAGCGGCGAAGCTCTCCTGATTACTATCGAGCGCGCTCTCCATAAAAAGGAGTTGGAGCGGCAGCTCGAAGATTACCGGCTTAACCTCGAGAATAAAGTCAAGGAACAAACAAATGAGATCAACCTGATGTACACACGCTCTATTGACGCAATGGTCAATGCGCTCGAAGCGAAAGACTTCTATACCCGGGGGCATTCACAGCGGGTTATGACATATTCCGTGGCGACCGCGAAAGAGATGGGTATGGCCGATGAAGATGTAGAGAATCTTAAGCGCGCCGCCATCCTCCACGACATAGGAAAGATCGGTGTTCGGGATATGGTTATCAACAAACCGGGAGAGTTGACTATGGATGAGTTCAAGGAGGTCATTCGACACCCTGAACTCTCCGTGAACATTATCGAGCCGATTCCGTTTTTCCAGCCGCTGCTTCCCGCCATCAAGCACCACCACGAGCGATACAACGGTCAGGGATATCCGTTGGGACTGGCCGGCGAGGAAATACCGCTGTCAGCGCGTATTTTGTCGGTGGCGGATACCTTTGACGCGATGACGTCCACGCGCCCGTACCGGAAAGCTCTCCGGGTGGATGACGCGATCGCCGAGCTGCGCCGCTGCGCCGGGTTGCAGTTTGACCCCGATGTTGTCACCACATTCCTTTCCTGTCTGCCGCGAATCCATATTTCCAAGCAGGATAGCCAGGATTGAATTCGGAACGCGCGGCGTTTCTCGATGAAAAAGAGCGGCAAGAGCTTTTGCGGCTTGCCAGGACCACATTGGAATTGTACGTGCGGGAGCATAAGGAGCCTGATATGGCGGCTCCGGAAGGAAAGCTGGCTTCGCCCGGAGCCGCGTTTGTCACGTTGACGAACAAGGGGCGGCTGCGGGGGTGTATCGGCTACACGGAAGCTGTGGCGCCGCTGTACAAGGTTGTGCGGGAATGCGTGATGGCCGCCGCTACGGAAGATCGGAGGTTTCCGCCCGTATCCGCCGGCGAACTGGCATTTATCGACCTGGAGATCTCCGTACTTACTCCCATGGTTCCCATCCGCGCCGAGGATGTCGAAGTGGGGCGTCACGGGTTGATGATCTCCCACCAGCAAAAGCGCGGGCTCTTGCTGCCGCAGGTGCCGGTCGATTTGGGATGGGACCGGGAAAAGTTCCTGGATCAGGTATGCGTTAAAGCGGGACTCCCGCCCGGCGCTTGGCGCCGGGGCGCGGAGTTGAAGGGTTTCACCGCCGAAGTGTTCGGCGAGCGGGAATAAGGGTTAACGATTACGGGAGGTTATTCGGTCTCGTATCGTTGCCTTGGTTACTTTCCCCTGAGCGTTTTTTGGGAAGGCGCTCAAGAACTCAACGGATCTTGGCACTTTGAATGGCGCCATGTTCCGACGGCAATGCTCCAGTATGTCTTCCGGGTTTTCTTCGAAACCGTCTTTCAACACGACGACCGCTACGGGAACCTCGCCCATGGTGAAGTCCGGGCGTCCCACGACGGCGGCTTCTTTTACCGCGGGGTGCTCGGCAACGATGGATTCAACTTCCTTGAGGCTCACGTTTACGCTTTCCACCAGCAGGGAATCGTGCTTGCGGTCAACGATGTGGATATACCCGTCTTCATCGACAGCCGCCAGGTCTCCGGAGTAAAACCAATTGTCGCGCAGCACTTTGGCGGTGGCTTCCGGATCGTGCAGGTATCCCTCGAAAATGCTCATCCCGCGGGCGGCTACTTCGCCGACCATCCCGGCGGGCACTTCGTTTCCGTCTTCGTCCACCACCCGCACTTCCAGCCCTAACGCTTCTTTGCCCACCGACATAAGTTTTTTCATGTAGGGGGCGCCCTCGTTCATGGAGTGGTCTTCCTCGTGGAGGAACGTGAGGATTCCTGTGGTCTCCACATGCGCGTATGACTGTACGAGGCTGCAACGGAAGAAGCTGATGGCGCGCCGCATAAGATCGACAGAGATCCACGCGCCGCCGTAAAGGACCATGCGAAGCGTCGCCAGGTTGAAATGACGCGCGTCCGGGGTGTCGAGGATGCGGGCCATCATGGAGGGCGTGAGAACGGCATGGGTAACAGACCGGCGTTCGATGGTGCGAAGCAGCTCCACAGGGTCGAACTCCTTCTGCAGGATGACTGTTGCTCCCACATGGAAGAAGCGAAGCAGGCGGCCCAGGCCTCCGAGATATGGAAGCGTTGCGCAGGACAGGAAAACGTCTTTTCTGGAGAAGCCCAGCTCCATTGCGGAGTAAACCGAAGCCGTCATGAGATTCCGGTTGGACAGCATGGCGCCGCGAAGGCGTCCGGTAGGCCCGCTGGTGTACGCGATAAAGGCGATTGTGCGGTCATCGAAGCGTGGCAGGTTTTTTATCTGGTCCGCTTCGACTTCAGACGCGATCATACGGGGGTCGTTCATGCACAGGACGCCGGGGATATCCGCCAGGGACGGGCGTATCTCTTCGATCTTGTCGCTTAAGCTTTCTTCGTATATCAGGCCCCTGACTCCCGCATTCTGGATGATAGTGTTCATTTCGCGGCTTACGAAGGAGGGGTGAAGCTGAACGATGGATGCTCCCAGGTGTGCGGTTGCGAAGAAAAGTTCCACAAACTCGATTGTGTTGTTGGCAAGGATGGCGACACGGTCTCCCAAGGTGATTCCGAGGTTTTGCAGGGCCGCGGCGCGCCTCAAAACGCGATTTCGCAGTTCGAGGTATGTCACTTCTTCTTTTTTTGCGCAAAGGGCGATTTTATTCGGGTGAATTCGGGCGTTGTGTTCAAGAATATCCCGGATAATCATTTAGCCTCCTAATCGTCGGCAAAAGCTTGCAGGATTGCATTGTAAGTTACCAGAGTGCGGAGGTTCTTTCAATCCTGCATGGTAAACTACTCCTACTTGACCAAAGGCCGGAGCCTTATATGACAGAAGAAGATCTCGAACTTTACCCGATACTGCACAAAGGCCGCATTTATAACATATTTACCTCGATTGAAATGACGTTTCGCGAAGTTCGGGCTATGATCGACTGGCTTCACGACCGGGGCGCTTTCCCCAACGATGAGGCCGGGGCGCGGGAGCCGGAATTGCTGTATTCATGCCCGGCGGAAGGGTCCATTTTCGATGTGGATGTGCAGGGGTACGAAATCATCGTTTACAAAAAAGAGCCTGCTTGAGTGACCATTGCGCGGGAAGCGTTCGTGTGGCGAGTACCGGAGTTTTCTGTATTGGAATATTCCGGACGCGATCATATCCCGTCGCTCTGCTAACCAAATAACCTGGCATGGAGGCTTATGGTGACTGATTGCAGAGTTTCGCTCAATCCGCTGGTCTTCAGGGAATACGATATACGTGGCCTGGTGGGGACGGATTTTACGGCCGACGCGGTAGAACAGATAGGGAAAGGGTACGGAACTTACGCAGTTGGTTGCGGCGCGCGTACCATTGCGCTTGGCAGAGACGTCCGGCTTTCCTCTCCGGAGTTTCGCGATGCTCTGGCAAAAGGGTTGCTTTCCACCGGTCTGTCCGTGATCGACGTTGGCGTTTGCCCTACGCCGCTGCTGTATTTCGCCATCCATCATCTGCGCGCCGATGGCGGCGTGATGATTACGGGGAGCCATAACCCGCCCGAATATAACGGCTTCAAGCTATGTATTGGCTCAGGGACAATCTACGGCAATATGATCCAGCAGATACGGGACCTGATTGAGACCGGGTCGTTCCGTGAAGGGGAAGGCGAGTTGACGCAACGGGAGATAATCCCGGACTACAAGAAGTTTGTAAAAGAAAGCCTGCATATACCCAAAAAGCTAAAGGTTGTGGTGGATGGAGGCAATGGGACGGCCGGAGCGGTGGCTCCCGGCTTGTTCCGCGAGATGGGGATGGAAGTGGTAGAGTTGTTCTGCGACGCCGACGGGCGATTTCCCAACCATTTCCCTGACCCCACTGTTCCGGAAAACATGCGCTTTCTAATGGAAAAAGTGGTGGAGACGGGGGCGGATGTGGGGGTGGGCTACGACGGCGACGCCGACCGGATAGGAGTGGTTGACGAGCGCGGCAACATCGTTTTTGGCGACTACCTGCTCATCCTGTTCGCCCGCGAGATCCTCTCGCGCAAGCCAAGAGCGACGATCATCTCCGAGGTGAAGGCGTCTCAAAACTTCTACGACGATGTCACGCGGCGCGGCGGCCGCCCCATTATGTGGAAAACCGGACACTCTCTCATCAAGGCCAAAATGAAAAAGGAAAAGGCTGAGCTGGCGGGGGAGATGAGCGGCCACGTTTTCTTCAAAGACCGTTACCTGGGGTTTGACGACGCCATCTACGCCTCTGTCCGGCTGTTCGAAATCATGGCGAAGGAAAGACGGACGCTTGGCTCTCTTTTATCGGATCTTCCCCCTGTTGTTTCCACGCCTGAGATCCGGATTGACTGCCCCGACGAAATCAAGTTCCGCGTGGTGAAGGATGTGGCTACGGTCGTTGCGCCGTTGGCGCTCCAGGTTATAAGCATCGACGGAGTGCGCGCCCTGTTTGATGGCGGATGGGGGCTGGTCCGCGCCTCGAACACCCAGCCCGTGCTTGTTCTCAGGTTTGAGGGGCGCGACGAGGAGACAGTGCAAAGGATTCGCGATATCATGGAAAACGCTGTTGTGCGAGCTTGCTCGGAGGCTTAAGGCATGACGACCTCAGACGCTTTGATCCTCGGGTTGATTCAGGGCGTGACCGAGTTTTTGCCGGTCAGCAGCTCGGCGCACCTGTTTCTGGCCCATCGGCTCCTGGGGCTTCAGGAGCCACGCCTGGCCTTTGATCTCATTTTGCACCTTGGGACGCTGGTTGCCGTTCTTTATTTCCTCAGGTCGGAGATCACGCAAATAGTCGCCTCGATGTTTCGGTCCAGGCCAAGCTTATGGCTGCCGCCATCCGATTGGAGCCGCCGCGACATCATGCTTATCATTCTTTCCTCTTTGCCAACGGGCATTATCGGCGTCATGTTCCACGACATGGTGGAGAGCGGGATTACGTTTTGGGGGGTTGGCGCGCGCTACCTGATTTTGTCGGTTGCCCTTCTCCTTACCCGCGTTCGCTTTACGCGCAAGGACGATCCGAACCGGATCGAGTGGTGGGAGGCGCTGCTCATTGGCGTAGTCCAAGGGTTTGCCGTCTTTCCCGGCCTCTCGCGGTCCGGCTCTACGATCATCTTTATGCTGATCATCGGGATTGCGCCGTTGCGCGCGGTGAAGTACTCCTTTCTTATTTCCATTCCGGCGATTCTTGGCGGAACGTTGATGGCGATGCGGCACGGGATCTCAGAAATCTCTGATCCGATGCTCTTTGTTGCCGGATTCCTTGTTGCTATGGTCAGCGGTTACATCGCTCTTTGGTTAGTGGAACACTTTGTATCGCGTGGACGATTCTATTATTTCGCTCCCTATACGGTGTTTTTGTCGGTTTTATGTTTCACCATGAATTTTTACTTCTGAAATACAAAGGCGTAGCCTGACTCCGACGGCTGGTCATCTTAAACTCTTGTCTTTGTGTACGCCTCGCTCGTGGCTTTTGGCGAGCAAGGTTGCATGTCTTTCTTGCTCATGGCCTATCTGCCTCCACCTCGGTATGCGATAATTCGGAAGAAACTCTTGTTTCTTGGCTTTTGGATATCAATTCAAAACTAAAAGAGAACACAATGACCGAGCCAAAAGATCCGACGACTGGCCCCGAAGACCTGAAGACTGAACCCGAAAGCGCAACGACCAACCCGGAAAACACGGTAGCCGAACCTCAACAATCTCATTCGAAATTTGCCGGTTTGATGAAGTTTTTGCTGATTCCGTTTTTTGTGCTGCGTCAGTTGTCTCATCTGGTTTTCGGCGAACTGTTCTGGCGGCCTCCGCGTTGGGCGGAATACGCCTG
>WRHP01000027.1 GCA_009783195.1 Syntrophorhabdaceae bacterium | reverse complement strand
CTATTCGCGGCAAAGATACGCTTTCAAATGAACGGGCGGCGCGGCTGCTCATGGAACTGGATGAGGCTGTGTCCGCCCATAGCTGTCCTCACGGCAGACCTGTGTGGATTCGGCTCGACCGCTCCAGACTCAACGCGCTATTTGGCAGGTAAAAGATGAGCCATCCACGGATAGTTGTTCTTTCCGGGCCTACCGCGTCGGGAAAGACAGGCCTTGCTCTGGAGCTTTCGCGCGAGTTTGGCATGGAGATAGTAAGCGCCGATTCCATGCAGGTATATCGCCGCTTCGATATCGGGACCGCGAAGCCGACGCGAGAGGAGCGCGAAGGAGTTCCTCATCACCTGATTGACGTGGCGGACCCTGACGAACCGTACAACGTTGGCAAATATGTGGAGGAGGCGGAAACCGCCATTGCCGGCATCGTTTCGCGCGGGAAAACGCCGTTGGTCGTAGGCGGGACCGGAATGTACCTGCGGGCGCTGCTTCGCGGGCTGGACCCGATGCCTTCTGATCCGGCTGTGCGCGCCGCGCTGGATCGAAGCTGGGAAGAGGAGGGCGGCGACATCCTTTATGCGGAGCTTTCCCGTGTCGATCCAGAAACCGCCTCGCGAGTCCATCCTTCAGATCGCCACCGGGTTGTTCGGGCGCTGGAGATTGCCGCGATAGGAGGAATTCCCGCCGGACGCGCGCGATCCTCCTGGGCTTGCGCCTCAAAAAAATACGAATCGCTTTTCCTTGTCCTTTGGCCATACAGGGAGGAACTGTATCGAAATATTGAAGCTCGCACGGAAAGAATGTTTCAGGCCGGACTGGTGAACGAGGTCAGCGAACTCCTTGAAGCCGGATACGACCGGGAGCTAAAGCCGATGCGAAGCCTTGGATACCGTCAGGCGGCCGCGCACCTGCTGGACGCTCTTCCGCTGACGGAGGCTGTGGAATCGACAAAGCGCGACACGCGCAGATACGCGAAACGACAGTTGACGTGGCTTTCGGCGGAGCCGGAGTCGATACGTATTGCTCCCGAATCCGCTTTGCGGCGGGAGGCCGTGCGTTTGGTCAATATGTTCTTGTAGTTGCGGTGTTTTTTTAAATAAAATATGAGTTTACGTTATAACAGGGGGTAGTTGCATGATCCTCCAGTACCTTGATTTTGAGCGACCTATCGTTGATCTTGAAAATCGTCTGAAGCAGCTTCATCGGATAGATGACGGTACCGACAAGAGCGTTCGTGAAGAAACCGCAAAGCTTGAAAAAAAGATAGAAAAGATCCGCAAGGGGGTTTTCTCCAACCTTACGCGGTGGCAGATCGCCCAACTGGCCCGTCATCCGAACCGTCCGTATTTTTCCGACTATGTAAGTCTTGTGTTCAAAAACTTTATTGAAATTCACGGAGATCGCTCGTTTCGCGACGACCCGCCCATCATTTGCGGCTTTGCGGAACTGGAAGGACAAAAGACCGTTGTCATAGGTCAGCAGAAGGGGCGCAATACCAACGAAAAAATTCATCACAACTTCGGCATGGCCAACCCGGAAGGATATCGCAAGGCGCTGCGGGTTATGAAGCTTGCGGAAAAATTCTCCCTGCCTGTTCTCACTTTCATAGACACTCCGGGCGCGTACCCCGGCATCGGCGCCGAGGAGCGCGGGCAGTCCGAAGCTATTGCCAGAAACCTCCTTGAGATGTCGCATCTGAAGACGCCTGTCGTCGTGACGGTTCTTGGGGAAGGCGGCAGCGGCGGCGCGCTGGCGTTGGGGGTGGGCGACGAGATTCTGATGATGGAGTACGCCATATATTCGGTCATCTCTCCCGAAGGGTGCGCCTCGATCCTGTGGCGGGATACCACGAAGGCGGAAGTTGCCGCGGATATGATGAAAATCACCGCTCCGGATCTCAAGAAATTCGGAATTATTGACCGGATCGTCCCCGAACCGATGGGCGGCGCGCACCGGGACCACAAGGCTGCGGCCGAAACGCTCAAAACATCGCTTGTCGAGGCGCTTACCCCGCTGCTCTCCATGCCGGTTCAGGAGCTTTTGGATCGCAGGTACGGCAAGTTTCGCGATATGGGAGTTTTTAAGAAGAAGTTGGGCGGGTGAGCCAAGGACTGTCTCTTAAAGTAACCCGCGTTCAAAATATAAATCCTTGAGAGTCATATCCCAAGGCGGCATAAGCGAGGAAAAAGCGGATGATTATTGTCTTGCGCGCTCACGCGTCTGAAGAAGACATTAGGCGAATAGAGGAGACTCTTAAAGGAATCGGTCTGGCCGCCCACATTTCCCGCGGGGTGGAGCGCACTATCATCGGGGCTATCGGAGACGAGCGCAAGCTTGTCACAGATCTGTTTGAAGGGTTGCCGGTTGTCGAGAAAGTTCTGCGGGTTCTTTCCCCGTATAAGCTTGTCAGCCGTGATTTCCAAAAAGAAGACACCGTAATAGATGTAAACGGCAAAAAGATCGGCGGATCGGCCATTGTCCTGTTTGCCGGTCCGTGTTCCGTCGAAGGAAGGGAAATGATGCTGGAGATCGGCGATAGCGTCGCTCGCAGCGGGGCCGCTTTCCTGCGCGGCGGCGCGTTCAAGCCGCGCACCTCTCCGTATGCTTTCCAGGGTCTTAAAGAGGAAGGGCTTAAGTGTCTTGCGGAAACACGGGAGCGGACCGGGCTTCCCGTAGCCACGGAGCTTATGGACCCCAGGGATATAGACGTGGTTGCGCGCTACGCCGATATCATTCAGATCGGAGCGCGGAACATGCAAAATTTCCGGCTGCTGACTGAAGTCGGGAAGCTCGACAAGCCGGTGATCCTGAAACGCGGCATGAGCGCCACGATCCAGGAATTGCTGATGTCGGCGGAGTATATCGCGTCGGAGGGGAACCGGAATATCATCCTTTGCGAACGAGGTATCCGCACGTTTGAGACAATTACCCGCAACACGTTCGACGTGTCGGCGTTTCCCGTGCTGAAATCGCTTACTCATCTCCCGGTAATCGCGGACCCAAGCCATGCCGCCGGGAAGGCGTCACTGGTTGAGCCGCTGGCCGCCGCCGCTATCGCGGCAGGGGCGGACGGCTTGATGATCGAGGTGCATAATCATCCCGAAAAAGCGCTTTCGGACGGGCCGCAGTCATTGCGTCCGGAGGTTTTCGAAAGGATGATTGCCCGTCTGAAGAATGTAGCCGAGGCCGTTGGCAGAACCTTGTAGCGGTTATTCAGAGGAAGGATCGGTAATTCAATGCCTCGGGAGCGTTTAGGCATTCTCGGCCTGGGGTTGATTGGCGGGTCCCTGGCTCTTGCCCTCAAAGGAAAGCGCGGCGCCCCCGAAGTATGGGGATGCGACCGGAATAAGGTTCACCTCCGGCAGGCGCTTGCCAAGGGCGCCATTTCACGCGCCTGCGCTATTGCGGAGCTTGCCTCCTGCGACATCGTCGTTGTTTGCATTCCCGTTCGCGCGTCCCTTCATGCCGTCAGCTTCCTTGGAAGCCGGATGCGTTCCGGATCGGTTTTAACCGATGTGGGCAGCGTCAAGGCGGAGATTGTGCGCATAGGAGAACGCTTCGCCGGAAAAGGCGTTTCCTTCGTGGGAGGACACCCCATTGCCGGGACGGAAAACTCCGGTTTCTCCGCCGCCGATCCGCTTCTTTTCCGTGGGCGCTCCTTCATTGCCACCCCTACTCAAAGGACAGACGAGGAAGCGTTGCGGCGGGTGGACCGGCTCTGGAAACTGACGGGTTCAAAGACCGGTTTCCGGATGGACCCCGCGACTCATGATCGCGTATTTGCGCACATATCTCATCTGCCGCACGTTGTGGCGTATGCTCTCGTGCATTCCATGACGACTCTTCGTTCTCCCGTTCCGCTTGGCTGTTCCGCGGGAGGCTTTCGGGATTTCACCCGGATCGCTTCAAGCAATCCGGACATGTGGCGCGATATAGTGCTGCAAAACCGCAAAGAAGTCATGCGGGCGATCGCGCATTACCGGCGAAACCTCGATGCTCTCGCAAGGCGTATTGCTTCTTCTGACGAGAGAGGGATAAAAAACGTTTTCGCCAAAGCCAAAAAGACCAGGGATGGGTTGTAGGCGTTATGAAGAGGAGCCCCAGAGTTTATGGAGAGATTGTTGTTCCCGGAGACAAGTCGATCAGTCACCGCGCGGTGCTGTTTGCTTCTTTGTCGGAAGGGATAAGCCGTGTTCGGGGTTTTCTCGACGCGGAAGACACGGCCCGCACAATCGTTATGATGAAATCTCTCGGTGTGAAAATAGAGCGCGTTTCCAAAGAAGAGCTTCGGATCGAAGGGCGGGGGTTGCGGGGGTTTTCCGAGCCGGAAGATGTGATCGACGCCGGGAATTCCGGCACCACGATCCGCATAGGAGCCGGTCTTCTCGCGGCACAGCCGTTTTTTACGGTTATCACCGGGGATTCGTATCTTCGCCGCCGGCCGATGGCGCGCGTGATTCTTCCGTTGTCGCAGATGGGTGCTTCGATCCAGGGCCGTAACGGTGATCGGTTCCCTCCGCTTTGCATACGAGGCAAGGCGCTTAAAAGTATCCGGTACGCGATGCCGGTGGCTTCCGCCCAGGTAAAATCCGCGATTTTGCTGGCCGGGCTTTACGCCGACTCCCCGGTTACTGTTGTGGAACCGCTGCCGACACGGGACCATACGGAACGGATGCTCGGCGCGATAGGAGCCGCGGTTTCCGGAGAGGGAACGGAAATCACTGTGAATCCGGCCTCGCGGCTTTTGCCGATTGATCAGATTGTTCCAGGCGATATCTCTTCCGCCGCTTTCTTTTTGGCGCTTGCCGCCGTCATGGACGGCTCGGAACTGGTTCTTCGGGGTGTTGGGGTGAATCCGCGCCGGACCGGGGTGGTAGAGGTGCTGCGCCGCATGGGCGCGGAGATTCTTTTCGAGAATGAGCGCGTCGAAAGCGGCGAGCCGGTTGCCGACATCGTTGTCCGGGGAAAGGATCTTGCGGCAACAAACATATTTCCGGAAGAGGTTCCGGCGCTGATTGATGAGATTCCCGTCCTGTGTGTTGCCGCCGCGTTTGCGTCGGGGCGAACGGAAATACGCGGCGCCGGGGAACTCCGGGTAAAGGAGTCGGATCGGATCGGCGCTATGGTTGCGAATCTGACCGCTTTGGGTATTTCATGCGGGGAATACGAAGACGGGCTCTGGGTGGAAGGGCCATCCTCTTTTCCCGATCGCGCTGTTTGCCGCAGCATGGGGGATCACCGTATCGCCATGTCGATGCTTGTCCTGCAGAAGGCGGCGGGAACGGAATTGACGCTTGACGATACGGCATGCATAGATACTTCTTTTCCAGATTTCCGGTCAATGATCGCGAGTCTTTAGTCATGAGGACGCGGCCGGTAGTAACGATAGACGGGCCTTCCGGGGCGGGAAAAAGCGTTGTCTCGAAACGGTTGGCCGAGCTGGCCGGGATGGTGCGTCTTGATACCGGAGCAATGTATCGCGCGTGCGCGTTGGCGGCGCGTCGGGCGGGAGTGCCGTGGAGTGACGCGGTTCGTCTGGGAGAACTGGCAAAGGTTATCCGGCTCTCGTTCAATGGACCGGACGGGCAGGCCGGGATTTTCCTGGATGGCGAGGATATCTCCGGCGCGATCCGGGCGCCGGAAATGAGCATGGGCGCTTCCGAGGTATCCGTTCACCTGCCTGTTCGGGAGGCTATGGTGTCAAAGCAGCGGGAGTTGGGGCGTGACGGCGGGGTAGTTCTGGAGGGGCGCGATACCGGAACGGTGGTCTTCCCGGACGCGGAAGTCAAGTTCTTCCTGGACGCCGCGGCCGCGGTTCGGGCGCTTCGGCGGTACAGGGAAATAAATTCCATATACTCGCAGCCATATGAGCAGGTTCTGAAAGAGGTTTTATGCCGGGATGTTCGGGACTCCACGAGAAAACATTCGCCATTGAAAATGGCGTCCGGGGCCAGATACATAGACTCGACCACGATGACGGTGGATGAGGTCGTCGAAACCATGATGAAGGAGCTGCCGGGAGGCGGCCGATGAAAGAAATCCTGATTGCCCGCAGCGCAGGATTCTGTTTCGGTGTCAAGCGCGCCATCTATATTGCCGACGAAACGGCTACAAAAAAAGGAGAAGAGCCGATCCATTCGCTTGGCCCTATCATCCATAATCCGCAAGCTGTGGAAAGGCTTGAAAAAAAAGGTATTCGCGTTGTCGAGCTTGCGGACGACATTACTTGCGGAAAAGCGATCATCCGGTCGCACGGAGTGACGCAGTCCGACCGGGCCGCTCTTGAAAAAAATAAAATCACGATCATAGACGCTACATGCCCCTTTGTGACAAAGGCGCAGGATTACGCGCGGATGCTCAGCCGCGAAGGGTATGCCGTGGTTGTTGTGGGCGACCCGAATCACCCGGAAGTAAAAGGCATCATAAGTTACATTGAGGAAGGGGTTTCCGTATTTACCTCCGTCGAGGAAATGCGTAGCGCCAAAAAGGGGCAAAAAGTAGGGGTAGTTGCCCAGACGACCCAATCGTTTGACAACTTTGTCGTTTTTGTTGTCGAGGCGATGAGGCGGTTTCAGGAAGTTCGTGTTTTTAATACCATATGTAACGCCACCAAATTGCGGCAGGAGGAGTCCAAGGGCGTGGCCGGGAAGGCGGACGTGATGTTTGTGCTTGGCGGCTACAACAGCGCGAACACGCGCCGGCTACAGGAAATCTGCTCCGAGATCAATCCATGCACACGCCATATAGAAACGGAAGACGAGGTCACGCGGCCCATGATCGAGGGCGCCTCCGTTGTGGGCGTGACCGCCGGAGCCTCCACTCCGCAATGGATCATCGACGGCCTTGTTGAGCGGCTAAAAGATCTTTGGGGCGGGGAAAAAGTAGAAGTATCTTTTTACCCATAAGGAGTTGCGGTATATACTATTTGTTTCGATAACAATAATTTAGGAGCCCGGCATGGAAGAAAAAAACAACAACAACGTAGACCTTCCGGATGATCAGGAAGATGATTCTCAGGCGAAAGGATGGGCAGCGGCGGGAGAAGAAGATTTTGCGCGGATGTTTGCGGCAAGTATCGAAAAAACCGAAGAAGGCCAGGTTATCCACGGCAGAATTATAAAGGTACTCAAGGAGTTCGTTGCCGTTGACATCAACAAGAAATCCGAAGGGATGCTTCCTCTTGAAGATCTGACCGAAGAAGAGCGCGCCGCGCTTGTTCCCGGGGCTCCTATTGAGATCATGACGGAAGGGTACGACCAGTCTCAAGGGTTCATCCGGCTTTCCCGCTCCAAAGTGGTCAAGATCCGCGTGTGGGACGACCTTCAGAAGATGTTCGACGAAGGCGTACCGGTTGCTGGCGCGATTGTGGGCAAAGTGAAGGGCGGCTATACCGTGGACATCGGCGTGAAGGCTTTCCTTCCCGGAAGCCAGGTTGATCTTAGGCCGGTGCGCGACAGCGACCCGATTATCGGCATACAGGACAAGTTCAAGATTCTTAAATTTTCCCGCAAAAAAGCGAATGTCGTGGTTTCACGGCGTGCGTATCTCGAAAATGAACGCGATGTTCACCGCAAGGACATACTCGACAACCTCAAAGAAGGCGATGTGATCGAGGCGCGGGTCAAAAATATCACCGACTACGGCGTTTTCATGGATCTCGGCGGGCTTGACGGATTGATGCACGTTACGGACATGAGCTATGGGAAGGTTGGGCATCCCGTGGATTTATGTAAGGTTGGGGATTTGCTTAAGGTGAAAGTTATTCGCTTTGACCGGGAGCGCGGACGAATCTCCCTGGGGCTCAAGCAGACAAAAGCAGACCCATGGGTCGACCTGGAGTCGCGCTTCAAGCTTGGCATGCGAGTAAAAGGGAGAGTCACCAACACGACCAGATATGGCGCGTTCGTGGAGTTGGAGGATGGTGTCGAGGGGCTGCTCCACATCTCCGAGATGTCATGGAATAAATGGCTCAAAGATCCTTCCGAAATAATGAAGGCGGGCGATGATATCGAGGCGATTGTCTTAAAGATCGACAAGGAAAATAAAAAAGTATCCCTTGGCTACAAACAGATATTGCCCAATCCGTGGGATGAGTTGAAAATCCGCCACCCCGAAGGCTCTATTGTGGAAGGGGTAGTCAAGAACGTGGCTGATTTCGGCGTGTTTGTAGGTATTGGCGAAGAGATAGACGGGCTGGTTCACATCTCCGACCTGTCGTGGAACAGCAGAATCAAAAATCCGGGAGAGCTGTTTAAAAAAGGCGACCGGGTGCAGGCCAAAGTCCTGAAAGTTGATCCCGAAGCGCAAAAATTTTCTCTTGGCATAAAGCATCTCGAAGAAGATCCATGGGCGGCAATTGATAAACAGTTCAAGAAAGGGGATCTGATATCGGGAAAAGTGACCCGCGTGGCCGATTTCGGCGCGTTTGTGGGGATAGCCAAAGGGATTGACGGGCTGGTCCATATTTCTGAAATATCGCAGGAAAAGGTTGAAAGTCCCGCCGCTGTCTTGCAGGTTGGCCAGGAAGTCGGTACGGTTGTTCTTGGCGTTGACCGGGCGAACAAGAAAGTATCCTTGAGCATTCGCGGCTACAATGACGCGCTGGAGCGCAAGGATACCGAATCCTACATGGAGAAAAAAAACGAAAGCTCCGGGGATGGCATAGGAGTTCTCGGAGAGGCGCTCCTTGCGAAAATGAAGGCGAATGATTAGTAATTGGAGTTGTCTCCAATGAAAGAAAGCTTCCGGCAGCCTTCTCCCAGGCGCGGTTTTTTCCGGTGGGGCTGTCTGGCGGTAATTCTGGCTCCGGCAGCTTTATTGCTGTTGCTGCTTGGGATCTCGCTGGTGGGTAAATTGCCGATGTTCGCCGGCAAAAAAGTAGCTGTGCTGCCGATCACCGGGGCTATATCCGAGTCCGAGCAGCTTGTAGAGTATTTGAAAAGGTACGGAAAAGATAATTCCGTGAAAGCGGTAGTCCTCCGGATCAACTCGCCTGGAGGCGGCGTTGCTCCCTCCCAGGAAATATATGAAGAGGTCCGGAAACTGAACGCCAAAAAACCTGTTATAACCAGCATGAGCAGTTTGGCCGCTTCGGGCGGATACTATATCGCCTCGGCTACGCGGAAGATCTACGCCAATCCGGGGACGATGACCGGCTCCATCGGGGTGGCAATGCCTTTCGTCAACATGAAAGAACTCGTGGAAAAGATCGGGATCAAGGGAATGGCCGTAAAAAGCGGGGAGTTCAAGGATATTGGATCTCCGCTGAGAGATATGACGCCGCAGGAGCGTGAGGTTTTGCAATCCGTGGTGGACAATGTTCACATGCAGTTTGTAAACGCTGTCGCGGTGAGCCGCAAACTCCCGGTGGAAGACGTGATTCGAATAGCCGATGGCCGTATTTTCACAGGCGAGCAGGCAAAAGCCTTGGGGTTGGTGGACGAGTTGGGTACCATGGAGGATGCCGTGCGCGATGCCGCGAAGCAGGGAGGTATCTCCGGAGAACCCAAGGTGGTATCGCCTCCCAAAAAAAGGGTTTCATTGTTGGAGATCATTCGGGAAGAGACGCGTTCCATGATCGACTGGAAAACTGGCGGAGCAATTCCGCTTCAATTGAATTAATCAGACAACGCGGGGGAAATGGATATGACCAAGAGCGATTTGGTGGAAAAGCTTTCCGAGTCTTTGGCAAATCTTACCAAAAAAGAATGCGAAGTTATCGTGGACACCGTGTTTATCAATATGAAAGACGCTCTCCAACGTGGGGAGAAGATCGAGATTCGCGGTTTTGGGAGTTTCACCGTGCGCATACGCAGAGCAAAAGAGGGGCGCAATCCCAAAACGGGAGAAAAGGTATCCATCCCCGAAAAGCGGATTCCTTTTTTCAAGGTAGGAAAAGAACTCAGGGAAATGGTCAACGGGTAACAGATGGAGCGGGTATTCTCCCCCTGGAGGGGCGAGTACATACGGAGATCTTCCGGCGGCGCAGAGGAAAAAAGCGGTTGCGTCTTCTGTGTGGACGAAGGCGACATGGCTGTTCCCGACCGCCTGCTCCTTGGGATTTACCCGTCCACGGCTGCGCTTTTGAACCGATATCCGTACAACAGCGGGCATCTGCTGATCGTCCCTCGCAGGCACGTGGCGGATTTGACCGACCTTTCTTCAGAGGAGCTTCGGGAGCTGTTTTCTCTCGTGGTTCTTGGAACGCGGGCGCTTCGGGAAATTTACGGTCCCGCAGGGCTGAATGTGGGTATGAACCTTGGGAAAGCGGCCGGGGCGGGAATTGCCGGGCATCTCCACGTGCACCTGGTTCCCAGGTGGAGCGGAGACACCAACTTCATGACGTCGGTCCATGATGCGCGGGTTCTTCCGGAATCGTTGCTGGAGACCCGCGAGCGTCTTTTACCGGCGTTTGCTGATCTTAAACCATAAAAGGAACCGTTTTCGGCCAGACGGATGACCCTCCAGCTTACTCCGGCGATGCGGCAGTATGTGGAGATCAAGTCGCGTTTCCGCGACTGCATACTCTTCTTCCGCATGGGCGATTTCTACGAGATGTTTTTTGAGGACGCCATCCGCGCGTCGCGTCTTCTTGACATCGCTTTGACTTCCCGCGACAAAGAATCGAACATTCCCATGTGCGGAGTGCCGCACCACGCGCGCAACGCGTACCTGTCGAAGCTGATTCGACAGGGCTGCAAGGTAGCCGTATGCGAGCAGATCGAGGAACCCGGGCAGAAAGGGCTCTTCCGCAGGGAGGTGACGGAAGTGGTCACTCCCGGACTGGTATTCCACGATGAATGTCTCGATGCCCGAGGGAACAACTTTCTTGCGGCGGTGCGTTTTATCCCTCCTTTTGCTTACGCGGCGCTGGACGCGACCACAGGCGAGTTCCATTACGAGGTGTGCGATTCCGAAGAGACGCTGGCTGACGCGCTGTTTCGACTCTCCCCCGCTGAATTTGTGGCGCTGGAGGGAGAAGGGACTCCTTCAACTACGCGCGGCAAACGGCTGATCGAAGGAAAGCTTATGTCAACCGTATCTTGCGCGGCTGCGGGCTCGTTTGAGCTTTCGGCGCAAATAGAAGGGATTCCGCCGGCCGGACACCCGGCGGAAGGGGTTGTCCGGGGTGGTCTGTATTATCTCCACATACATCAGCCCGCCGCTCTTTCCGAGATCGTAAGGATGACGGAGCGGGTAGGCGAGCGCTACCTGGCGATGGACGAGACCGCCGTGCGGACGCTCGAAGTATTCTGCACCCTTTCCGGGGAGCGCAAGGGGAGCCTGTTATGGGCGATCGACCGGACCCGGACGCCTATGGGGGCAAGGGCGCTTCGTTCTT
Organism: Syntrophorhabdaceae bacterium; assembly: GCA_009783195.1. Taxonomy (GTDB): domain Bacteria; phylum Desulfobacterota; class Deferrimicrobia; order Deferrimicrobiales; family Deferrimicrobiaceae; genus UBA2219. The sequence goes on along the minus strand of WRHP01000027.1, from coordinate 12,583 downwards.
TGCTTGCGGCTCCGCTGCAGGAAATAAACCGTATCAATGAGCGCCACGAGGCGGTGGCCGAGCTTCTTGAGGCTCATGTACTTCGAAAAGAAATGGTTTCAAGCCTCGATGCCATGGGAGATCTTCCGCGGCTTGCGTCACGCCTGGCCCAGGACCGCTCGGGGCCGCGGGATATAGCCGCTTTGCGGGATAACCTGGCGGTTTTGCCCGCCTTGAAAGAAACGCTTGGCGGCATGATTTCACCGCTGCTTTTGGGTGTGCGCGATCGTTTGGGCGATCATTCCAGCGCGGTTGAGCTGGTGTCTGAGACGCTGGCGGATGAGCTTCCCGCCGGATACAGGGAAGGCGGCGTTATTCGGCCCGGATACGACGCGCGTGTGGACGAATTGAATCACCTTCTCACACACGGCAAGGAGATGCTTTCCGAAATGGAGGCGCGGGAGCGGCAGCGCACCGGAATCGGGGGGTTGAAAGTCGGGTATAACCGGGTGTTCGGGTATTACATCGAGGTGTCCCGTTCGAACCTGGGAAAAGTCCCGGCGGAGTATATCCGGAAGCAGACGCTGGCCAACGCGGAACGGTTCGTGACGCAGGAATTGAAGGAATACGAATCGCGCGTGCTTCGCGCGCAGGATGAGCGCAACGCCAGGGAAGAGGAACTTTTCCTGGCCTTGCGGGATTCGTTGAAAACCCAACTGTTTTCCATACAGGGCGCGGCGGAGGCCGTAGCCGGGCTGGACGTGCTGCTTTCGTTTTCCGAACTTGCCGCGGATGGCGGGTACAACCGCCCGCTGGTGGGCGCGGGGAAAGATATTCTCATCGAAAACGGCCGTCACCCGGTGGTAGAGAAGATCCTTGGGAAGCACGCTTTTGTTCCAAACGATTGCCGCCTCTCTCCCGATGAAGGACGTCTTGCCATCATCACAGGCCCGAATATGGCGGGAAAATCCACTTACATCCGACAGGTGGCGCTGATTGTGCTGCTGGCGCATGCCGGTTCCTTTGTGCCGGCTGACCGCGCGGAGATAGGTCTTGTGGATCGGATCTTCACGCGGATCGGCGCGTCTGACGATCTTTCGCGGGGCGAAAGCACGTTTATGGTCGAAATGCGGGAGACATCCCGGATACTGGACGGAATTACCGAGCGAACGCTTGTTGTGCTGGACGAGGTTGGCCGCGGAACGAGCACCTACGACGGCTTGAGCATCGCGTGGGCCGTTGCCGAATACCTCCACAACGCGCCGTCCCGCCCGAAAGTTCTTTTTGCCACTCACTTTCATGAGCTGACAGATATTGTTTCCACGTCAACGCATGCGCGCAACTTCCACGTCGCTGTCCGGGAGTGGCAGGGGGACATAATTTTCTTGAGGCGTATAGACGAAGGAGTGGCGAGCAAATCATACGGTATTCAGGTTGCCAGGCTTGCCGGATTGCCTTCAACGGTGATTGAGCGCGCCAGGGAAATTTTGAAAAAGCTGGAATCCGCCGAGTATAATGAATTCAGCTTACCGTCCCTTTCGGGCGCCCAGGAGGCGGGCGGCTCCGCCCAGATGGATCTGTTTCCCCGAAAGCAGCGGCGGGAAGAATACTCGGTGTTGGAAGAGTTGCAACGCATGGAACCGGAACGGCTTACGCCGATGGATGCTTTGATGCGCATCTCCGCATGGAAAGAGAGGTTGAGGAAGGGGATGTCTTGATCAGGCCGTATCGATACATCCTGGCGGCGCTTCTGCCCGCCGTCGCTTTCGCGGCGCTAACGCTGTTTCCCTCTTTTGGTGTCACCGCTGTCTCCAGCCGGTCTCCTGTTCTCTCCGGAATTCATGCCTGGACCAACGAGATCTACACCCGTGTTGCCATATATACCGGGGAGGAGGTCGAATGGCACGCGAATACGGCTTCTGCCGTTCCCGCTCAAAATCTTCCTCCCAGGATCTTTGTGGATATCCGGGGCGCGGAAATTGATGGCGACATCCTGCACAAGCCTGTTGGGATCAACAACGGTTTGCTCCAGCGGGTGCGCGCCGGCCGCAACAACAAGGATACCATCCGGGTAGTAATCGACCTGGAACGGGACAGCACGTTCCGCGTGTTTGCGCTGCCGGACCCGTACCGGATTATTATTGATGTCGACGGGGAAGGGGAGATCCCGTTGCCGCGGGAGAATACCGCTGCCACGCAAAACCCTCCGGCTGTTTCTGTCGATGCGCCGCGCGAGCCAGCCATATTAGCTGAACCGCCGTCTCCGGCGCCGCCCGTGAGCCGCCGCGTCCGCGTGATGCTTGATCCGGGGCATGGAGGCAAAGATCCGGGCGCCGTCGGTCCCACAGGCTTGAAAGAAAAAGATGTCGTTCTTGCCATCGGCCGCATGGTTCGGGAGCGAATGGCGCGGCACAATGATTTTGAAGTCCGTATGACCCGCGATTCCGATGTGTTCATCCCGCTGGAAGAGCGCACAGCCATAGCTAACCGGTCGCGCGCGGACATATTCGTGTCGCTCCACATCAATGCCAGCCCAAGCCGCGCGGTGAAAGGAGTATCGACGTACGTCTTTTCGAGGGGGGCCGGCAATCAGGAGGATCTTGAATTGGCCGCCCGGGAAAACGGGGTGCCGGTTGCGCGGCTGCAAGGCGTCAAATTCATAGTTGACGATATGTTCACGGGAGCCCGCAAGAACGAGTCGCTTCGGCTTGCCAAGACGGTTAACGATGCCATACACCGCACTGCTTCATCTGGGCGCGGTTCCGTGGCAAACCTGGGGCTCAAACAGGCGCCGTTTTTTGTTCTTGTCGGCGCGCGGATGCCGTCTATTCTTGTCGAATCGCACTTTATCAGCAACGCGCAGGAAGAGGCTCTACTGCGAGACGAGAAGCACCTTGGCAAGATTGCCGATGGGATTGTAGAGGCGATTTGCTATTACGGCAGAAAAGGCGTTTTTCCAGGACAGGAACTGTAGTGCGTCTTGATGTTTGCCCTCCTGAATTGACGCGCCCCGACCTTTCGGACCGGGAATTCCTTGAGCATGCGAAGGAGTTTCTGCGGGAGACCCATCGGCTCCTGCGAGAAGGACAGCATAGTTGCCTCTGCGGAGGCATCGCGGCATGCCGAAAATACACCGATGCTATCGACGCCATAATATCGGCTCTCTATGACAGAGGCAGGGCCCGCTTTTTCGCTTCCGCTCCGGACATTGATTACCGTATGACGGTGGTTGCCGTGGGAGGGTATGGCCGCAGGGAGCTTTGTCCGAAGTCGGATGTGGATCTGCTCTTTCTCCATAGGCATAAAGCCGACTGGTATGTGGAGGCGATAACGGAGTCGATCCTTTACCCTCTATGGGATCTTGGGCTTGATGTTGGTCACAGTGTCCGGAATATGGGTGAAACGGTTCGTATGGCGCTCTCCGACTACTCGGTTCGCAGCGCTTTGCTTGACTACCGGTATGTGGTTGGCGATCAGGAGCTTTTGGCTCAGGATTCAAAAGATCTGGACAATCTGATCTATTACACAAAAGGCGACCAGTTCATCGACGGCAAGATAGCGGAGATGCGCGCGCGGCACGAGAAAGTTGGATCGACGGTCTATCTGCTGGAGCCGCACATTAAGGATGGGCGCGGCGGCTTGCGGGATCTCCAGACAGCCATCCTGGCGGCCAGGGTCAAGTACAAGTGCCGCGACTTGAAGGAACTGCGGCAAAAAGGCGCGGTCGATGCGCAGACAGCGGAAGCGATGCGCCACGTTTCGGATTATCTCTTGAGGATTCGTAACGAGCTGCACTACATCATCGGGAAGAAATCCGACACGCTTTCCTTCGGGGTGCAGGAGGAGCTTGCCGGGCAGCTTGGATACCGCAAGCTTGGAGCCAGCTTCGGGGTGGAACGGTTCATGAGATCGTATTATCTTCACGCGGCGTCCGCCGACCAATTGACCATGATGGTTCTGGAAGAGGTGGGCCGTCCGCTCGAAGAAGAAAACACGCGCAAGCTGTTTTCTTCTTCGATGAGCCGGAAGATCTGGAAAGAAGGGGTTCTTTACAAAGGGAAGCTCCAGGTAAAAAACGGAGCGGCGCTTGAGAAGGAGCCGATACGTATCCTTGAGTTTTTCCGGACGTTGCAAAAGATGAAGGCAAGCTTGTCGCTGCAGGCGAAGATGACTATCCAGAGCGCTCTTCCGGTGATAGGGGAGGAGTTCCGGTCAGATCGAAAAGCGGCGCTGCTGTTTCTTGAGATACTTTCCGACCCCGCGCATCTGCGGGAGACGCTGCTTGCCATGAACGAGTGTCTTTTTCTTGGACGATACATCCCGGAGTTCGCGCCGCTGCATTGCAGGGTGCTGCGTGATGTTTACCATGTTTATACCGCGGATGTTCATTCCATCCGCTGCGCCGGTGTTCTTGCCCGGATATCCGCTTCGGCTCAACGCGCTCAGGAAGAAGAGGGTTTTCTGGAGGTCTACGAGAAGATCCCGGACAAAGCCCTTTTGAACCTGGCGATTCTCCTTCATGACATAGGGAAAGGACATGGAGGGCAAGGCGGGCACTCCATGGTTGGCGCAAAGATAGTGGAGAGCATCGGGGCGCGGTGGGGGTTTGAGCGGGATGAGATCTCCGATCTTGTGTTCCTTGTCGAGCGCCATTTGTTGATGGCTCACGTTTCACAACGGCGCGATCTTCACGATATAGACATGATCCTTTCTTTCGCGGATACCGTTGGAACCACCGAGCGTCTCGACAAACTTTATCTTTTGACCTATGCGGACATCAAGGAAGTGGGGCCGGATGTCTGGACGCAGTGGAAGGCCATGCTTCTGAAGGAACTGTACGAGAAGGCGCGAAACGTTCTCGAACAGGGAGTGTTGAAATTTCCTCTTGAAGAGCGAGCGGAGCAGAAGCGGCGTTTGGTGCTTGAGCGTCTGAAGGAAGAGGGGGCCGAGGCGGCGGCGCGTTTCCTGAACCGGATGGACGACGCGTATGTTATGTCAACGCAGGAAGCGCGGATTGCGGGCCATTGCCGCATTCTTGAACGGTTCGACGGGAAAACGCCTATCGTGGAGGCGATCGACGCGCCGGAAGCCGGGGCTTCCGAGATAGCCATTGTATGTCTTGACGAGCGCGGTGTTTTCGCGAAGATCGCCGGCACCCTTTCGTTCAACGGGGTAAATATCCTGAATGCCTCCGTGTCCACAACGCGCGACGGCGTGGCTTTGGATACGTTTTATGTGAACTACCAGGGAAAAAGCCTCAAGGACCAGCCGAAAAAGAGGCGGGTTATAGACGACCTGGTTCGCGTACTCGGGGGGGATTTATCGATCAAATCTCTCATAGCGGAGCCACGGGTGGGTAAATTTATACGGGACAAGGTGCCCAAGTACCGGCCCACTCGGGTTAATTTCGATAATTCCGCTTCTTCCCGATATACCGTCGTGGATATTTTCACGTACGACCGGATCGGCCTGCTCTACGACATCACCAAGGTTCTTACGTCGCTTGGGATTGATATCCACTTATCCAAGATCTCGACGAAGGCTGACCAGGTGGCCGACGCCTTCTACGTATTTGACCGGGATCTGGGAAAGATAACCGATTCGCGGCGGCAGGAAGAGGTCCGCAAGGCCATCCTTGAATCCATAGAGGCTTGAGGGAGCAAATCTGTAAAATGACACACGATTTGAAACCGCGGGATTCATTGTGAAAAGCGGAAATGGTTTCCGGATACGCGCTTCCGGGCGGCTTCTTTCGCTCAAGCCTCTCTCCTTCGAGTACGCCTTACTTGTCCTCCAGAGCAAGCTTTGGCTGCGTCTTGCTTGCTCTAATAGATACTTCTTTGGCCTCTTTGCTTTTGATACGGAAACTACGTCTTCACCGAAGCCCCGTTTGCCCGCTGTGATGAATGCGGTTTTCGGGTACATGCCTTCGCTGCGAAAGACACGCGTTCTACGGAGAGGTCTCATGCTCAATTCATCCGCCCGGATGATGGATTGTTTAGGGATTCGCCTGAAGGTGGTGTAGGTATGGATAACGACGCCTTGGCGGAATCCTTCATATTTCATCTTTCCACGGAGCGGCGTCTTTCAACTAATACGCTTGAATCGTATAGCGCTGACCTTAAGCGGTTCGTCCAGTTTATGGAGGATGAAGGCGTTGGCCTTGATGCGTTCACGCGCTCACACTTTCTCGCTTATCTTACTTTGCTACGGGATGGCGGGTTGTCCGCCCGCTCGACATCCAGACACATTTCCTCTTTGCGCTCATTTTTCAGGTTCCTCGTCCGGGAAGGACGCCTTGCGGCAAATCCAATTGCCGAGGTGCGGGCGCAAAGGCCGGGTCGTCCGCTCCCGAAGTTTCTCACGGTCAACCAGGTGACGGCGCTGCTTGCGGCCCCCGACCGCGCGCGGGCGACTCCGGAAAACGTCCGCGACAAGGCTATTTTGACTCTCATGTACGCATCGGGGCTGCGCGCAACTGAAGTCGTGTCGCTGCGAATGGAGAATGTGGACCCCGACGCGGGTTTTTTAAGAATCATGGGAAAAGGCAGGAAGGAGCGCGTCGTGCCTGTCGCGGAGACGGCGCTGGATCTTCTCAAAGAGTATATAGAGGCGGTCCGCCCTGGGTTTATTAAAGAAAAGGCCACAAATGCCCTGTTTTTGTCCCGTCAAGGACGAGCCATCACGCGGCAGACTCTTTGGAACCGGATCAGGTATTGGGCGCTTATGGCAGGGATACAGGAGAAGATTTCCCCCCATGTGCTTCGGCATTCTTTCGCAAGCCACCTGCTGGCCGGCGGGGCGGACCTGCGCGCCGTCCAGGTTATGCTTGGCCACTCCGACATCGCGACTACGCAGATCTACACCCATATCACTCCCGAACGGTTGAGAGAGACTCATCGGAAGCATCACCCGCGCGGATGACAGACGCATTACCCCAGATCTGTCATGAGAGGTGGCATGGCTGGTACTCACATCGGACATCGCGGAGGGGCTTCTCCGCCGAGGCCGTCTCCGTTCGCCATCCCTGGCTCACTGCGATTGCAGGCTTCCTTCGCTCTCGCCGTCCTTGGCTTCGCTTGGAAACCCATGCTCTTGCCGGAGAACCCCTCCGCGATTTTTGTCCGATGTGATTGATGTCACCCTGATCTTCCTTCAAAAATGCTGCGAAAACAGGCTTGAAACCGTAGTGAGTCAATAGGTTGTTCTTTTGCTGGCCGTCATTGGAAATTAATGCTTGCTGACGCATCAGGGATTATGGGTTCATCGTAAGCCGTTGCGCTGTGGGTAGGCGGCAATACAGATTTTGTTTTTGATTTACAAGGTTTGGCGACGGCAAGATGTATCTTGATATTTCATGACAAAAGGCTATGTTTATTGCGGGAGGTGACAACATGTCGCAAACTGTCAAAAAAATAAAATTTGCCACCCAGGCTGACCCTGTGATTCTGGACAGTTTGAGGCGGATAGCTAAATCTGAAGGCCGCCAGTTACAGATATTGGTCAATGAGGCGTTGAGGGATTATGTGGAGCGCAAAAACAGCAACATCCCACGAGAGCAGGTTTTGCAAGCGCTGCACGCCAGTGTTGAACAATTTGATACGCTCTACAAAAAACTGGCGCAATGAGAGAATACCTGACTGCCCAGGATATTCTGGGTATGCATCATATTTTGATAGAACGCTATGGCGGTATGCATGGAGTGCGCGACATGGGCGCTGTTGAGGCCGCTGTTTTTCGTCCTCAATCCGGTTATTACGCCGACATAGTGGAAGAAGCGGCGGCGTTAGTGGAAAGCCTTTTGATTAATCATGCTTTTGTAGATGGCAACAAGCGGATAGCTTTTGCCGCCTGCGACGTGTTTTTACGCATTAACGGCTATAGGCTCAAAGCTGATTCCAAATGGATTTTTGCCCGCATTCTCAAATGGATCATGCTAAAGGAAAACCGCTGGCAAACTATTACCAGGGATTTGGAGCCGCGAGTCATCAAACAATGAGCGATTTAAAATTTAGGAGACGAAGCTTTTGGAGCTTGCCCCTCCAAAGGTTTTGGGTGTCACGCCTTTATTTATCGCATGCTTATGTCTAAATGGAAGTAATTACAACTCACATTAACGCCGACTTCGACTCGATTGCGTCCATATTGGCGGTACAGAAACTGTATCCGGACGCCGTGTGCGTTTTGCCTGGAAGGCCGGAAGAGTCCGCCAAAGGATTTCTCGTCCAGTCCGCTTTCTATTCCCTGCCGATGCGCAAACTGCGTGATATAGACTTCGACCAGATTACGCGCATGATTCTCGTTGATGTCAGCAGCAGCGCAAGGCTTGGCACATTCGCAAAACTTGTCGGCAAACCCGGCGTCGAGTTCCATATTTACGACCATCACCCCGGCGACGCCTCGGATATACGCGGGGAGGTGGAGGTTATCCGAAAGGCTGGTTCCGCGACGGCGATCCTGGTGGGGATACTTAAAGAGCGCGGGATTCCGATCTCGGCGGACGAAGCCACCGTTATGATGCTGGGGATCTACGAGGATACAGGGTCGTTGATCTTCACATCCACGACGATGGATGACTACATGGCGGCGGCTCATCTGCTCTCCTGCGGAGGGCGGCTTGACGATGTCAGCGACATCCTGGCCAGGGATATGACCGCGGAGCAGGTCTCTCTTTTACACGATCTCATTCAAAGTTTGCGGGTTTACACGATCAATGGAGTGGAATTGGTGATCGCCGAGGCCCAGCGAGAAGAGTATATGGGGAGCCTTGCTCTTCTTGCGCACAAACTGCGGGACATGGAGGGCATAAATGTCCTCTTCGTTTTGTGCCAGATGGGGGATCAGGTGGTGTTTGTCTCCAGAAGCCGCAAGCAGGAGGTGGATGTCGGCGCCGTAATGAAAGAGTTCGGAGGAGGCGGGCATTCCTACGCCGCTTCGGCTTCGGTGAAAAACGCCACGGTTTTCCAGATGAAGGAGCATTTACTTCATGTGTTGGCGGAGAAGATCATTCCGCGCCGGGTTGCCTCCGACCTGATGGTAGCCCACGCGCGCACGGTTGACGCGGAAGAAACCATGGCGGCTGTCGGTCAAAAAATTGCCCGTTCCGGCTTGAATGCCGTTCCCGTTTTAAGGGGTGAAGAGGTAATGGGAATCCTCACGCGGCAGGTCGTGGAAAAGGCGCTGTTCCACGGGCTGGGCGAAGAAATAGCCGCCGAGTACATGAACGCCGATTTCGAGGTTGTCGCTCCGGGGGACGGGATCGAGCGAATCCAGGAAATAGCCATAGGAAAGAACCAGCGGCTTGTCCCTGTGGTCGATGGGAAGAAATTGAAAGGCATTATCACACGGACCGGGCTGCTGCAGTTTCTTTACGATGTGCGCGACATGAAGCAGCCGGGCGCGGAAGAGGACATTCCCCAAGAAGGCGCGCCGGCGCGGCCCAAAAACGTGGCAAATCTGATGCGTGAGCGTCTTCCGGAACGGGTGCTGGAACTTTTGAAGAAGGCGGGGGCGTGCGCGGAACGCCTTGGGATGCGGGCTTATGTAGTCGGCGGATTCGCTAGAGATCTTGTAATGCGCGGCGATAATCTTGATATCGATATTGTGGTGGAGGGGGAAGGGGTCTGTTTTGCGGAAACGTTTGGCCGGGAAGAGGGCGCCAGGGTGCGACCGCACCACAAATTTGCCACGGCGGTTTTGGTGTTTCCGGATAACTTCAAGATAGATGTTGCTTCCGCCCGCGTCGAATACTACATGGAGCCTGGGGCGCTCCCTACCGTGGAATACAGTTCGTTGAAGCAGGACATGTACCGGCGTGATTTCACCATTAATACGCTGGCGATACGGCTGAATCCGTCCGGTTTTGGGGAACTGATAGATTTTTTTGGCGCCAGGCGGGATATCAAGGAGAAAGGGATACGGGTTTTGCACTCCCTGTCGTTTGTCGAAGACCCCACGCGTATTCTGCGGGCGGTGCGTTTCGAGCGCCGGTTTGGTTTTTCCATCAGCCGGCACACACTGAATCTTATACGCAACGCTGTGCGTCTTGATCTGGTTGGCAGGCTGCCAAAACACAGATTTTTTAATGAGTTGAAGCTTGTATTTAAAGAGTCAGATTCTGTTTCGGTCATTGCCCGTATGGCTGAGTTTGACGTAGGTTCATCGATCCACCCTTCGTTGACTTTCGACAAGGAACATATGAAGCTTCTCGAAGAAACGCAGGAAGTTATGGGCTGGTTCACCCTGCTGTTTCTCGACGAGAAAGTGGAGAAATGGGTTGTTTTGTTCCTTGCTTTTCTTGCCCCTCTGTCTCCGGAGGAGGCTAAAAAACTGGCAAAAGATCTCGGCGCCCGCTCAAAGGTGCTTGAGTGGGTAAGGATTTGCAAGGACGAAGGGGAGGAGATCATCCGGAAGCTGGTCTTGTCTCACACAATATCGAAGAAGGCGATCCACGATACCCTCTCCGGCATTCCTAATGAAGTGATCCTTTTTTTGATGGCTTATACTAAATATCCCGATGTAAAAAAATGTATTTCATTGTATTTTACACAACTAAAGAACATCCATTTTTCGATAACAGGGAATGATCTCATAGAGATGGGGTACACTCCAGGGCCACAGTTCAGAAAAATCTTCGACACAGTTCTCGAAAACAAGCTTTCCGGCGACCTGAAAAGCAAGGCGGAAGAGATCGCTTTTATTCGGGAGACGTTTCCAAAGACCGCGGAGCCTTAAAAACTCATGAATTTAAGTGCGAACATTTCTGAAATTTGTACCATTTCGTTGAGTCATTCTTGGCAAGTTGACCTTTTTTAATACGTTTAAATAAAAACACTTTAAGCCCACGAATTGTTGTTTTGTGCGGTGATTAAGCGTAACATTCGCCGCAAAAAATGCGGTGAATGCCGCGCAGGTTACGAGATTGCCGGTGATCTTAAGAGATACCCATAGAATACACTCTCTTATAAACAGGTCTTACATATAAGGCCGCCCGTACAGTTTTGGCCCGGATCAGGGATCACGCGTGTCCTGCTTGTGAAATCATTGAAATACGGCAAAAACGCAAAACGGATTGCCGGGAGTGGTGTATTTTGTCCGCGAACACTCAGGTTTTGTTGTTTGGTTTTGCGATTTTGTCCGCTGTGAGTACCGACCATGTCACCTCTAATGACGAATCCGGGCTAAAGGTGCTAGTATTAAAAATTTCATACGGAAGGAGAAAGATTGTCCGACATTGCGGGTTTTCTTCATAAAGTTTCGATTTACGCCGTTCCCGTTCTCATGGCGATAACTTTTCACGAGGCGGCGCACGGGTATGTCGCTTATAAAAAAGGTGATCCGACGGCGTTTATGCTTGGCAGGGTAACGCTTAACCCCTTGCGCCATATCGACCCGGTCGGGACGATCGTACTGCCTTTGGCGATGCTTCTTATGGGGACCGGGATGGTGTTTGGGTGGGCAAAGCCGGTTCCGGTGAATTTCCGTCTTTTGAGGAACCAGAAGTGGGACCCGATTTACGTTGCCGCGGCGGGTGTTGTGACCAATCTGGGACTGGCCGTCATAGCCGGAGTTCTTTTTCGTCTTATTTTGCTTGGCGATCCGGATATCCTGTTGGCTGTTATGGGAAAGGAGCCGGGCGGAGATTCCGTTTCTCGTTTGGTGACGGTTCCATTGGCCCACATGTGCATCGTTTTCATCCATTTCAACGTGCTTCTTGCTGTCTTCAACATGATCCCGATTCCGCCCCTGGACGGCGGCCGGATCGCCGTGGGGCTTCTTCCTTATCGAGCTTCTACGGCGCTGGCGTCGGTAGAGCGCTACGGGATGCTGATCGTTATAGCGCTTTTAATGTTTGGTCCGCTTGGTATAATTGGGGGCCTTGTCCAGTGGCTTTCCTCGTTTATTTTGGGCATTTAATCCTTCATCACAGAAAGGGAAGGCGTTGCGTAAACGGGTTTTGAGCGGTATGCGTCCCAGCGGCAAGCTGCATCTTGGGCATTACATCGGGGTATTGGCAAACTGGAGGAAGCTCCAGGAGGAACATGACTGCTTCTTTTTCGTTGCGGACTGGCATGCGTTAACTACGGAATACGATAATACTTCGGTCATCCGGGAAAGCATCGACGACATGCTGATTGACTGGATGGCTTCGGGGATCGACCCTTCGAAGGCAACCCTTTTTGTCCAGAGCCATGTTCCGGAACACGCGCAGTTAGCATGGGTTTTAAACTGTTACGCGATGTTTGGCGAGCTTTCAAGAATGACGCAGTTCAAAGATAAGTCTAAACAGAACAGCGATAATATTAACGCGGGGCTTTTCACTTATCCGGCTTTGATGGCGGCTGATATATTAATTTATAACGCGAATCTTGTGCCTGTCGGCGCAGACCAGAAACAGCATCTGGAGCTTGCGCGCGATATTGCCGTGCGGTTTAATTCTGTTTACGGCGATGTTTTCACAGTTCCCGAGCCGTATATATCAAAAGAAAAAAGCGCGCGGGTCATGTCGCTTCAGGAACCCGAAAAAAAGATGAGCAAAAGCGATTCAAACGCGAACGCGAATATTTTAATCATGGATAAAAAAGATGATATAATCAAAAAATTT
>WRHP01000026.1 GCA_009783195.1 Syntrophorhabdaceae bacterium | reverse complement strand
TCAATCTGGTCCATCCGTGAGCGAGCTGCAGGGAATAGAGAATGATCAATACTCCGTGTACGGCGAACCCTGCCGCCAAAAACCGGGCGATTGGCGCGGCGGTTTCGGCGGTTTCCGGGTTTCCCGTCCATGCGAGCAGCGCTTCTTTCGGAAAAAACAGCAATACCGCGGCGACCGGCATTACCAACGCCGCGACGAGCTGGTTGCTTCGGCGGTACAGGTTTCGGATTCCATCTTTGTCGTGGGAAGCGGCCATGGCGGAGAACTGCGGAAACGATGCGTCGAATACGGGCCGGACCATAAGAACGATGCAGCTTCCCGCCGCGGTCGCTATCGAATAATAGCCGAACATCTTTAGAGTCAGCATCTTGCTGAGCAGGATCTTGTCTATATGAGAGAGGATGGCATAACAGATAGTGATTCCTCCCATCCCCGCGGCGAAATGCCATGTGCTCCGAAGGAGCCTGAGCGAGAAGCCGGGTTTTTCTCCCTTGCAGGCAAGATAGCGCCACAAAAAAAACCTCAAAACAGCAATTTGCATGACCGCTACCGCGAATTGCCAGGCGAGAAAGGCGGTTATGGTGGGAGAAACAAGCCAGAGAAAGAGAACCGCTCCGCCGCTTCCAAGAAATGACATCAAGATCTTCACGCAGTTGAAAAGAACCTGGCGCTGGAGTCCCATCAGCCCGCCCTGGTAGAACCAGAAAGGCAGTTGCAGCGACGCGGTTCCTCCTATAAGCATCAATGCGCGGATGATAGTGTCCCGGGGCAAGGCGTCGGCATTGACCCATCTGTCGGCAATGAATGGGGCGGCCGCGACGATGGCAACGCCTGCCGAGATCCCCAGAACCCAGTACACGATTTCGAGCGTAAGGGCGAAATCTCCGGCTTCCCGCGCGTTGCTGGACGATACGGAGTAGCGCGCCATTTCACGGTTCATTGTTGTTCCAAGGCCCAGATCCAATATGGGCATGAGACTCAAAATCATTATCTGAAAGCCGACGAGTCCGTATGACTCCATCCCGAGGAATTTGATGTAAAGCGGAATAAACGCCAATTGAAACAGGGCGCCTGTTCCTGATCCGGCGAAGTTGGCAAGCAGATGTGATCGGTACCGTGTCATTAAATAAGGCCGTTAGGTGACCTATTGCTCCTTACGGTTTTGAGGAGGTTCTTCCGGGGGCAATGAAGATTTGAGCAGCGCGATCTCTTGTATAAGCCTTTTGTTCATTCTCATGAGCTTTGAGATGACGATAGAAAAATGGATAAGGATCATGAAGATAAAGAACATGCCGACAAGGAAGAGGAACGAGGGCGGGTAGGAAATGCCGACCAGTGTTGAAATCCAGTTCAGCCAGCTCTGTTTTACGGACAAAACGAGAATAATGACGCTTCCAAAGAGCCACAGGATGGAATATTCCTCCCGCAGCCTTCGGCGTCGCACCAGTTCCAGGATGCCCAGGAGAAACAGGGTTGAAGTGACCACGGAAAGAATGGCGAGCCGGTTCATTCGATTCTCCCGATGCGGTTGATCAAGAAGGAGAGAGTTACCTTGACCATATAATAGATTGCGCGAATTGGAGTGATGGAGGATTTTCCCTTTTCTCGCTCATACATGCGGACCGGAACCTCGACCGCCCGGATCTTCAGCCGGTGCATAAGGATATACGAATCGACCTCGGGATAATCGGAAGGGTACTGCGCCGAGTAGAATTGCATGAGATGCCGGTTGATGGCGAAGAAGCCCGATGTAGGGTCGGTGAATTTGCATCCGGTGAACAGGTTTACGAGAACCCGGAAAAAGCGGATTCCGGTCATTCGAAAGAAGGAGGCGCGGTAGGTTGCCTCTCCAAGAAATCGGGAGCCGATTACGGCGTCCGCGGTTCCGTCGCGAAGAGGCTCAAGAAGGCGTTCGATATCGGCAGGTTCGTGCTGTCCGTCAGCGTCGAGCCGCACTATGGCGTCGTAGCCATGAGCGATAGCGTACATATAGGCGGTCTGCACCGCGCCGCCGATCCCCAGGTTGCAAGGCAGGTCAAGTGTGATCGCCCCGGCTTTTCTGGCGGCCTCGCCGGTGTTGTCCGTGGAACCGTCATTTACAACAAGTATGTCGTGATGAAAAAGATTGCGGATGGAGCGTACAACAGATCCGATGTTTCTCTCCTCGCAATAGGCGGGGATGACCACAAGCACGCGGATATCCGGGCTGGAGCCCGGTGTAGAGCTTTGCATGTTGGCCTCTACGGTAAAGATAAAAACCGAAAAGTATGGTATTTATAGCACATATGAGTACTAACCAAATGAATCGAAGAGAGTTTTTGAGAAAAGCGGGTATTGCCGCGGCATTATGTTCCGTCCCTTCGTTTCTCGAGGCCGGGACCGCGCCGTCAGGGCCGCAGGTTTCTGTCTCTATGGCGGAGGGAGGATCTCCCGGAAGTAATGCTGAAAAAGCGGTGGCCGCTCTTGGCGGCATGGGCGCTTTCGTCTCGCGTGGCGATGTTGTGGTTGTCAAACCCAATATGGGATGGGATCGCACCCCCGCGCAAGCGGCAAACACTCATCCCGATGTTGTGGTCGCGGTGGCCTCAATGTGTCTGGCTGCCGGCGCAAAGGCCGTGCGCATTTTTGATCGGACATGCAATGAGTCAAGGCGATGCTACGTGAGCAGCGGAATCCAGGAAGCGGTGGAGCGCTTTGCGAAGAAAAACGGCGTGGAGGACGCGTTGCGCGTCTATCATGTCGAGGATCGCAAATTCGTGCGCACCTCTATTCCAAACGCGTTGGTGTTAAAAGACTGGGAACTGTACCGGGATGCTCTCGATGCGGACAAGATCATAAACGTACCCATTGCGAAGCATCATTCCCTCTCGCTTGTTACGCTTGGCTTGAAGAACATGATGGGGGTCATGGGCGGAAACCGTGGACAGGCCCACTTTCGGCTTTCCGAGTGTCTGGTTGATGTGAACCGTCGGGTGCCGAGCCACCTCACTGTCATAGATGCCGGTATGGTTCTTGTGCGTAACGGTCCGACCGGCGGCAGCCTTGCTGATGTAGAGAAATTCGGAGCGGCTTTTGCCTCGTCCGATATAGTGGCGGCCGACGCTACGGTTGCGGAAAAGGTATTTAAACGGAAGGGTGAAGATGTGCCCCACATCCGGAAGGCGATGGAGTCCGGGCTTGGAATTGTCTCCTCCTCGCAGATCCGCTTGCTGCGCGCATAAACATTATCAATAACAGGTACGAGGAGAAGTAACGTGAAGATGTCCGCTAAGGCTATGCGTATTGTTGTAATGACGGTGATTCTGTTCGCCTTGATGATCGGGGGTTGCTCAAAGAAGGACTTCAATAAGCAGATCGTCGCCGATGTGAACGGGGAAAAGATTTCCGTTCTTGAGTTGCGAGAATACCTTGGCGCGCCGAACGGAATCATGGCGTTTGATAGCGTGCCGCTGGAGCAGAAAAAAAATGTGCTTGATCAGTTAATCGGGATCCGTCTCGTGGTACAGGCGGGGAGGGTTATGGGGATCGACAATACCCCGGCATACAAAGATGCCGCCGAGAAGGGCGAAGAGGCTGTCATAGTCGATGCCATGATCCGAAAGGAAGCGCAAGAGAAGCTCAAACTCGACGAAAAAGAGGTGAAGGAAGAAACGGACAAGATCAAAAAGGAAAATGAAGGAATCTCCGACACCGACGCGGCGGTGCAGGCTTCGAAAGCTATCATTGACCGCAACCTTCGCCAGATTCAGAAGGATCTGGTTGAGACGGCCAAGAAGGAGACGGAAGCCTCGATTGACAACAACGTGCTCGAACAGATCGGCAAAGGAAAAAAGATTTCCGACGACACCGTTCTTGCCTCCGCCGGAAGCGAGAAGATTTTGTATAGCGATGTAAAGAAGATCATCTCCGAGACGCCGATGCTTTCCTCGTTTAATAGTCAAAAAGATCCGGAAATGGCCATGGCGTTGGTCTCCAAAATTATCGAGCAGGATATCGTTCTGCGGGCGCTGAAAGCATATGCGGCGGGAAAGGGTATGGAAAGCTCGGAGATGTACAAGATATCCAGGCTGAATATGGAACGCGCTGTCATCGCAAATATGATGTTTGATAATGTGGCTGTCGTTCCTCAGGTGTCGGACGAAGAGGTTATGGCGGATTACAATCGCCGTGCCCAGATGATGCAGGGTGACAAGTCGCAGGTGCCGTCCTTTGGCATGGTGAAAGAACAACTCCGTGAAATCCTGAAGAACTATAAGCGCCAGGCTGCGTTTGGTGAGTATGTGGAGGGTCTGCGCAATCAGGGCAAGGTTACGGTGAATGAAGACGTTCTCAAGAAGGTGTGATCCGGCGCGCGCCGGGCGCCGTTTGTCTTGCGTCCCGGCTTCGCTGGCCTTCTTGGCGTTGTTTTTTTCGGCGGGGAACGTTTTTCCGCAAGAGAATCCGGATGCTTTGTTTCTCCCGTCAGGCGGAACGGTTGCGTACGGACAGCTTGGGCCGGGAATGAACGCTCCCGGCTTCGCGTTGAAGGATATTTCGGGCGCGTCGTTTGATTTTGCGGTTGAGAAGACGAGATCGCCCGTGCTTTTGGTCTTTTTCTCGATATTTTGCGAGCCGTGCCGCCGTAGTTTGGCCGATGCCCAGAGGCTCCAGGACCGGTTTGGTAGTGCCGGGCTGCGTGTGGTGGGGGTGGCGCTCGATGGCGAACCGTTCCGGAGCAGCATATCGGGGGTAGCCAGGCAGGAAGGGTACGGGTTTCGCATTTTGATCGACGAAGTTGATTCGAACAATCGGTTTAGGGCGGCGGACCTGTTCGGAGTGACCGAGATTCCCGCAAACGTCCTGGTCAATAATAACGGCCGGATTGTCTTATTCAGAAAAGGGGCGATTCCGGAAGGAGAAGTCGAGAAATCCCTGCCAATGGCGAAGAAGCCGTAACCCGAACGTGACGTTTTCTGGAGCGAAATTCCTTCTGTTTGATCCGGTTGGGAATGCGTGGCCCAAAGTGACCCTCCGGCAAGTTGCTTTCGCCGGACGTTCCAACGCCGGGAAGTCATCTTTGCTGAACGCGCTGACCGGCAGCGCGCGGTTGGCCAAGGTCAGCAACACCCCCGGACGCACCCGCGGCATAGTTATCTTTGAGGTGATGGGCCGTTTTGCCTTTGCCGATCTTCCCGGATATGGGTTTGCCAAGGTTCCAAAGTCGGAGCGGGAGGCCTGGAAAACGCTTGTCGAGGGCTATCTTTCCGGATGCGGGAAGCTGTTGCGGGTTTACATAATAGTGGACCTTCGCCGCGGTCCGGGGGAAGACGACCGTTTGCTCGCGGAGTATCTTGCCGCGCGCTCGATGCCGTACCAATGGGTGGGAGCCAAAGCGGACAAGCTGTCTTCCAGGGAATTATCCGCGGCGCTTGCGGCGTTTTCCGGAGAACCGTGGCTGGACGCCGGAGGAGAAGTCGTATGGACCTCCTCGCGGACCACGGCGGGCATTGATCGTCTCCGAAACGATATCCGGACGGTTTTCCATTCCGCAATCAAGACAAGATGATTTTTTGTTTTATAAAGATGAGATAGACGCAAAAACCGTGATGCCCGCGCTTGCGAAACTTACCCTGACAGCATCTCCACGAACGCCTGAATGCGGATCCGTGTCCGTTCGTCAACTGACGCCGGAGATTCTCCCTCCAGCGTAAGGACCGGAACTCCGACTTCCGCGCGCAGCAGAATGTCTTCTATCTGGCGGAAACAGAACGACTGGACGTAATGCACGACTCCGCGGGCGCCTCTTAGAGCGATTTCTTTTTTGATGTCGCGTATGCGTTCGAAAAAGGAGTAGGGATATGTGTAAGAGAGGTACTGTTCAACCAGCGAACTGGTTGGATAAGGCATTGCGAACTGTCGCTGGACTTCGTTTAGTACGACCCGCGCACCGGCTTCTTCGAAGCAGGCGTGGAGACCTGAGATTATGGGAGGGACGCCCACAAACGCCACGGGCGCCGCGTTCTTGTTGCCGGGACGCGCCGAGGCTTCTGAAATAAACCGCTCCGCCCGCCTTGCGTAGTCATCCGGATCTCCCTCGAAGTCGGAGCAGGAGACAAGCCATAGATGGTTTTCTTCCCCTGTGACTTTGCCTTCTTCCCATGTCAGCCGGTCGATCCTGTTTGCAAGATTTCGAACTTCGTCGAGGCGTGCTTTCCATCGCTGCGCTTCGGAAAGAGTTGTGCCGAAGCGTTCGGCTGTCTTGGAAAGCTCAAGCGAAAGGGCGTTCGGGTCACGGTCAAAAGGAAAGGCAAAGGGTAAAACCGATATTCCGCGGTAATGCAGCACTTCCATAAGCGCCTGGGTGAAGCTGCAATCGCCTTGCGTGACAGCGATGAGCTGACGGAAACCGTGTCGCAGCGCGACGCCATAAATTCCCTTGATCCACCCGCAGCAATTCCGGGGGAAACCGTCGGTTTCAGCTTGACGGATATACTGTGAAGGGTCGCCGGATCCTATAAAGACATTGTTCAGGTCAACCGGGGTGAACCCGCCGGCATAAAGGATCTCGACGGGGATAGTGGTGGTGAATCCGACTCGGGAGTTTGAATCAGTCACTGCGTATGAACATGAAATAGATCAGAACGACGAAGATGGCAATTGTGCCGAAAGCTAAATACATAATGCTGTGGTCTATCGCGGCTCCTTCTTTCATGTTCATATAACGGAGGATGGTAACTGCTCCCGCGGAAGCGAACAGAAGCAGGAGTACGGACTTCCATCGGAAGAACATGGCGAGCACAAACAAGACGCCCGCGGCGAAAATAACCCTGATGTCTTGAGCCAGATCCACAATCTTTGCGTTAGAGAGGGAGTCGAGTATCTCGCCCAAATGTTTTCTCCTGAAATCTTTATAAGTTTTCCGAACTCCTGTCGGTTGACATAATAAGTATAGCGTTTATATTGAGGAAATTCAAAAAATACGGGAGATGGTGTGGAAAATTCGATCGGCGTGTTTGATTCGGGGCTGGGCGGACTGACTGTTTTGAAGGAATTGGCGCGAGTTCTTCCCTCGGAGCGCTTCATATACCTGGGAGATACGGCCCGCGTTCCATACGGCGGCAAGTCGGCCGAGACAATTATCCGGTATTCCATGGAAATAGCGAACTATTTGATACGGACCCATGACATCAAACTGCTGGTGGTCGCCTGCAATACCGCTTCGTCGCTGGCTTTGCCGACAATGCGTAGAATCTACAAGATTCCGGTGGTTGGGATGGTGGATCCATGCGTGCGCCGCGCCGCCGCGCTTCGCCGGAAGTCAAATATTGGCGTCATAGGAACGCTTGGCACAATCCGGTCGGCGGCTTACGAGAAGGCGCTGCTTGCCGCCGTTTCATCGGTAAAGGTTCGCTCGGTTTCTTGCCCGCTGCTGGCATCGCTTGTAGAGGAAGGGTGGACGGATAATGACATAACACGGGCTGTTATCGCGGAGTATCTGTCGCCATTTCGGTCAGATCCGCCGGATGCCTTGATTCTTGGCTGCACACACTATCCCGTATTGAAAAAGGCGATTCGTGAATTTATCGGCGAGGAAACGATACTGATTGATTCCGGTGAAGAGGCGGCGGCGGTCGTCGATATACTTCTTTCCGAAACCATGACACGAAGCAAAAAAAAGAGCCGTAAGGTAGAATTTCTGGTGACGGATGATCCGGAACGGTTTGGGCGCATCGGAAAAAGATTCTTCGGCAGGGAGATCCGCGGCGTCCGGTTGGCAACCTTGCAGGAGTGAGGGGACGGATGGTATCGAGTCGATCAAAAATGCTCTCTGGTTTCAATCACAACATCAAGTTTCGCGGGAAAACGTACCATGTCCAAACGGAAGATGGAGGGCGCTCAAACCCTGTGGTCAAAACCCACATCTTTCTGGGCGGTGTTATCCTCGACAGCGTGCAACGGCCTTATGATGAAATTATCGGCCAGCCGTCCTGGCAGGATATCCTCAAAAAACGCATGAAGGCGCAGCACCTTAATGAAATATGCCGGCTTATTGCGGGCGAGGTGGCATCGGTTGACGACCTGCTTGGCGGACGATGATCGAGGCGCTCCGGCTTGGTATAGTTTTCTGTGAAGCGACACTTTGGGACGGTCTTGACTTTGCGTTCGAGGATGGCAGTGCCACGGTGATAGTGGGGCCTCCTTCCTGCGGAAAGACGCTTTTACTCTCCATTCTTCGGGGCGAACGGAAGCCGGATGCGGGCGATGTGCTTGTTTCCGGGCGGTCGCTTTACAGTACTGACAGATCCGCTGTGACGGATTTACGGGCGGTATCCGGCTTTGTGCCAGAGCGGTTTGAGGCCGACGGGAAGCTTACCGTTAACAATCTGTTTACGCGATCCTCCATGGTTTGCCATGAGATAGATTCCACGGAACAGAAAGACCGGTGGGAACGGCTTCTGGCGATGGTAGGTCTAACCAGGAAAAAAGACGCGCGTCTCTCCACGCTGTCTTCCTCCGAGCGGGTGCGCGCCGCGCTTGCGGCGGAATTGCTGAGGAGCCCAAAGGTTTTATTTATGGACAGCGCGGTTATGATGGCCGGGACGCCATATACGGGAATGATGGGAAACCTGTTACGCGTGCTTGCGGGGGCTGGAAACATCGTCTTGGCGGCGGAGCGAAAGCTGCCGCAGGGCTGGGAAAAATTCGCGAGCCAACGCAAGCCCAAAGGTCCCTTCTTTGAGTATCGATTGCCGCCGATCGTCACAGAAGGAGAATCCGATTGAAAGAAAATGTTTCCCTGTTCTGGATAGACTGGAGACTCGCCAGACGCATGACCGTGCTTCAGTCGTCTGGCCGGTTTGCCCTGCTTTTTGTGATGGCCTGCGCTTTCTTGCTGCTTTTGCTGTCGCTTGGGGCTTCAAGATATATCGCCTCGAACTACATCATCACGGCGTTACTGAAAGAGTCCGTGTCCGATGAGGAAGCGATAGGCCTGGCCAGGCAGATTTCGGCGCTTTCACCTGTGCGCCACGCGGAGTATCTGGATTCCGCCGCGTCGTGGAAGGAATTCATTCGGGCATACCCCGGCGTCGAATCGATTTCGAGCATTGAAGGCAACCCGCTTCCCGGGTACATAGAAATCCGTATGCGGCACGATCAATTTACCCAGGCGAATATCCGCACGGTGACGTCCGCTCTCAAGCCTCTTGAACAAGTAGATAAAGTGCTGGCCGGAGAGGAATTTTTGCGTGAGGCTTTTAAGGTAAAGCGGGTGCTTGGCGCGTTTTTTCTCGGAGGATTCGCTCTGTTCGTCGCGCTTTTTTTCGCCATTTGCCGGTTACAGGAACGGATTCGCTGCGCCGCCCTGGCCGGAGATTTTGAGTTCATGAGGGGACGAGGGGTGACGCAGAAAAGAATCGCGTGTTCCCGGGCTGCGGGGGCGGCGGTTCTGGGCGGCCTCCTTGCGGTCGCGGCTGTATGCATAGCCGCCTTGTTTCTTAACCTTCTCGTCGGAAAGTATCCTTTGCTTGCAAATGTTGTCGGTCCGCAAGAGGAGCTTTTCTCGGCGCTCACCACGACTGCGGCCGGCGTATTCGTCCTTGTTGCCGCCGTTCTATTTGCCGGCGCGTCCCTGCTCGGATGGGCGCCTCTACGACCGGCCGGGGATCAATGATAGAAACTGGCCGTGCCATAGTCGTCTGCCTTGTCTGCCTGTCTATCCTGTTTTTTTCGCAGCGTCAGGCGGTTGCCGCCCAAAGCGGATCAGCGCAGCTTAAGCGTGAAAAAGTCAGGCTTTTAGAGATGAAAGCCCAGGAGGAAAAGACGGAGGCGGAGCTTACCGAGGCGCTTCGGAAAGAAAAAATGAGCAAGGAGCGCGTAAGCGATCTTCAGGAGCGTTTGAGGAAGCAGCGAGCCTTGATTACCGCGATCGACCGGCGGATTTCAACCTTGGCTGAACGGCAGGACAAAACGGAAAAACAGGTTCGCAACCTCGTGGAAGCTCACGGTAAGGCAAAAAGCAGGCTGCGGCAGGAGACCGTGACAGCCTTTGAGGGGCACCGGCGAAGCCTTGTATGGTCGCGGGCGGCATCCTCCCCGGAGCGGGCCCGCTTTATGATGAACGGCTACCTCGATGATGACCTGCAAGAGGTCAAGCGCCTTTCCATGGCGCGGGATCGCAAGCGGCAGGAGTTGTCTGGAATAGAAAAACAGGTTGTGCTCTCGGAGAAGCAAATGGCCCGGGAGCAGAAGACGGGGGAGAGGCTTCTGTCGAATCAGGAAGCGGAGCAGAAACGTCTTTCCGAGATAGCCAGGGAAAAGGAAGCCAAGCAGAGAAAACTTTTGACTTTGCGCGAAGGGATCAAGCGGATGGAGTCGCTTGTGGCCCGCGTGGAGCGGCAGGCCAGGGAGAGAGAGCGGCAGCTACAGAAAAAAGCGAAAGAAGAGGCTGCGCGGGGGATAAAACCAAAGCCGGTTCCTCAAGCTCCGCGACGGTTTGCCTCTCTGCCAGGCGGGATGTCGGCGCCTCTTTCAGGAAAAGTCGTAACCCGGTTCGGGCAGCAGTATGATCAGACATTTAACGTGACGATAGAGAACAGCGGTGTGGGGCTGGAAGCGGAATCCGGCGCGCAGGTAAAGGCTGCCGGTTCGGGAGAGGTTGCTTTTACGGGAGCTGTCTCTGGCTACGGAAACGTGATTATTCTCCAGCATGGAGCCGGTCTTTTCTCGGTTTACGGCAAACTGGATAGCTTCATGGTGAAAACCGGTCGTAAAGTGTCAAAAGGCGATGTGGTTGGGGCGCTGCCACGATCATCGTCAGGGAAATCGGTGCTATACTTTGAACTGCGTGCGGGAGGCGCGGCGATAGATCCCGCATCTGTAATCGCATTCAATTAATCAAGGAGCGGCTTCTTAAGAATATGGAAAAAGACAAGAAGCAAAGCGAGAAAGACCGGGGTAGAAAGTGTGCCGGGACAGCGGCTGTTATTGTGATTTTTCTCCTGGGATTTATCGTAGGAGATCTGTCAACCTCTAATCATTCGGTGCAGGCGACGGTTGCCTACAGTAAACTCAAGATTTTTGGGGATGTTCTCTCGCTCATCCAGAGCAGCTATGTCGAAGAAGTAAACCTGGACAATATAGTTAAAGGGGCGATCGACGGAATGGTGCATTCCCTTGATCCCCATAGCAGTTACTTGACGCCGGAAATGCTAAAGCAGGTGGAAGTCGAAACGAAAGGGATTTTTGGAGGGCTAGGCATAGAGATCGGCGTGAAGGACGGCGTTCCTACTATCATTGCGCCGATCGAGGATACTCCCGCGGCCAAGGCGGGGCTTTTGTCTGGCGACAGGATTATCCGCATTGAAAAAGAACTGACGAGAAACATGACCGTAATGGATGCGGTGAAGCGGCTTCGCGGGGAGCCTGGGACCAAAGTGACAATCACGGTTTCACGGGACTCGCAGCCAGAGCCCAAGGTGTATACGATTACCCGCGAGCTTATCCGAATCAAGAGCGTCAAGCCCAAGCAGATGTCCGACGGCATCGGCTACATCCGGCTTACTCAATTTCAGCAGGATTCGTATCATGAAATGGAGCGGGCGCTCCAGGAGTTCAAGAAATCAAAGGAAGGATTGAAGGGGCTCATCCTCGACTTTAGGAATAATCCGGGCGGCCTTCTCGACCAGGCGGTCCGGGTGGCGGATGCGTTTGTCGAGTCAGGAATTATCGTTTACACCGATGGCCGGATCGAGGCGCAAAAAACCAAGTATATAGCGCACAAGGATGGAACCTGGACCGGTTTTCCCATTGTGGTCATGGTTAACGCGGGCTCCGCTTCCGCGTCCGAAATCGTGGCCGGGGCGTTGCAGGACCATAGCCGGGCGATTGTCATCGGGCAGCGGACATTCGGAAAGGGCTCTGTGCAGACAATCCTGCCAATGGAAGACGGCTCCGCGCTACGGCTTACGACCGCAAGATATTACACTCCCAATGGTCGCTCGATTCAGGCCAAGGGGATTGATCCGGATATCATTGTCAGCGACGGCAGGGAAGAGTCGGCGGTGTTCCCAACGCTTCGCGAAGCGGACATCGAGCGCCACTTGCGTGGAGAAAACGAGGAGGCGGTTCCAGAGACGCCTGTTCCTGAAGTGAAAGAGGAAAAAAGAAAGCCAAAGAAACCGGAAGCTGAGGCCCGCAAGGATGACCAGAAAGACCAGAAGGACCCGCAGCTTGATAGGGCAATAGAGTTGTTGAAGGGGTGGGAAATTTTCAAAACCCGGTTCATAGACAAGAAGGCGTCTTAAGGCGCGATTGCGTCCCATAGAATGCAGCGGAGTATTGTTAGAGAAAAAGATAACCCCCGGAAGCGGTGGGACTGGCTGCTCCTGATCGCAGGATCGTTTTTTTCCGGCCTGATTCTGGTGGGGGTCTTGCTGTTTTGGCCTGTAACGGAGAAGACCGCGACAGCGCGTTTTTCTCCGTTTGCCATTCCGGAGCCGCCGCCAGCGGCCGCCCCGAGCGATAACAATGTCGCGGAGCCGACCGAGGCCGATTCCAGGCCGATGCTTGCCATAGTGGTGGGTGATCTTGGGTATGATCCGGTGCGTGACGCCGACTGGCTCAACGTCCCGATACAGGTTACGCTGGCTATCCTGCCGTATGGGCCTTCTTCAAGCACTATGGCGTCGTCGGCGCGAGACCGTGGGCACTGCGTAATCCTGCATGTTCCCATGGAG
This sequence comes from Syntrophorhabdaceae bacterium, assembly GCA_009783195.1. Lineage (GTDB taxonomy): Bacteria > Desulfobacterota > Deferrimicrobia > Deferrimicrobiales > Deferrimicrobiaceae > UBA2219. The sequence continues at coordinate 11,420 of WRHP01000026.1, read as the reverse complement.
CCGCGCTCTGCCGTCGCCGACGACCAGATAGAGCCATACCTCATGCGCGTGGGCATGGAGCGCGACGAAATAGTCGGTATGCTCATGCGGATGGTGCAGGAAATCCCGCATGTCGCCGGCGCGATGAATCACATGGGGTCCGCTTTCACCACCGATCAGGAATCAATGGAACTCTTTGCGGAAGCGCTTAAAGAGGCGAATATTTTTTTCGTGGATGGCGTGACGGCGCCAGGTTCGCTCGGGCAAAGTGTTTTACGCAAGGCAGGGGTTCCGGTTGCAAGTCGTGATGTCTTTCTTGACGATGACCCTTCTCCGGCGGCGATGCGTCGTCGCTGGAACGAGGCGGTATTGCTTGCGAAGAAAAAAGGAAGAGCCTTGCTGGTATGTCAAAGCCGCCGCGAAACATTGAATATGCTGTCCAGCCTGCTGCCTGAGGTTGAGAAGGAAGGTATCAGGCTGGTGGCCGTAACGGAACTGCTTGATAAGCTTCCGTTTGCCGACGTCCTGGCGCAGGAAGAATAGGATGCCGCATACCCGTGAAGAGCTGTTCGGCTCTTTGCCCGCTCCCGACGAAACTCTTTCTGTCTCAGAACTGACCTCCCGGATCAAGCGGACGCTTGAGACCGCCTTCCGGATGTTTTGTGTTGAGGGCGAAGTGTCGAATTACAAACTTCACCAAGCATCCGGACATAGATATTTCTGTCTGAAAGACGATGGCGCGCAGGCGCGGGTAGTTATGTTTCGTGGACGCGACCGGCATATTCGCGGAGAGATCCGCGACGGGCAGTCAGTGATTGTCACAGGTTTTCTGGGGGTTTACGAGAAGCGGGGGGAGTACCAGATATATGCGCAATCGGTCCAGGTGCGCGGCGAAGGAAACCTTCTCGCCGAGTTGGAGCGAAGGAAGGCAAGTCTGGCAAAAGAAGGGTTGTTCGATTCCGCCATAAAACGCCCTCTTCCACATTTTCCGCTTCGGGTCGGGATAGTTACGTCACGCGGCGGCGCTGCCCTTCGCGACATGGTGCGTGTGGCGCGGTCGCGGTATCCAGGGGTGGGGATCGTGCTTGCGCCCGCCCTTGTGCAGGGAGTTGGGGCGGCGGTGGACATCGCGGCGGCGCTGGACGCGCTGTACAGACGCGGGCGGGCGGATGTGATCATTGTGGGAAGGGGCGGCGGTTCGATCGAGGATCTGTGGGCATTCAACGAGGAAGAGGTCGTTCGCGCGCTGGCGCGGTCGCCTGTGCCTACGATCAGCGCGGTGGGACATGAAACCGACTTTACCCTTTCCGACCTTGTCGCGGATATGCGCGCGCCAACGCCTACCGGCGCGGCGCAGATGGCTGTGCCGGACCGCCTGGAACTTATAGAGCGGGTCGCCACGCTTTCGTTGAGGTTTCGCAGGGCGGAGGCGCATACGCGGGAGACCGCGCGTCGTGAATGGCGTATAGCCCTGGGCATGTTGTCCGATCCCAGACCTCTTTTGCAAAGGAAGCGGTACGCTCTTGCGGAGCATGAGTCGTCCATTGCGGAATGCGCGAAAGTCGCGGTCCGCAAGCGCCGTGAACGGCTTGAAAAGCTGTGTTCTTCCGTGCGCGCGCATGCGCCGGCCGCGTGGGTGTCAACCCGTCGCGGCGAAGTCGCGGTTATCCGTTCCAGGATGGAAGCCGGGATCGACGCCCAAAAGCGGAGTCTTCGCGCGCGGCTTGATTTTTTTTCGGGAAAGCTGGCCGTTCTGAATCCGAAGACCGTCCTCAAGCGCGGTTATTCCATTACGCTTGACCGCGCTACCGGCAAGGTTGTGCGTTCCGCGTCAGAAACATGTTCCGGCGCTGCGTTGGATATACATGTGTCCGACGGCTCCTTCGGCGCAATAGTCGAATAAGGATGAATATATGGCCGGTTGCCGCGTGTTCCTGTGCATCATGTTTTGCCTTGTTGCGGGTTTTGCCGCTCCCGCCGCCTCTATGACGGTTTCCGTGAGCGATGTTGCTCCCGCCCAAGGCGTGCCGTTTATAGTGTCGGCGTCAACGTCTGGGCCGGTTGACAATCTTGCGGTCGTATGGAAGGGCGTGTCATGGCCGATGCGAAACACCGCTCCCGGCCAATATGAGGCATTGGTAGGGATCGACCTTGCGGCGTCTCCGGGATCGGAGTCGCTTGTGGTGGAGCAAATGACGGAAGGGGTATGCCTCCGGCGCAATGAAACGATCCGGGTTGTCGAGAAAGTGTTTCCTGTGCAGCGGCTTTCACTGCCGAAAACGATGGTCGAATTCGACAAAGCGACGCTTTCGCGTATCGAGAAGGAAAGGCTGGCGTTGACCGAGAGGTTTTCACGGGTAACTCTTCCCGTTTTATGGTTGTTTCCTTTTCTTCCCCCTGTCGACGGATACCGTCCCGAAAACTTCGGTGTACGCAGGGAGATCAACGGAGAAAAGAAATCGCCGCATACCGGCGTGGATATTCGCCTTCCGGCGGGAACGCCGGTGCGATCGATCGCGGACGGAGTAGTGGCGCTGGCAGAGGAGCAGTTCTTCGGCGGACGGACGGTGACGATTGACCACGGCGGCGGGGTCTTCAGTGTCTACATGCACCTGCAAAGCTATTGCGTCAAAGAGGGGCTTCGTGTTTCAAGAGGCGAGACGATCGGCGCTGTTGGGGCCACAGGGCGCGCTACCGGCCCCCATCTTCATTTTGGCGTCCGTGTCCCGGGTGGCCGGGTAGACCCTTCGCTTCTGTTTGCGCTGCCGGGGAAATAATGTCTGGAATAGTTTAAACTATTATATTTCATCGTATTTCCAGGGAGATGTCATGGCGGGAAAGGGTAAGGAACCTCCTTTTGAAGAGGCGATGAAGGGGCTTGAGTCTGTCGTTGCACGCCTGGAGTCGGGCGAAGTTCCGCTTGATGAATCCATCCGGCTCTTCGAGGAGGGGATGAAGCTCTCCGAGATCTGCAGGAAACGGCTCGATGAAGCCGACCGAAAGATAGAGGTTTTGCTTCGCAAGCCCGGAGGGGTCGAGGCTGTAACGGAGGATGAAAGCGATCTCCTTGGAAAAGAAGATTGAATTGGAAAATCCGGCCACGCAAGAATTTTCCCGCCTTCGCGGAATGGTTGATGATTCCATGGCCGGGCATATTTCCGCCAAGGCGTGCGACGCTCCGCCGCTTCTGCGGGAAGCCATGGAATATTCCCTCATGGCGGGGGGGAAGCGGGTGCGCCCCATACTTCTTCTATGCGCCGGGAAAGCGGTTGGCGGTGAAGAGGAAAAGCTTTTGCCGTTTGCCTGCGCTGTCGAGTTCATTCATACATATTCGTTGATCCACGATGATCTTCCGGCGATGGACGACGACGACTTCCGGCGCGGAAAGCCCACTTCGCACAAAGTTTTCGGAGAGGGGATGGCGGTGCTTGCGGGCGACGCGCTTTTGACGGAGGCGTTTCGCATCATGGCTGAATCGCGGATCGCATCCGGCGATCCGGAGAAGGCGGTGAGGGCCATCGCCGATATGGCGCGCGCCGCGGGAGCGGAGGGAATGGTCGGAGGCCAGCAATTGGATCTTGCCGCCGAAAAGGATAACGCGGCGGCGGCCAAGGCGGAGGAGATAGCGCTCAAGAAAACCGCCGCTTTACTTGCTTCCTGCGCGAGAATGGGAGGAATTTTGGGCGGCGGCGCTCCATCGCAAATTGCCGCGCTTGGAGAATTCGGGACGCGCTTGGGACTGCTATTTCAGATTACCGACGACATTCTGGACGAGACATCCAGCTTCGAGGAAATGGGAAAAGGCACAGCCAAGGACCGGATCAAGGGGAAGCGCACCTATACTGTCGATTACGGGTTGGATGCCGCCAAGGAGCGGGCGGATAAATTGGGCCGGGAGGCGCTTGAATCGCTTGCCGCTTTCGGCCCGGAGGCGGCCCCGCTAAAGGAATTGGCTCGTATGGTGCGGAGCAGGAGATCTTGACGCATGAAAGAACTATCGCTTCTTTCTTCAATTGATACTCCGGACGATCTGAAGAAAATTCCGCCGGAAAAGCTGGCCGAACTGGCGTCGCAGATGCGGGAAAAGATCATCCGCGATGTTTCGCGGACAGGCGGCCACCTTGCTTCCAGCCTGGGCGTGGTGGAGCTTACGATAGCTCTGCATTATGTGTTCGATTGCCCTCGAGACCGGATTGTATGGGATGTCGGCCACCAGGCCTACGCCCACAAGATTCTCACAGGCCGCAGGGAAGCTTTCGGAAAGCAGCGGACTCTCGGAGGAATATCCGGTTTTCCTCGCATAAGCGAAAGCCCGTACGACGCGTTCGGAGTGGGACACTCCAGCACGTCTATTTCGGCCGCTCTCGGGATGGCCGCGGCCAGAGATCTCGATGGAGAGAAGCGCCGGGTTATCGCGGTCATAGGCGACGGGTCGCTTGCAAACGGGCTTGCCTTCGAGGGAATGAACCAGGCGGGACACCATGACCGTGATCTCATAGTTATATTGAACGACAACGAGTTTTCAATTTCCCCAAACGTCGGCGCCATGTCGCAATACCTGAACCGGATCATGACCGGGAAGTTTTATACATCTTTTCGTAAAGGCGTAGGCAAGCTGCTAAAGGCAATGCCGCGGGGCGAATTTTTATCGCGCATAGCAAAAAAATCGGAGGAGCTTACCAAAGCCTTTATCGTTCCGGGCATGCTTTTCGAGGAGCTCGGATTTACATATATAGGTCCCATTCCAGGGCACAGCGTTGAGGCGCTCTTAGGCACTTTCCGTAACCTGGAGAATCTCGATGGGCCGCTGTTTGTTCATGTCGTAACGTCCAAGGGAAAAGGTTACGCGCCCGCCGAGGCCAACCCGGAGTTTTTCCACGGCGTGGGAACGTTTGATATGGAGACTGGAAAAAGCACAGGCTCTGCCGAAATCACGACTTATACCGACGTTTTCTCGGACGTCATTGTCGAGCTTGGCAGGGAGAATAACAAGCTGGTGGCTATTACCGCCGCCATGTGCGCGGGGACCGGGCTCTCGAAATTCAGGGAAACGTTTCCCGACCGTTTTTTCGATGTCGGAATCGCGGAATCACACGCGGTGACCTTTGCGGCCGGTATGGCCAAAGAAGGAAAGATTCCGGTCGTCGCGATCTATTCGACCTTCCTGCAGCGCTCTTTCGACCAGATTATCCACGATGTATGTCTGCAGAACCTGCCGGTGGTGTTTGCGGTGGATCGTGGAGGCGTAGTCGGCGCGGATGGCGCGACGCACCAGGGACTCTTCGATTTGTCGTTTCTCCGCGAGATCCCCAACATATCCGTGATGTCGCCGCGCGACGGGGCCGAGATGGCAAAGATGTTCCGTACCGCGGTTGAGTCCGGCCGGCCGGTTGCGATCCGGTATCCGAGAAGCGCGGTTCCTGGCGTTCGCTTGCTGCCGGAATCGGCTACGATTCCCTGGGGGGAAGGAGAGCTTCTCCTGGATGGGCACGATATCCTGCTGATAGGGATAGGCACGACCGTCTCCATCTGTCTGCTTGCGGCCGAAGAACTGCGCAAAAAAGGTGTTTCCGCCGCTGTCGTTGACGCCAGATTTCTAAAGCCTATGGATGCCGGGTTGATCCTGCCGCTTGTTCGCCGGATCGGGCGGGTAATAACGGTCGAGGAAAATGTTCTGGCTGGAGGCTTTGGCAGCGCGGTTATGGAGATGCTGGAAGCTGCCGAGGAATTGCCCGCGCAATTTCGCCGGATCGGGTTTGAGGACCGGTTCTTTGAGCATGGCACGATAGAGGAAATTCGTGCCGTCGCCGGCGTTACCCCGTCTCATGTGGCGGAGGAGGCGGTTCGGATGTGTTCTTCCGGGAGGTCGCTGCTTCCGTCAATCCTGTACGGCATTCGATCCCGCCTCGAAAAGATTGTCTGACAGGAGACCATTTTCCGCTCAGGGACGCTCCCGGCTCGACGCGGAACTGGTCGAGAGAGGGTTTGCGGAAAACCGCGCGAAAGCGCAGGGACTGATTTTGTCGGGGAAAGTTCTGCTTTCCGGTGAAATTTGCGCCAAGTGCGGCGCGTTTGTGAAACCCGGCGCGGAGATTTCGCTGCTTGCGCCGGAGCGTTTGTTTGTTTCCCGTGGAGGAGAGAAACTCGACGGTGCGCTTGATGATTTCAGAGTTGATGTGTCAGGACATGTTGTTCTTGATGTAGGCGCTTCCACCGGCGGGTTTACCGATTGCCTTTTGCGTCGCGGAGCGCTGCGGGTATATGCCGTCGATGTGGGAGAGCGCCTGCTCGATGATCGCCTCCGGAACGATTCGCGGGTGATTTCTAAAGAAAAAGTGAATTTTCGATACGCTGTTGCCGATCTTTTGCCGGAGGAGGTATCTTTGGCTGTAGTTGATGTATCCTTCATTTCTTTACGCCATATCCTTCCTGCGCTCTCGCGGTTTCTCGCGCGCGGCGCGCAAGCGGTCTGCCTGGTGAAGCCTCAGTTCGAAGCCGGAAAAGGAAAGGTGGGAAAAGGCGGCGTGGTGAGGGACGAGGCGGTGCGCAAAGAGACGGTGAAAAGCGTTGCCATGTTTGCCTCGGAGTTTGGGTACGATGTTGTCGGGGAAGCGGAAAGCCGGGTGCGCGGTCCGAAGGGGAACCGGGAGGTATTCCTTAGGTTGTCGTGGCCAGGCGTAAACATATAAACCTTTTCTTGACTTATAAGGGAAGCTGAACTTTAAATGAGATTTGATTTTACGCCCTTTCCGGCGGGAGACGAGGTGTTGTGATGATGCGGCGGACTTTGTTTGGCTGGATGATGGCAATTGTCGGGATAATGCTCATTCTTCCTTACGGGGTATTTGCCCAGGAAGAAAACGCTGCGCCTTTAGAAGCGCCTCTGGAAACTCCCGCAGAAGCGCCTTTGGAAGCTTCTGCGCCTATGGAAGTTCCTTTGGAAGTTCCTCCGGGAGGATTCGTGCATACGGTAGTACAGGGCGACACTTTGTGGGATCTCTCCGCGAAGCATCTTGGTTCTCCGTGGAGATGGACCGAGATATGGGAGCTTAATCGTTTCTTGACCAACCCGCATTATATTTATCCTGGCATAAAGATCGTGATCGTTCCGTCTGGTCCCAGGGAAGCGGATCTCTATTTAGATACTTCCGTGGCGCAGGAACCGGTTGCGGCGTTGCCTCTCGCTTCGGCGGAGCCGCCAAAAGACAGGTCTAGAGAGTATCTCGGTGTTACCGCCAAGCAAATGATTCGCGCGGGACAATACCTGAAAGAAAAACCGGTCGGGATTGGGAGTATCGAAGAAGGAAAGGATCCCAAAGAAGGATTCTCCACAGGCGATGTTCTGTTCTTGTCGCTTGACCGGAACATTCCCGAAGGACAACTCCTTGCCGTGTACCGGGTCCGCGGGCCTCTTAGCGTTTTAAAAAACAAGTCGAGTTCCGGTTACGTCAAGTATCTGATCGGCATACTCCAGATTGACAAGACCGAAGAAGGGCGGCTTACCGCGAAAGTGCGTGAATCGTTCGAAGATATTACTCGTAGCGACCTTGTTTCCGACGAGATCCCCGCGTTCTCCCGGATAAAATTTATTCCGGTCAACGATGATATGCGTTCGACGGTGATCGCGGGCCAGTTTATCAACGAGGAATTGGCTACCGGAGATTTCGTTTTCATCGACAGCGGTTCCGTTGCGGGCGTCCAGGCCGGAAACGTGTTTCGTATCTACAAGACGCTCGAGTTTGAGGCCGGGTCGGGCAAGCTGGGGCGCAGCGAAACAATGGTTGAAGTGGCCCGCGCTGTGGCGGTCCGCGTGGATGAGGATTTCTCCACGCTATATGTAAACAAAAGCGAGAAGTCGTTCGATGTGGGGTCTCAGGCGCGCAGAGGCGTTGTCGCCGAATAGATCTTTGGCCTGATCGCCGTTTCGCGCGGCATAATTTTTGATTTGCCATGGGGGAATCCTTTAAAGGGGTTCCCCCATGAACATTCAGGATAGTTCTTCTCCCGTTTGCGACACGCTCCTTCGGCTCTCTCTGACCGAAGGCTTCACTGTCGCTGGCTTAAGGCGCCTGCAGAAGTTCGTTTCATCTGGCAAAAGCTTTACGGGCGTTACGTCCGGCGGTCGTGATTCTCTGTACTTGAGGGCGTACGCTTCCCTTTCTTCCGAAGAAGCAAAACACGGTGCGGACGCTGTGCGCGAAGCTTGCGCGCGATCAGGCGTGGCCATTCTCTCATTTATGTCCGATGAATACCCGAAGGCGCTTAAGGCAATTCCCGATGCTCCCCTGGTGCTTTATCGCGCGGGTGTTCCATGGCGGGAAGGGACAAGCGTGGCCGTTGTGGGAAGCAGGGCTCCAACTGATCCCGGAGCGCGGTTTGCGCGCCTGCTTGCGGCGGATCTGGCAGCCGCAGGGTGTGTTGTCGTCAGCGGTATGGCGCGTGGGATCGACGCGGCGGCGCACTGGGGGGCGCTGTCCGCCGGAGGTAAAACCGTAGCGGTTATGGGCTGCGGTCTGGATATGGTATATCCGCCGGAGCATGCGAAACTCAAAAAAGAAATCGCCGGGAAAGGGACGCTGTTCTCCGAGTATCCGCCCGGATCACAGCCTATGGCTCACAGGTTTCCGGCGCGCAATCGTATAGTAAGCGGCATCTGCCGCGCTGTTATCGTTGCGGAGGCGCCTGAGCGAAGCGGGGCGCTGATTACGGCCAGACTTGCGCTGGAGCAGGGAAGGGAAGTGATGGCGGTGCCAGGCAACCCCTGGTTTACCCATACTGCCGGGAGCAATCGTCTTTTGCGGGATGGCGCTTCTTTGGCATGTTCCGCCGCCGATGTTCTTGGAGCGCTGGGCGTATGTTTGCCGGCAAGTCATGGCAAACTTGCGTCCCGTATCCTTGATTTTCTTGACAAGGAGCGGCATGCGGAAGAAATAGCTTCCGCTCTCTCTGTGAAAATGCCGGAATTGCTTGCGGCGCTCATGGAGTTGGAGTTGACGGATCTGGTTGTAAAAAGGACCGGAAGTTATTATAAAAGAAAGTCTTGAAAATCCTTTATGCCAGATTGCAATCAAATGTAATGTGAATTAGCCGCCATTACTGATCGGAGTTTCTGTTTTTGGCGGCGTGGAGGAGAAGTGAAGGAATACGTGCTTGTGGTTGACGACGAACAGAGTCTTCGCCAGCTCCTCTCTATCTTTTTCAAAAAAGATGGGTTTGAGGTTGATACAGCTTCTTCGTTGGCGGAAGCGGAAAAGGCGATTGAAGAGAAAGCTTACGATCTTGTTCTTACCGATCTTCGCATGGGCAAACCCGACGACGGGCTTAATGTTTTGCGGGCGGCTGTAAGTAAAAACCCGTGGACCCAGGTGGTGGTGATGACCGCGTACGGGACGCTTGATACGGTGAAGGAGGCTATCAAGCTTGGCGCCTACGACTATCTGACCAAGCCTTTCGATAACGCGAACCTGCGCGAAATTGTCCGCTCGGCTTTGGCCCGCAAGGAGGATGACGCCGGTAAACGGAAGGCGCTGAGGGAATCGGTGCAGGGCACCTCCTCCTTCGAAGGGATCGTTGGGCGCGGCGACTCGATGCTTCGGATCTTCGAGCTTATCGACCGCGTGGCGCCTACCGACGCAAACGTTATGATCCTGGGGGAGAGCGGTACAGGCAAGGAACTGGTGGCCAACGCTTTGCACTCCCGAGGCTTGCGTAAAGAGCATCCTTTTGTTCCCATCAATTGCGCCGCTATTCCCGATACCTTGATAGAAAGCGAACTGTTTGGCCACGCGCGCGGAGCGTTCACAGGAGCTGTACAGACCAAGAAAGGGCTGTTCGAGTCGGCCCACCAGGGGACGCTGTTTCTGGACGAGATAGGGGAATTGCCTTTGCCCATGCAAAGCAAACTGTTACGCGCCTTGCAGGAGCGGGTGTTTCGCAGGGTTGGCGGAAACGAGGATATCTCGATTGATTTCCGGCTTATTTGCGCGTCAAAGCGCGACTTGAACCAGGAAATGGAGGAAGGAAGGTTCCGGGATGATCTGTTTTTCCGCTTAAACGTCATACAGATCGTTGTTCCACCTCTACGTGAGCGGCGAGAGGATATCCCGGTGCTGGCCGCCTATTTCATGGAGAAGTTTTCGCGCAAACATGGGAAATCCATCTCCCGGATCGATGGCGAAGCAATGCGTATTCTCCTTGCCCATAACTATCCCGGAAATATCCGGGAACTCGAAAACATTTTGGAGAGGGCAACGATTATGGAGAGCGGAAATGTCATCTCTACTGGTTCTCTTCCTCCGAATGTGACAAAAATTGTCACGCCGATTGGTTCCAGCGACACTTTTGGGCTAGATCCGCTGCCGCCGGAGGGGGCGTTTCTGGATTCGGAGATGGATGCTTTTGAAAAAAGTTATATTCTAAAAGCGCTTGAAGCCGCCAATGGAAATCGTACAGAAGCCGCGAAATTATTGAATATTTCCTTCCGGTCTCTTCGTTATCGTTTGCAAAAGCATGGCATAGAATAGCCGTTGTTTGAAAATTTTTTGATGTTTGGCCCGCCACTTGCTATTAAGAGAGCCATAAGATTTTGGATCTCCAAAACCCCAAGAGGAGGAAACAAAATGTTGAGCAAACTGAGAAGCAACAAGAAGGGCTTCACCTTGATCGAGCTTATGATCGTTGTCGCGATCATCGGTATTTTGGCCGCGCTCGCCATCCCGAACTTCCTTAAGTTCCAGGCGAAGTCGAAAACCTCAGAAGCCAAAACGAACCTCAAGGGTATTTACACCGCGCAGGCTTCGTACTACGGCGAGTTTGGCTCCTTCTCGACCTTCCCGGTAATAAACTGGATTCCGGTTGGGAAAACCCTTATTTACGGGTATTCTATTGACGGCAACATAACTGGTGTTCAGACGGTTAACCAGCCTATAATGAGTAACGCTGCCGGCACCATGTATGCGCCGTCGGTTGCGCTTACTAACGGGCAGGCTTGGGTCGCGGTCGGCAACTATGCCTTCCTGGGTACTATGACGCCGGTTCTTGATAATCAGTTCTTTATCGCCGGCGCCGCTGGCCAGGTGGCTCCGCGTGTTCCGCGTTCGGATTGCTGGGTAATCAACGATAACAATAACTTGATCAATACCCAGGACGGTGTCTAAAGAGAGTAGCTTGTACAAGGAATGGGGTCGGCGGGGTAACCCGCCGGCCCCTTTTTAGTATTAATGTTCATTTTTTGTTTCTGATTTTTGTCATCCCACATGTTTATACTGTTGTATCCTAAACCATCTTTTGCCGGTTGATGTGAAGCGAGGATTGCGAATACAATCTCATATTTACGGGAAAACTGATCGTTTGGTCTGTGGTTTTCCTTTATGGCGATGCTTTCTGGAGTCTTGTCGCCGCATATTGTTGACAAGCGATCATTGCTTGTCCGGATAATGAGG
>WRHP01000025.1 GCA_009783195.1 Syntrophorhabdaceae bacterium | reverse complement strand
TTGGTGCTCACTTGAAGATCCACATCTCCAGGCGACATAACATGGTCGTCATCTTCTTCGAAAGCCGCGGCAGCCATTGATGGATAAAGAAAGGAACGCTGAAACGGTATCACGTTTTGCTGAGACGGAGCCGGAGCCGGAGCATTGGGCGACCGCACGGCGGAAGCCGGAGGAAAAACCGAGGAGAAGTCGAGGAGGGTCTCTGTAGCCGACGCGCCTGTTTCCGGAAAACTTTCGCTCGTTGAGTCCGCCGCTTCCGCTTGTAACGGCAAAAAGAGCAAGACCACCGATAAAAGCATCGTCGCCCGCATGCCGAAAACCCGTCTTTTCAACCATCCTCCCCAAAAACCATTACTCACATCTTATCTTTACGAATTTATCATAGCCAAAGAGCAACGACCCATAAAAACTTTCCTCGCGCATAACCCAACAACCGCTTTATTTCATAAAATTATATAAAATTACATATAATTTATCGTATTTTATCGTATCGACAGAGCAAAAAAGAACTTCGGCTTTTTGTTTATTTCGAGCAGGAATTCTCAAGCCGGAATGCATATAGTATTTTCATGACACGCAAAGCCCCCGTACCCTTGTCAGTCGATATCGAGCGCTACCTTGCTTCTCTCAATATTCCAGAAGTGTCGGTACTCGTCTCTCTCCGCAAAGCATGGCCGTCGATCATGGGGCCTTTGCTATCGTCTAAAACCTTCCCGGCAAGGTTTCGAAACAGCGTGCTCACGATTGTGGTCCGCAACCATACCTGGGCGCAGGAACTTCAAATGAGCAAGCCAATGCTGCTATCGAAAATCATTCCCGCAGCCGGTCCGCGCAACCCTGTCTCGGACCTGCGCTTCGTGGTCGGAGCTATTCCTTCGCCGGGAGAAGGCCAGACCATACCAACGGATATACCCCCTGCCCGCCCTATCGTCGAGCCGGAAGGGCTGTCGGAAGTAGCTGATCCGGAAATACGGGAACTCTTACGCGCAATTATCCGGGGGATGCAAATTCCGGAGAAAGATTAACCGGACTCAGCCGTTAAAAACTCTGGACGCCGGACCGGAACAAACGGCAAATCTTCTCCACTTCAGAGCAGTACTTCTCCTTCTCCGCGTGAAGAACAAGAGACGGAAGCTCTTCTGTGGAACCACAAGACTCACGCGCCAAACAGCAAAGCACCCTTGATGGGGGTTTGTCTTCCCACGGGAAGACAAGGCGGGTAACTTTCATCGACATACGCTCCCGCTGTCTGCACGCCTCGATATCCCGGATGCGTTCCACAGGAAGAATCAGCGCGAACCGGCCTCTGGGAGCCATGAACCGGATGGCCGCGGAAAAAAGCTCCTCAAGCGAAGAGTGGACTTCATGCCGCGCCGCCTCTTTCCCGGAATCCGGATTTCGCCGCCCATCACCCACCCGCACATACGGAGGGTTTGAAACCACAAGATCAAATGCCCCCGGAACGATCTCGTGAGGCATTTTCCGAAAATCACCATGAAAAGCATTGAGAGCGCCTTCCGGCCCGTTGCTCAGAAAATTATCCCGCGCGCACTCAAACAGCTCTTCCTGCAACTCCACGCCGACGCCGAAAGACATTTCCCCGGAGAGCCGCGACAGCAGGAGCAGCAAAACGCCGCATCCGGTCCCCAGATCCAGCACGCTCCCCCGGCAAAACGGCGCGGCAAAACCGGCAAGCAGAACAGAGTCGATAGAGAACCGATAGCCTTTCTCCGGCTGGCGGATTGAAAGAGGAGCGGCTTGCAAAGCCTCTTTGCCGCCGGCGCCGCTATCAACCAACTTTATCCTCCGGCCCTACGGGAAATATAAGCAGCCCTGTCCCTATCTTCGGATAGAAAAACGTGCTTTTCTGCGGGAGCACATGCCCCGACAAAGAAACATCCCTGAACTCCGGAATCGTTACCGCATTCAGGAAAAAGGCAAGCTGTATCGCGCCGGAAGACAGATCCTCCGCGGCTTTCAGCGGGTCTTTGTAATATTTGACAAACTTCCCGCCGGTAACAGCTTCGGCGGAAATGCCAAGCAACTGCTCGATCAGGAACCCGTGCAAAAGCGCCACATCGAGGGAACGAAGCTGCAAGGGAAACTTTGAAAGGTTAGCTTCGCAGAACCGGTCTATATCCGGAAAAGTGATCAAGTGGTACCTGTTGCCGCCCGCGCTCCACGCAATGGCCTTTCCGCGTCGGCCGGCTTCCTCCACCGCCAGTATTGCGTCCTCGGACGAACCTTCGCGGCTTTCCACAGGAAGGAACCTACGAACCGCCGAAAGAAACATTTCCTCCGAGAAGCCGGAAAGAGAGTGGATTCCACGGTGTGTCGGCAGGATGACGATTCCCTCGTCGTCCATGTTGCAAAGAAACGTAAGCACATGCTCGTAAGCCGCCGCTGTATCCGACCCGTGCTTTGACCGCATCTCGTCACGGAAAGCAAGCGCCGTTTCGTAACGATGATGACCGTCGGCGATAAAGACGCCTTTCCCCGCCATATTTTCCACGGCGGCGCGAATTGCCCCGGCATCCGACACCACCCAGACGCGGTGCTTCACGCCAAGATCATCCGTTGCCGAAAGGTCCGGTTTGGGCCGCATCCCAGCGCACAAACCCTTCAAAACCGCGTTCGAAGGATCTGAATAAAGGCCAAAGATAGGGCTCATGTGGGCATCGGTTGCCCGCATCAGGGAAAGCCTGTCCTGCTTTGGGCCGGACAGGGTCCGCTCGTGCGGAAACACCTCCCCTTCGCCAAATGGAGAAAGCTTTAGCGCGCCAAGAAATCCCTTCCGCACATAGGCCCGTTTCCCGGCAATTACGAACTCCTGCTCGTAGTAATACAGGGATGGAGCGGGGTCCTGCGTCAGCGTCCCGTTCGAGCGCCAGTCGCGGAAAAAGAGCGCGGCGCGGGAATAAACATCCGCCCCCGGCGTGTCGCCTTCTTCTTTCTTTCCGAAATCAATTCGGACGATGTTGCAAGAATGGCGTCTATATAACGCTTCCCGCTCCTCCGGAGAAATTACGTCATACGGCGGAGCAACGACGTCGCTTAGATTTCCTATGCGACCCAAGTCGTAGTGGATACCGCGAAACGGTTTCACGTCGGCCATGGATCGGTCACCCTTTCTGGAGATACTCCATTATCTCTTGAAACGGGATCGCTCCATCCCGCAAAAGCGTCGGTCTCTCGCCCGTTATCCGGACAACGGTGGAAGCCGCCGTGGTCGTTAAAGGCCCATCCCATAGAACCCAACTGATCTCGTCCTCGAACTCCCGAAAGATCTCTTCCGGCGACTCCCAGTCCCAAGGCTTGCCGCCACGATTAGCGGAAGTTCCGGTAATTGCGCCGCCCACGCGATCCGCCAGTTCCCTTGCAACCGGATGATCGGGAACACGCAACCCCACCGTGCCGCCCTCGTCAGTAATCATCGGGAAAAGCCCCTGCGCGGCAGGCAACACGAGTGTAAGCGCTCCAGGCCAAAATCGTCGCATCAGCCTGTCAGCCGCCTCGGGTATGCCGCTTGTCCACCGCGAAGCCGCGTCTGGTCCCGAAAGAAGCAGCGGGACAGGCTTTCCCGAATCACGATTCTTCGCGCCCGCAAGACGCAAGAGCCCTTCTTTCGAAAACGGCACGGCAGCCAGGGCGTACAACGTGTCGGTCGGGCAAACAACAAGTCCACCGTTTTTAAGGGAAACAACCACATCTTGCGGTACGGGCATACCGGGATTCGCGTCCAGGCGAATAACCCGGGTCATTCCGCCTGCCTGCCGGAAGCGTCAAGAAAAAGGTATTCCCCTTCCGGGCGTCCCACGGCTCTGGAGACGACCGGGCATTTACAGCGCAGCAGATAATACGCATTCGTCACACGCCCAACCAGCGTCTCGAAGTTTGCCTGCCCTTTGGAAAGGATCAACCCTGAAGAGAAAAGACGCTCCCGAAACGGCTCCGCGCACAAATCAAGAATGGTGCCTACCCCTTGATTTCCGTTGGACACAAGCTCTCCGTAGGCGCCCAACCCCAGCCGTTCCGCGTCTTCCAGCGTCAAGTCGTCGTAAACAATCCCTCCCTTTACGCCAATCCACAATGATTTCCCATTGGAAGCAAGAAGCGACAAAAGCGGAAGATCAAAAGCAGCCTCGCCAACGTTGTCCATGAGGACGCCGACTTGATCAGCCTGTAGAAGCCGCTCCCTAAACCGCGAGGGGAGCCGGTATTCGTGCACGTCTTCAGAGATCGAAGACACTTCTTTATCCATCGCGTCCTGATCGACGATCCCCGAATCAAGGATGTTGCCGAAAGCGGCAAGCCTGACAGCCGCGGACCACGGGTCGGAGGCTCCCTCCAAAAGCTGCCGGGCCCGCGCCGCCATCTCCTCAAAGCGGGAAAATATCCGCTCCTTCATCGGACCAAACGGGTTATTCGTTCCCAGCGACTCGCGCAGGATTTCCTGCAGCCGTGTAGCGGTCACCGCCGGAATCTCGTCCTTGGATGGAAGATCCCGCAGCATGTCGCATACCTTCGCCTGAATCGCAACCCGCTCATGTTCCGTTGCGTTCTGCGCCCGCGCGGCAAGGTCAGCCTGCCGCAGCATGCATATAAAACACTCTGGAGCCAAAAAGATCATGAAAGTTTCTTTGCGGCTTCTTCGAGCGCGTCCGCCAGCGTTTTACGGTGGGCGCGAACCTTCTCCCGCAGTTCGGGAACGGCCACGGAGAGGATCTGCGCCGCAAGATGTCCGGCATTTTGCGCCCCCGCCTTTCCGATAGCCACGGTCGCCACAGGTATGCCCGCGGGCATCTGGACGGTAGAAAGAAGCGCGTCGAAACCGTACAGCGCGGAACCCGAAAGCGGCACCCCTATAACCGGCAGTACCGACTCGGCAGCCACAAGCCCCGCCAGATGGGCCGCCGCTCCCGCTCCGGCGATCACAACGCTGAAACCTTCCCGCTCCGCGTTCTGGGCAAGAAGGCGGGTTCGCTCAGGCGCGCGGTGCGCCGACGCAACCGTCATCTCATAAGGAATTCCATATTTCTCCAAAACATCCGCCGCTCCGCGCATTGTGTCGGCGTCATTGGCGCTTCCCATGAGAATCAGCACTTTACCCGGCATCACACACCTCTTCTGAGCAGCGCCTTCTTGCCGATGTCGCTGCGATAATAAGCGCCTTCCCAATGAATCAGGTCAACGGCGTCATACGCGCGGGCAATCGCGCCTTTGAGAGTTTCGCCGATCGCGGTAACGCCGAGCACGCGGCCTCCGCCGGTTATCAGCCTCCCTTGTTCCATAGCGGTCCCGGCGTGAAAAACGATCACATCGGAAAGCTTCTCCGCGTCGCTTACGCCTTCAATTGGACACCCTTTGGCGTACTTCCCCGGATACCCGCCGGAAGCCATCACAACGCAAATCGCGGGGCGCGGATCGATCTCTATACTCGCGTCGTCGATCTTGCCCCGAGCGCACTGGAGCAGCAATGGCACGAGATCGCCCGAAAAGCGCATAAACAGCGGCTGCGCCTCCGGGTCGCCAAACCTGACGTTGAACTCCAAAACCCGCGGCACGCCATTATCAATCATCAGTCCGGCATACAGGATACCGCGATAGACAATCTTTCTGGCGCGCAAGGCCGCAAGCAGCGGATCGAATACCTCGCGGAGTACCCGTTCCTCGACCTCCGGAGTCATGACCGGAGCCGGAGAATAAGCCCCCATCCCGCCCGTGTTGGGCCCCAAGTCGCCGTCGCCGATCCGTTTGTGGTCTTGTGATGACGGCAGCGGAACCACCTTATAGCCATCTGTAAAGACGATGTAGGACGCCTCTTCGCCCGCAAGACACTCCTCGATCACAACGCGGTCGCCGGCACTCCCGAAAACGCCTGTCTCCATCGTTTCTTTCAGAAACGAGACCGCCTCCTCGTAGGTCTGCGCCACGACAACTCCTTTGCCCGCGGCCAGGCCATCCGCTTTTATCACAACGGGCAGCCGGTGGGTCAACACGTACTGCTCCGCCTCGTCGTAGTCGTCGAACACTCGAAAATCCGCCGTGGGGACTCCGCACTCCTGAAGGATCGTCTTCATGAAAACCTTCGATCCCTCCAACTGCGCCCCGGCCTGATCGGGCCCGAACACAAGAAGCCCGTCCTTTGCAAACAGATCGGCTATGCCCGCGACCAGCGGCGCTTCCGGCCCCACCACGGTCAGATCAATCCGCTTCGAGACGGCAAAATCGCGCAATCCCTGGATGTCATCCACACTCAACGGAACACACTCCGCGTGCCGGGCAATTCCAGGGTTGCCAGGCGCCGCGTAAACTTTTGAGACAAGCGGGCTCTGTGAAATCTTCCAGGCCAAAGCATGTTCCCGGCCGCCGCTACCTATGATTAAAACCGACAGTCCCATATTTCCTCCACGCATAAGCCTTAATGACGGAAGTGGCGAATACCTGTGAACACCATCGCGATTCCATGCTCGTTGGCGGCGGCTATTACTTCCTCGTCCCGAATCGACCCGCCCGGCTGGATCACAGCCGTCACGCCGGCTTTCGCGGCAATGTCCAAGCCGTCCCTGAACGGGAAGAAAGCGTCCGAAGCAAGCACAGTCCCTTTCGTAGGATGCTGCGCCTTCATCACGGCGATTTTCGCCGAGTCCACGCGGCTCATTTGCCCCGCGCCCACGCCTACCGTCCTGTCCTTCATCGCATATACGATCGCGTTGGATTTTACATGCTTGCATACTTTCCAGGCAAACCGCAGAGCCTCCAACTCACCGGCTGTGGGCTTGCGCTTCGTCACAACCTTTAGCTCTTTCGGGTCCTGATCGGGCCGGTCGCTTGATTGCATTAGGAGCCCGCCGCTTACCTTCTTCATCTCCCAGGTCTGGGATTTCGAACGCCGGAATGTCCCGCCGGTCTCAAGAACCCGAAGGTTTGCCTTGGCGAGGAGTATTTTCTTTGCCTCCTTATCGAAGGACGGCGCGATAATCGCCTCGAAAAACGTGGCGGCAACCGCCTTCGCCGTCTCCGCGTTTACCGGCCGGTTGAACCCCAGGACGCCGCCGAAAGCGGACACCGGGTCGCACTCCCTGGCCTTCCGGAATGCCTCGACAAGGCGCCGACCGGTCCCCACTCCGCATGGATTGGCATGCTTGATAATGACGGCGGCCGGAACGGTAAACTCAAGGGCAAGCTGCAACGCCGCGTCTATATCAGCGATGTTGTTGTAGGAGAGTTCCTTTCCTTGCAACTGAATCGCGCCGCCCAGCGTAGGCTCGCCCGGCAGATGCGTATCGACGTAAAAAGCGGCGCGCTGATGCGGATTCTCCCCGTAGCGAAGCGTCTGATGCCGCCGCCACTGAGCGGAAAGAGTGACGGGAAACGGATCTTTTCCGTCTTTCCCCGCGCCAAGGTAGTTTGATATTGCCGCGTCGTAACGCGCGGTGAGGGCAAAGGCTTTGCGGCCAAGCTCGGCAAGCGTTTCGCCATCAAGATCTTTTGCGTTTTTTTTAAGCTTCGCGAGAATGCCAGGGTAATCGGCCGGGTCGCACACCACGGCGACCGACTGGCAGTTTTTGGCGGCCGAACGCAGCATCGACGGCCCGCCGATGTCGATGTTCTCGATCGCCTCCTCGCGAGTACACCCGGAGCGCGCGATCGCGGCCTCAAAGGGGTAGAGGTTGACTATCACCATGTCGAACGGGGTGATCCCATGCTTCTCGATGGTCTTCATATGCTCCCTGTTTCCCCGGAGCGCGAGAAGGCCGCCATGTATCTTCGGGTTCAACGTCTTGACCCGTCCGTCCAGCATTTCCGGAAACCCCGTATACTCCTCGATGAGGCAGACCGGAATCTTTTTCTCCCGCAAAAGCTTTGCCGTCCCGCCAGACGCGTACATCTCGATCCCAAGACGGGATAACGCCCGGCAAAATTCCGCTATGCCCGTTTTGTCCGATACGCTCACTATCGCTCTTTGAATCTTTGCCATGCTGTTTTGCCTTTCCCTATGCCGTTTTGCGGCCTGATGCCGCGCCGTATTCAAAAACATTTCATATTTTGACACAACACCTTTTTACGCATAAACAGTTCGTTACATTTGACAATAACCCGGCGTCAAATCAGCTTCTTTCGCTTTAAAACCCTCTTCTTTGATCATGGAACAGCGAATGCGCAAACATATTTATTATAAACGACATAAAATCGCCGCCCGGACGATCAATCGACCACCTTTCTTGGAACCCGCAACCCTATGCCGGTGAGAACCTCGTAAGAAATCGTGCCGCAAATGTCCGCAATTTCGGCGGCGGTCATGGACGCTTCCCCCATAACCTCTACCTCGGAGCCAATCCCGACTCCTGGGATTCCCGTCACGTCGAGCAACGTCAAGTCCATGCATATCGTCCCGGCAACCTTGGCCTTCATTCCCTCCACGGTCATCCGGGCATGCCCGGTAAGCCCACGCCGATAGCCGTCGGCATACCCTATGGGAACCGCCGCTATCCGCCGCGCTCCCCGGCAGACAAAACGCCGGTTGTAACTGACAAAATGGCCGTTTGGCACTTCTTTGATGGAAATAACCCTGGATACGATCCGCATGACGGGACGCAAGGAAACCGGCGCGCTATCCGGCGGCAATGTCGTATAGCCGTAGAGCGCAATACCTGGCCGGACCGCGTCAAACGCCTGATCGCCAAAAGCAAGGATTCCGGCGCTGTTCAGCGCGTGAACCATTACAAAACCGCATGTTTTTCGCGCCTTTATCGCTCCATCCGCAAAGACGGACAGTTGCGTTCTGGTAAACGCATGATCTTCTTTTTCACAACCATCAGCGGATGAGAGATGAGTCATCCACCCTTCGAGCTTCAAACCCGGATACGCCGGCAGATCCGCCAAAAACCTTAGCGCCGCCTCGGGGGTAAATCCCAGCCGCCCCATCCCTGTATCCACCTTTACGTGTATGGGAAACGGCTTCCCGGTTTTTTTGGCAACGCCGTCAAAAAGCGGAACCTGCCTCCGGTCAAACATTACAGCGGACAACGAATGCGCCTGCGCTTCTTCCGCCTGGTCCAGATCAACTTCTCCAAACACCAGGACGGGAGCCCGCACCCCTCCACGGCGCAGTTCAATCCCCTCTTCAACCGTGGCCACGGCCAGCATCGCCGCTCCCTCGGCCTCCAAAGCAAGGGCTACGGGAACCGCCCCGTGCCCATAAGCATTCGCCTTTACGACCACAATCATCTTTGTCTCGCCCGGAAGAAGGGAGCGAAGGGCCTGAAAGTTATGCCGGAGAGCCGGAAGATGGATTTCCGCCACCGTTGGTCTGGTCAAAAGGGGGAGCCTCTTTGATGTTTTAGGTCTTCTGTAGTTTACGAAGTTTACTTCACCATTTAAGAGCAAGTAAAGGCTTGGAAAAACAAGAAGAACATCGGTTTTATTCTCGTTGACAAAATAGCCGTGCCTCTATACAATTCGCCTTACCGCTGGGGGTGCATTCGCTGAGAGCCCGTATCATTGAACGGGCAACCCGTCGAACCTGATCCGGGTAATACCGGCGCAGGGAGGTGGTGCTCTTCGAACCGTGCCGTATCTGGCGCGGTTTTTTTATTTTATCGAAAGGAAGACCCGCTTTCCAAAATGGGAGAAACGCAGATAAAGATTATCGTAAATGGCAAGGAACGGGAGATCGCTTCCGGAACAACCGTCGCCGGATTGCTTCGCGACCTGTCGCTGCCGACAACACGGGTAGCTATAGAACACAACACGGAGATTCTCCGGAAACCTTCGTTCGACACGCTCACGCTTGCGTCGGGAGACCGGTTGGAGATTGTCACGCTGGTAGGCGGAGGATAAAACCTTGCCCGTGGCGGTAAATTTCCGTCTATACCTGATAACAGATCGCCGGCTGGCGCGCGGAGGGAATCTCCTTTCGGCGGTAGAACACGCCCTCGCGGGCGGCGTACATGCGGTCCAGCTTCGGGAGAAGGATCTCGGAAGCCGTGATTTGCTGGAATTGGCCCTGAAGATACGGGCGCTTACTTCCGCCTACGGGGCAAAGCTGCTGATCAACGACCGGATAGACATAGCGCTGGCAGCCGACGCCGATGGCGTACACATGGGAAGAAACTCAATCCCGACTCGGGACGCCAGGCGCCTCATGGGGCCAGACCGCCTGATCGGTTGTTCCACACACACCGCAAAACAGCTTGCGGAAGCGGAAGCGGGCGGAGCGGATTTCGCGGTCTTTGGGCCGGTCTATTTCACCCCGTCGAAAGCGGCTTTCGGCCCCCCGCTGGGCGTGGATACGCTCCGGGCAGCCTGCGCCTCCACACGCATCCCAGTGTTCGCGCTGGGAGGAGTGGGAGCTGAAAACATTAACGAAGTTATCGCGGCAGGCGCTAACGGAGTTTCCATGATCTCGGCAATCCTTGCGGCAAAAGATCCCAGGCAAGCGGCATCAGATATAAACCTATCTATCAAAAACGCCTTTTTGAGGCATACACAAGGACAGGAGGAATGGTCATGACGCTCATGTACCGTGCAAGAAAAGGAGAAATAACGCCGGAGATTGCCCGCGCGGCGGCAGACGAAAAAATAGATCCCGAAAAACTACGTTCGCAGATCGCGGTCGGCAAAGCGGTTATCTGCAAGAACAAGAAACGCCGGCCGATTCGCCCTATTCCCATAGGCGAAGGAATGACCGTAAAGGTAAACGCCAATTTCGGCTCCTCCCGCGACCACGCCGATATCGAGCTTGAGCTTGCGAAGATGCGCGTCGCTGTCGAAGCCGGCGCGCACGCTGTGATGGATCTTTCCACCGGCGGGCCGATCGACGAGATCCGGCGCGCAGTCCTTGCCGAGTGTGACGTTCCGCTTGGAACCGTTCCCATTTACCAGGCGGCGGCGGAAGGCTACCTTGCCGGAAAGTCGTGGGTCGAGCTCACCGCCGACGACTTTTTCCGCGGCATTGAGAAGCAAGCCGAGGACGGCGTCGATTTTATGACCGTTCATTGCGGCGTGACCCGCTCCACGCTCGAAATACTGAGACGGGAAGGGCGGCGCTTGGACATCGTCAGCCGTGGCGGGTCACTTTTGGCCGAATGGATGGCCTATCACAACAAGGAAAACCCGTTTTTCGAACAGTATGACCGGCTCATGGACATCTGCCGTGAATACGACATAACAATGTCTTTGGGCGATGGGTTACGGCCAGGCTGTCTGGCGGATGCGACCGACCGGGCGCAGGTTCACGAGCTGATGGTCCTTGGCGAACTCACAGAACGGGCCTGGGACCGCGATGTGCAAGTTATGATCGAGGGGCCGGGGCATGTCCCCTTGAACCAGATCACCGCAAACATGATCCTGCAGAAACGGCTGTGCCACGGGGCGCCGTTTTATGTCCTCGGACCGCTGGTCACCGACATCGCACCCGGTTACGACCACATCACCGCGGCCATTGGCGGCGCTATCGCCGCGTGGAGCGGAGCCGACTTTTTATGTTACGTCACCCCTTCCGAACACCTGCGGCTGCCGTTGATCGAGGACGTGCGTGAAGGCGTCATAGCCACGAGAATCGCCGGCCACGCAGCCGACATCGCCCGCGGCATCCCTGGAGCGATGGACCGGGACAACATCATGGCGGACGCCCGCGCTAACTTCGACTGGAAGACGCAGATCGAAATATCTATAGACCCCAAGCGGGCAAAAGAGTGGCGAGGCAGTGACCTGCCGTCAGTGGACGAGCATACCTGCACGATGTGCGCGGACCTGTGCGCCATCAAAAACTCGCAGAAGGCGGGACTACGCAAGGCAAAGACAGGGTAACGCGCCTTTTGGAGCCTAACGCTCGCGAAAGAAAGGCAAGGGCGGTCGCTTCTCGACCGCCCTTACTTTTTCCTGGAAAGAATCCGAAATATGCGCGGGGAATCCCTTGGCTATCAATTTCCCCGCGGCAACCGCCTGCGGAACAATCATTGACTCCCGCAACACCTTGTTGTCTTTAGGCATAATGATAACCAGCAGAAATACCAATAAAACCACCAGCAGCCCGCCTTTCAAAAACCCGGCAAGCAATCCCAAGGCGTGATCCATAAACGACAGCTTCATACCGTCAACCTTGTCTCTTACTACACACCCCAAGATAAAAACAAAGATATAGATCATCAGAAGTATAAAGACGTACCAAGCCAGCTCCGCGTACTTGAAGTGCATCCTGAAAACAGAAGCGAATAAACTGCAGCACCGAATGCCGACCAGATGACCCGCCAGCAGTCCGCCAATAGCAAAGAGCTGCCGGACCAGGCCGCGGACAGCGCCGAAGATGCCGAAAAAGAGCACCAGAACGATTAACAAGATATCTACGATATTCATTGCGCAGCCATCCTCGCTTCCGATCAGGTATTCAAACGCGTTTTAAAACACAAAACTCAAACCGTCATGATCCGGAGTCTGTCGCAAGGAGCATCCTTTTCACCGTAGACAAGGACCAACGCGTCTCCCTTGGCAATCCGGTGGAGTTTACGCAGCATCTCAACAGCCTTGCGTCCCATGACGACCGGTTCCACCTCTTCGTCCAAAAGCATCGGCTCTACCCCGCGCAATAACGCCATCCTCGACGCGGTTCCCCGGACAGGGGTGAAGGCTATAACAGGCACACGAGAACGCGACGCAGCCATGATAGCCGCGGAGCGCCCGGACCGGGTGAATACAACCACCGCCTTCGCATTCATATCAGCCGCCGCCCGACACGCCGCATCCGCCACCGCGCCGGCGGACCCATACGGCCGCCACAGCCCCTCCGGAGCAGGCGGCATGTGCGCTTCCGCGCTCTCCACCACTTTCCGCATTGTCTCGACAGCCTTGACGGGGAACTTTCCCGACGATGTTTCCGCCGACAGCATCACCGCATCGCTGCCGTCCCACACCGCGTGCGCGACATCCGACACCTCCGCCCTCGTCGGAGTGGGGTTTTCAATCATCGACTCAAGCATTTGTGTCGCCGTAATAGTGGAAACCCCCGCCTTGAGCGCCGCGGTGATGATCTTTCGCTGGAGGTGTGGAACTTCCTCTATGGAAGCCTCCACTCCCAGGTCGCCACGCGCCACCATAACGGAATCGGACACCTCAAGAATACTCTCCAGATTGTCCAGCGCCTGAGGCTTCTCAAGCTTGGCGATAACCGGGATGTTTGCTTTAGCGGCCCGTATAGTCTGTACGAGCTTGCGCACATCTTCACCAGAACGCACAAAAGAAATTGCCACGTAATCGACGCCAAGCTTCAACCCAAAGGCCAGGTCCTTCAGGTCCTTGGCCGTCATCGACGGCAGCGACACCTTTGCGTCGGGAAGATTGACCCCTTGCCGATCCTTTACAACCCCGCCCTGCTCCACGCGGCACAGCGCGTTTTTCCCGCTGATCTCCTTGACGCTGAGCCGCACCGCCCCATCCTTGAGCAAAATGCGATCTCCAGGCCGCACATCCTTCAACAACCCATTGTGATCCACGCTGCAGATTGACGCATCCCCAAGCACATCGGCAATCGTCAGGGCAAATACCGATCCTTCCTTGAGGGCAATCTCTCCCCCCCGGATTTTTCCAAGCCGGATCTTGGGCCCCTGCAAGTCCTGCATGATTGTCACGTGCTTTTTCTGCTTTTGCGCCTCCGCCCGCACAGTCTTGATCGCCTTGGCATGCCACTCGTGCGCTCCATGGGAAAAATTGAACCTCGCGACGGACATTCCTTTGCGGATAAGATCCTCGATTGTTTTTGGCGAGTCAGACGAAGGACCGATCGTGCAGACGATCTTGGTGGCGGGGAAACGCATTGTAGCCTCCTTGGGTCTATAATAATTAAGGACCACAAAACCGCGGGCTGAAATACTCATTAGCGCAACCACAAAACCAATACACGCTTAATCGCCTCGCAACCACAACCATCAGGCAAAGCCTATCACCAGACGCCATGATTATATGCCTTTATTCTCAAGCATCTGTTTGAATCATCGCAAAAAACAATGTATAAGATAAATTCTTGCCGCCGGAGTGGTGGAACTGGCAGACGCGCGGGACTCAAAATCCCGTGGCCTCACGGCCGTGCGGGTTCGACCCCCGCCTCCGGCACCATTTAAAACAAAAGGGCCGACAGGTATTCCCTGACGGCCCTTTTTCTTCGCTTTATGCCAGAAGGTAAAGCGGTCTTACCTGATCCGCATCCCCTTGGCTTCTTCCATACGCGCCTTCAACTGGGTAACCCGGTCCTCGAAGTCCCTGCTGAGCTTTACCCCCTCTTCCACGCTGCGAATCACTCGAGGCGTGATAAAGATCAACAGCTCGTTCCGGCTCAAGCTGTCTTCCCTGGACCCGAACAGCCAGCCGATAACCGGTATCTTGTAGAAAAACGGCAGACCCGCACGATCAAGCGATTTCTTCTCCTTGACAAGCCCTCCCAAAACAATGCTTTGATCCTGTGAAGCAACCAGGTTGGTGGCTATGCTCCGCTTGAAAAAACTCGGGTTTGATCCGACGCTTGCGGACCCAAGGTTTACATCGCTTACTTCCTGCTCTATCTCCATCGTCACAAGGCCATCGTCGTTAATGTATGGCGTAAATCTCAAGATGACGCCAACATCCCGGTATTCAACCGAGGTTGTCGTCACCGGCGGATTCGTCGCGCTGTTTAAAACTGAAGTCGTTATGGGGATCTGGTCGACAACATTGATCGTCGACTCCTTCCCGTTGGACGCAATAATGCTTGGCGAAGAAAGGATTGATGCCCTTCCGTCTTCCGCCAATGTCTTGAACAGCGCGGTAAGACGGTTCGTTTTTTCGATAAAATAGGTGAAATTATTCAAAAATCCCGACTCCATCATGGAGACGGTATGATTGACATTCTGGTTGGTTCCGCTGGTCCCGGACCATTGCCAGCTTATGCCGAGCTTCATATCATCCGACAGATTCACCTCTCCCACTAGCACCTCGAGCAGCACCTGCTGAGGATATACGTCGATCGTCTTCAAGATTGCAAGGAGATCCGCATATTCCGCAAGACTTGCCCGAATAATCAAAGAATTCGTAGCTTCGTCCGGGATGATGTAAAACGACTTCTCTTCCTCTCCCGTCGCCGATCTCGAGCGTCTACCCCCCAATTGCGAAGCCCCTCCCGGCCTTGCGGGCTGCTGCGGCGCATACTGCGACGCGTACTGCGGCGCGCTTTGGGGCGCAGCCTGCATCATCTGTGTCTGAGGCTGTGTCTGCATCTGCCCCATACCCTGGGATCCGGGACCGGGAAAACCCGACGACTGGCCCGACATCGTAGAAACCGAGGGGTTAAACTCCGTCCTCGCCGCTCTGCGTACAATAGCGGTGTTTGATGGATACAGATAAGTCAATACAGCGATAATATCGGCGACTTTCCCGTACCGTATCCGATAACTGTGAACCGAGCGGGACGAGGACCCTCCCGGACGGTCAAGCTCCTCAATCCACCGTTCAACATCCGCCATGGCTTTCGGGGACGCGCTTACAACGAGAACAGAGTTTAATCTGCTTATAGAAACAAAATTGATGCCCGACGGCTTCGTCCCGTTCGAGGAGAAATCCAGCGCCCCGAAAATATTTTCCAGATTTTTTACCATTTCGTCCGGATCAAGCGTTTTCAACTTGAACAGCTTCACCCCAGCCGACCGGAACACATCGGAGTCCAAAAGCTCAACGAGGCGGACTATCTTGTCAAGATTTGCTTCCGTATCGATAACCAACAGCGTGTTCGCGCGGCCAACCTCCACCGCCTCGCCGGCGGGCGACAGAAACGGCTTGATAACCGTCGCCATTTCCCCTACGGAAATATGCTGCAGAGGATACGCGCGCATGCTGACCTGGCCGGGGGCGCCTCTGACCCTTTTATCTCCGGCGAGCGACGGAACAAGCGGCTCCATCCTCGCGTCAGACATCGGAAGGATGTGGTAGGTATCCCCTTCTTTAACCGCCGTTGCGCCATTGACCCGCAAAATGGTGAACAGCAGATCAAGGGCGGAAGACTTTTGAAGCATTCCTTGAGTGTGGACATTCACCACGCCCTTTACGCGCGGATCAATCGTGTAGTTAATCCCGGCGTTGGCAGCCAGTGTATGGATAACCTCATAAAGGTTCGCATTGTTGAATTTAACGAAGAACCCGCCTCCCTCCCCGGAAGGTGGCGCCTCTCCGGAACCCTCCAGATCCTGAATATCACCCTCGGATATCGGGACAGAAACCGCCAGATTTTGAGAAGGAGTTCCGGGTTCCTGGTAGTCGGGAGACTCCAGATCCGGAATATCGCCGGATATCGGGATGGAAACCGTCGGGGTTTGAGGAGCAGCCCCAGGCGCCGGAGCAGGAGTAACCGATGCGTTGGGAATAACCACAGGCGCAGGGGCCGCCGGAGCTTGAGGAACAGCCGCTGAATCCTGGGCAGGATAATCCTCCGGGTCTCGAATCTCGACACCGGGTGCCGCGGCGGAAACCGCCGAAGCTTGAGGAGCCGCCTCTGGCATTGCGGGCAAGACCGACGTGGAAGCAGCTTTCGGAGCCTGCAATTCCTCCTGTACGATAACATTCGCGCCGGAACCTGCCTGCGGGTCAGGCGCTGCCGTGGCAACAACCCCCGCCGCCAGCAGCCATACGGAAAATATTGCAAAACAAAGTTTCCATGTTAGTCGTTTCATTGGTTTTCTCCCGGAACATTTCCATGCTCGTGTGTTTGATTCTGCCGCGCGGGGGGAGTACCTGGCCGTGAAGTTCCTCTGTTGGGACTCCTCATAGTGTTTTGTGAGCGCAGCGATTTTTCGTCCACCGTCGGAGAACCCGCATAAAGAGGCAGCAGGACTTCTCTTCCTTCGGAGACCAGAACTATACCGTCTTCACGAATCTCTTTTACTTTGAACCTCAGCAGCGAGTCGCCTTCCTGCAATTCCCATCGTTCGGTATGCGGGTTGCTGCTTTTAGAAATCACAATCCCTTTCGTCTTTCCGCCAAGCGTCATCAAACCGATCATCGACAGGTTGGAAAGATCCCGCTCGTCTCCCGGCGTATCTTCGCTAAAAAACGACCGGTCCGGCCGAAATAGCGGACGGCCCGAGACGGCGGCAACCGCGCTGACCAGATCCTTGCGCGGAACCGGGCTCAGATCGTCAAGTCCGAGGTCGATGCTTGGGTGCTTTGTGGGATTAATAGCCGCAGGAGGCGAAAACCAGGCTTTCTGCGCCTTCCATCCGAACAGGACGCCTATCAAACACAGCGCAATAATAAGCAGCTTGGGGTTTCTCATGGCTTCCCTGCCTCGGAAGCCAGCGCATCGTCTAAAGGAGCGTCGGATAATCCTGCTACCACTATCGAGATGTTGATCGTTTCCTTACCCTGCAACTGGCGACCAGGGTACATCCCCGTGGTTGCCTGTAATTTACGCACCTTGAGAAGTTTCGACTGCCGGGAGATGTCGGCAAGAATATGCGCAAGTTCCGCGGTAGTGCTTTGCAGGTCAAGCTGAACCGCAATTTCAGTGTACATGCCCTTTTTTACAGGCGAAAGCGAACGGACAGATGTCAACTTGACGGAAGGCTTTCGGACTAATGGCTTGAGGAGTTCCTGGAGTATGATGCCGGCTTCCGGGGCACTGCCTCCTTTAAGAAGTCTCGCTTCCCGATCTTCTGCCTGTTTCTTCATCCACCCGAGCTTCTCGTCGATCAGACCAGAGTTTTTACGGATTTCTTCATATAGATCTATCGTGGAAGCGCGCTGCCGTACGGCGGCAATGTTCTTTTTATGTTTCGCATATACGGGAAAAACCAGACCTCTTGCCACTATAATTCCGCCAAACAGCAGAAGACATCCGATGACCAATCCTTTTTCACGAAAGGACATCCCGTTAAACCACGACACAATTGTATTCCACCTGTTCATCATGCGCCCTCCTCCTCTTCCTGAGGCTCGGTGGGCTCAGGGGAAGCCGGAGTTCCCAGAGGAACGTATTCCCCTCGCAATCTGAACCGTTCCAGGTTTTCATTCTGGCGCATGACCGGGGCTCCGAAATTTACCGAACGAAACCGGCCATCCCTGGTCAACGCCGGGAAAAGATCGTTCGCGGAAGGGGAAAACCCTTCTATATCCACGTTGCGTTCCTCCAAACGCACAGAAGCAACCCATGTACCATTTGGGAAGCGATCGGTAAGCTCTTTCAATATCAATATGGCCTCACCCGAAGCAATCTCCATCTCACGAAATACCAATAGTTTCGCTTTTATATCATCAACCTCCGCCTGAGCCGCCTGATACTGTTCCGCAAAGGGACGCAGCTCCGCGACATGGCGATCCATACGCTTGAGATCCGCCACCACTCTCAACGCCACGGCAGCGGGCCAGGCCAAGCCAAGCAAAAGCGCGGCAACGGCACACGCAACAGCCACTTTCCGCGTTGCGATCGACATCTCCCCGGCGGATGTCGATGTCTGCAAGTCCTTGTCTTTTCCGCCGGCCGCGACTCCATAAGCGCAAAGAAATATCGACGGATCCGCCACACCCGGCGAAAGATCGGGGCCAAACATGGCTCCCAAGGCGCGGGCCGTAAAATCTTCCGCCACGCGAAAAGAAACCTCATCCGCTCCGCGGGTGAACTCCCGCTCAGGAAACCACTCCGGCGGAGCATACAGTTCAACCGGTCCATCTTCTCCAACAGATGTTTCCGCAAGCGCCGCCAACGCAATGGAAATGCCTTCCTCGCCCGCTTTTTCCTCGTCGCATGGCCGGGTGGAACAAAACAACGGCGCCGCGCCGCGGAATACGGTGCATT
Source organism: Syntrophorhabdaceae bacterium (assembly GCA_009783195.1). Classification (GTDB taxonomy): domain Bacteria; phylum Desulfobacterota; class Deferrimicrobia; order Deferrimicrobiales; family Deferrimicrobiaceae; genus UBA2219. The sequence goes on along the minus strand of WRHP01000025.1, from coordinate 6,563 downwards.
CCACAGATTCCTCTAACCGGCGAAGCAGCACGGAAAACCCTGACCGGTCGGCAGAATTTCCAAAGATCCGGGCAACGGAGGTTCCCGCGGCCCACGCCGATGGCGCCGAACCGGCCGGGATCAGCCCCGCGCGGGAAAGAAGCTGGTCTAACGGATCAATAAACTCCTTTGATACAGCCGACACGATAAGAGAGACTTTCCCGTCTTTTGCCTGCCCCGGCAGCTTCATATATCCGTATCGCAACTGATCCGACGGAAGCGGAAACAGCCGGTCAAGCTCCAGCCCTATCGCGTCCCGCAAATCTTTGTCCCGCATGGACGGAAAAGCCACGCGCATCGAATGAACCCGCTCCGCCGGAAGCACAAGAAAAGCATCCGCTCCCACAAGCCCATGACGCGCTACATATTCGCCCAGTACGGCTTCTATCTCTTCCAGACGAGCCGCCGCTTCACGCTTATCGCGAAACTCATGCAAAAGAGGAGGAGCCGCGACGGAAACCCTTCCCAAAAAACTCCGCAGCGCCACAAGCGCAATGCGAGAGTCTGATATATCTATTCCAAGCGATGTCCGAATGAACTTCACTATACCTCCTCGCGGGTAACCAAGTCCACCCATCGGAGTATTTTGGCCGAATTGTTGCCTCTCCCGCGTCCGTCAACCGACGCAAGACACCTCACGGTATGGACCATTCCTTGCCCCGCCCGCCCGGTCGCGGTGATTTCATAAACCTGAGAAGGCGATCTGCCAGAGAGCATTAAAACCCCTCTTTGCGTCAATAAACCGCGAGACATCATGCCGGCGAGGTCCGAGGAGGAAATCTTGGAACCTTCACTCTGCCTTGCCATAATCTCGGCCACGGCTTCCGATGACACTCCAGGCAAAGACGCAAGAACGGTCCTGGAGGCTTCGTATGCGATTACCTGCGACCCACTCCCATGGACGGTAAACACGCGCGACAAAAAACGGTCGTAGAACTCCTGCTTAACGCCCATAACGCAGCGGAGTTCCTCGATACTTGCCAGCCCTCCGTTTCTCGGAAACAGCGGCTCCCGTAGCCGGGCATATTCAGAGGACTCCGCGCCATTGGGTCTTGGTTCGTCATCGGCGTCCCTCCAGTCGAGAATGGCATCACAGACGCTTTCCGCCTTCTCACCTGAAAGCCCACCTCTTTTAAGGATATAGAGCAGATCTTCCTCTGATACCAAATTGATATTGACCTTGCCTCCCTCTCCCACAATTTCCACACGGTAAGCGGCGTCTTCTTCCTCGCCTTCGATCAGAACCCCCGACAGATCGTCCACCGGAATGGTAGAAAGAAGCGTAATCGCCATTGATATCCCGGTTCTGGCCTGATAGTAAGCGCGAAGGCTGTCGATCCCATTGCGCGCCGCATGCGCCTCGGCGCGCATCGACAAGGCAAACCCTGCCGCCAGCGTTCCCAGCAACATAAGAGTCCACAGGACAAGAAGTTGGGCCATGCCGCGGTTCCCGTTCATATCCCCGCTCCGCTGACTGTCATGACCGGCACGACAAACGCCGTTTTCCCGGAAGCTTCTCCGGCGGAGACGGAAAACTCCACACGCACCGCCGCGGGAAGGCTTCTTTCCTCTTCCGCGTCCCAGGAAGGCGACCACTCCCATCTCCCGTCTTCAGTGGGTCCCGGTGAATAGGAAAACGCCACGTCTTCCGCTCCCGGCACCAAGACCCGCGGGTTCTCGACCCCTTCCCATGACTCCGTACGGAAAGGCGATGCCGTGGAAACCGCCAATCCGCCTCCGGACCCCGCAATTTCATGGAACGATACCAATTGCGATCCTTTAGCGCCAAATGCGGCGATCGGCTGCGCCGTAAGAAACATCAGGTGCTTGTCCCCTCCGACAAAAAACATGACTTCGTGGTCGTCGGTATATACAGGAAGCGGATCAGCGGATCGGATCGACCGCTCGATGATCCCAATTGCGGCGCGCAACCGCGCAGCCGCGCGCACGGTTTCCTCTCCCCGGTCAATTGTGATGGAGGCAAGCCTAAACCCTGCCGTGACACTTCCCACAATCAGCGCGAAAATCGTGATCGCCAGGAGCAATTCGAGAAGGGTGAACCCTTCTATTTTTGCCCCCCGTTTACACATTTTCATCCTTTTTCAACAGCCTCCAGCGGATAGCGCTGACCTCTGTGGACCGCTCGTCTCCCCCATCCGTCCAGACAATCCTAACTGTCATCCGGATCCCTTCATATGCCTCTTCCCTCTTTTCCGTCTCTCCCTCTTCCTCCGCCTCCGTTTCCTGTCCAACGAAGGAAGTGGAAAGCTCCCACCGGTACTTATCCCCAAAGGATCCGCGCTCCTCCCCTTCAACGGGATTTGGCGCCAAAAACGCCTCTTCGATCCGCTGGCCCGCATAGATCGACGCTTCCAGCGAGTCGCGAGATACGGAAGACAGCCGCAGAGAACCGGAAAGAAGGCCAAAAACCGCTATTATGCCCGCGGCAAGGATCGTCATGGACACGATAACTTCTATAAGGGTGAACCCTTCTTCCCTTTTCATCATTGCGCCACTTCCACGATTCCAGTCAGGGGGTCCATCCTTAATAGAAGCATCCCGCCGTCGCCAGAAGCGACACTGATTTCCGCCTCCTCCGCGGTGCCGTCCGGGAAGAACCGCACACGCGCCGTCGTCCCCCGAACCTCCTCTCCGGCAACTATCAAAGAACCAAGCTGGATCGGCTCGGGGAATCCGCGCAGGACAGCGTCGCTATCCAACCCGAATGTCCCTTCCTCCAGGTTAAAAACCACAAAGCGCGTCCGTCCTTCCGCTATGGCGTGCGATCTGGCTTTGGACAGCGTCGCGCGGACTTCCGCCGCGCAAGCGCGCATCCGTCCGGAAAGAAGCGTCCGGGAGAATGACGGCGCCGCAAGCGCGGCAAACAGCGAAAGAATGAACAATACGACCAGCAGTTCCATGAGGCTGAAACCGCCGCGGCCACGCATTAAAACGGCGCCTCGCTGAGCCGGAATACGGCAAGAAAGATCGAAAAAACGATGAATCCGACAAGCAACCCCATGAAGAGAATCACAACCGGCTCAAGCACGGTCAAAAACCGGCTCAAACCCCGGCGCGCGTCGTCCTCGCAAGCATTGGCCACCGACGCAAGCATAGCCTCCAGGCGGCCGGTTTCTTCGCCGACGGCGATCATCTGAAGAGCTATGAGAGGAAACGGCGTGGACTCGCCCAACGCCTTTGCGATAGCGGTTCCTCCCTGAATCCGTTGGTGAGCCGCTTCCAGGCCATCCCGGACCGCCATGTTTCCGCTAACCTCGCGAGCGATGACAAGAGCGGGAAGGATAGGCACTCCGCCGGTCAACAACGACGATAGAGAGTGGAGGACGCGTGATGTTTCTATGTCGTTCAGCGTCTTTCCCACCAGAGGCCATTTCATCTTTCCGCGATCCCACGCTTTGCGCATCTCCGGACGGGCAAAGGCCGCCCGCGCAAACACCCAAATAGCGGCTATGGCAACGACGATAAAGATGGCATACTCCCGCAGAAACCCGCTGAGAGACAAAAGAATACGGGTAGGAAGCGGCAACAGAACGCCAGAGGAAGCAAACATTCCGGAGAATCGTGGAACCACGAACGTAACCAGAATGATCGCGGAAAGAATCGATGCGCACAGAAGGATTGCGGGGTACAGCAACGCGCTCATCACGCTCGCTTTAAATTCGCGATCGCGGTTCATATAACGGTAAGCCTGGTCCAGCGCCTCCTCTAAACGACCGGTGGATTGCCCCGCCTGCGCCATCTGGATGAGAAAACGGCCAAAGGGAGCTCCCGGCGCTTTGCGCATGGCATCAGAAAGGGAACTCCCGCCCCTGACCTCGCGCAGCAGGAAGGAGGAAACAGAGCCCATTGAAGCATCACGAAACAGTTCCGCGAGCATTTCCAACGCGCGATCCATCGGCATGCCCGCCGCAAGCAGTGTCTTGAATCCGTTAAGAAACGGCAGCAGGTCTTTTCGAGCCGCACGCGCCTTCCCGCGAAGCGGGCGAGGCAGCTCCGCCGTTCCTTTTTCAGACGCGGCCGCGGACCAGATACGAATAGGGAAAAGATCTGATTCCCGCAGCCGCTCAAGCGCGATCCGCTCGTCGGCCGCGTCAATAACTCCTTCAACTATCTTCCCGGATGCGTCGGTGGCTTTGTAGCCAAAAACAGCCATGCGTTACCCCGCCCGCGTTACGCGGAGAACTTCCTCTATCGTCGTGATTCCGCGGCGCACCTTCTCCCAGCCGTCGTCCCTGAGCAGCCGCATCCCCTCTGCTACCGCCTTCGCCCGGATAGCCCCAGAGTCGGCCCGCAAAAGGATCAGGTCTTTTATGCTCTCGGTTACAGGCAAAAGCTCAAAGATTCCCGCGCGCCCACGATACCCTGTGCCGCCGCACGCCTCGCATCCCTGGCCGATCCGCAGCTCTCCTTCCGGGAAAGAGCCGGTTTCCCGGATCACTTCGTCGCGCAGAGCCTGGAAAACATTGTGCGGAATCGAGCATTTACTGCAAATCGTACGCACAAGCCGCTGGGCAAGAATACCGACAAGGCACGACGGAAGCAGGTACTCCTCCACGCCCATCTCCAGGAGTCTGGTCACCGCGCCCGCTGCGTCGCTCGTGTGCAGGGTAGACAGCACCATGTGCCCGGTGAGGGCCGAATGTATCGCGATCTCCGCCGTCTCCTTGTCCCGGATTTCTCCCACCAGGATCACGTCCGGGTCCTGGCGAACAATGGACCGCAGCCCTGAAGCAAACGTCAGCCCGATCTGCGGCTTGACCTGGATCTGGATGACGCCCGGAATCTGGTACTCCACCGGATCTTCGATGGTAATGATCTTTCGCTCCGGGGAGCGGATCTCCTGCAAAGCCGCGTGCAAGGTTGTCGTCTTGCCGCTGCCGGTGGGGCCAGTCACCAGAACCATCCCGTATGGCATTGACACCATAGGGCGGAAAACATCCAGCGTATCGGGAGTAAACCCCAGCACTTCCATGTTCAACGGAACAGAAGCCTGGTCCAGGATACGGATCACTATGCTTTCGCCATACAGGGTCGGGACGGTGGAAACGCGGAAGTCGATTTCCTGCCCGCCGATCCGCAGCTTTACGCGCCCATCCTGCGGAAGCCGGTTTTCGGCGATATTGAGGCGAGACATTATCTTGATGCGGGAAACGACAGCCGTCTGCAACCGGCGCGGCGGCGCTTCCACATCTTCTAATACTCCGTCTATTCGATATCGCACCCGCATGATCTTTTCATACGGCTCTATATGAATATCGCTTGCCCCCCGCTCAATCGCGCGGGCCAGGATAAAATTCACCAGACGTATGATCGGCGCCTCGGACGCAACGCCGATCAACTGCTCTACCCGCTCGTCGCCGGCAGCCGTATCCGGCGCGTCATCGGTGACTGATTCGACAATCCGGTCCATTGAGGAGGAGGAATCGCCAAACGACTTCTCGATCGCCTCCCGGATATCCTCCTCGGTTCCCGCCAGAACCTCTACCTTTTTTCCCGTGGCTTTCGCGACAGCCTCACGAACCTCCGCGTCAAGAGGATCTGCCATGGCCAGGGTTATCAAGTCATTTGCCGTCGTCGTCGGGAACACAAGCCTTGCCCGCATGAACGATAGAGGAAGAACAGCCTCGGTCACGGTTTCGGATTTTTCGGGATCTCTAAGGAACAACGGGATACCGCACAGATCCTTGTAGGCTTGACGCAACGCCTCCTGAGTCAAAAACCCGCGAGAGACGAGAAAGCGCCCAAACGCCGCCCCCGAAACGCTGGCGCGGTCGCGCAAAGATTCCTGTTCGGAAGGTTGAACGGAAATGTACTCTAAAAGTTTTTCGTTGAACTGTTTACGGCTCCACATTTGCAACACCACTCGAATATCCCGGTGCCGGGCATGGCTTCACGCGAACTGCGTCACAGCGGCGGATAAAACCGGCAAGCCGAATATGTCGGACGCATCGCATAAACCAAAACCTCCTGCGAAACACGGCACGCTATATTACGCTTTTTTCTATAGTATAACCTTAAAAAGAAGAGGACGGGCATAATGCCCGCCCTCCTTCACTGCAACCGCGTTTAATAGCCTACAGCAGCCGCGTCTTTACGGAGCGTTTCAGCGCCGCCGTGATAGACACCGTTAACCGGACCATCGTAGGTCTTGCAAAGCTTGTCGCAATTCTCAAGAGCGGCCATTCTTGCCGCGCAAATCTGCGGGAAGAGAGGAGTGCCATCAGCTTTGGTTACGCAAACACCGGCGTTGAAATTCGCGAGAACGCCGTCATAGCAACCACCGCAAGGAACCGGCTCGTTCGGATCTTTCTTGAAGTAAATAGCCTCGTATCCGCCGCCTGTACCAGTGCCTCTGGACGGGCTGTGGCCCCAGGACTGAAGGATATCGCCCATGCGCGGAGCGGTAACTTCAAGCGGAAGAGTCGCAACCGCAAGGTTGGCCGCCGGGCAAGCGCGAGTCTCATAGTTCGGGGTGCATCTGTGGTCATACAGGTAACGATCCA
>WRHP01000024.1 GCA_009783195.1 Syntrophorhabdaceae bacterium | reverse complement strand
ACGGTTTTGCTTGCTGTTTTTGTAATGCCCGCGCTTGTGTAAGTTGCGTTGACGGTTACGGTCCGGTCGGCGGTTACGCTTTTTGCTGTAAGCGCTCCGCTGGCATTGATTGTAGCGTAAGTAGTGCTGGACAGGCTCCATGTCGGGGTGACGGTAGTTCTGGTTCCGTCACTCCATGTAGCTGTCGTTGTGTAGGAAGCGCTGGTCCCTTCATTTACCGAAGCGGCTCCAATGATCTCGATGCTGTTCAGTGTGGCGGGCACATCCTTGATGGTTACGGTTTTGCTTGCTGTTTTTGTAATGCCCGCGCTTGTGTAAGTTGCGTTGACGGTTACGGTCCGGTCGGCGGTTACACTTTTTGCTGTAAGCGCTCCGCTGGCGTTGATTGTAGCGTATGTAGTGCTTGAGACGCTCCATGTCGGGGTGACGGTAGAGGTGGTTCCGTTACTCCATGTGGCTGTCGCCGTGTAAGTCGAGGATGTTTCTTCATTTACCGAAGAAGCGCCGTTGATGGCGATGCTGCTCAAGGTTGTGGTGGTAACGCCGCCGCCTGGGACATTCCAGGACTTGGAGGGCGAGTAGTCTGATGGCGTTCCGCCGCCCACGGATGCTTTTACCGCGAAGTAGACGGTGTTTCCCGCTTTCATCCCCAGAGCGACCGGGTCGAAGCTCCTGGAGGTTCCTGTTACGCCGGTTGCGATTGTGGATGGGGACGACATGGACGGGCTGCTGGACCAATAGACAGAGTATGTGACCGACTGCCCGGAAATTGTTGAACCATCCGAGTATTTAGTGACCGCGCCCCAACTTATGGTGTTGGGTTCGACGGTGGTAGCGCCGCCGCTTGGGACAATCCAGGATTTGGGAGTCGAGTATTCTGATGGTGTTCCGCCGCCTATGGATGCTTTTACCGCGAAGTAGACGGTGTTTCCCGCTTTCATCCCCAAAGTGGCCGGGTCGAAGCTCCTGGAGGTTGCTGATATGCCGGTTGCGATCGCGTTCGCGGGCGACATGGACAAGCTGGTGGACCAATAGACAGAATATGTGACCGACTGTCCGGAGATTGTCGAGCCGTCCGTATATTTGGTGACCGCGCCCCATTTTATTGTATAGGTTGCGGCGGAGGCGGTTCCGAGTGTGGCCAGACAGATACCCAGCACCAGAATCGCGATGAGGGTTTTCTTCATGGTCATATCTCCTTCGTTTCTTGAAACCTGATTCGGGTGACGGGGTTCATAAAATCTGTTTTTTTGTCCGCCAACACTGACAATTCATTATGAAACATGTAGCTGCCGCGTATAAGAAAGCTCTGCGCAATTCTCATGTTGGCTTTTTCAACTTCCGAAACAAACACTGAACGGAGATTGTTGTTTGGGAAGTTTTTGGTCACGTTTACGTAAGAATCGTAGTGACAAAGATCACCGTAAAGGTTAACAATTTCGTTAACGACCATATTTTTCGCTATATTGCATGATAACACACAAGGGTGGCCTGAGTTGGGTTCAATGCCGGCAACAGTTTTTTCTTCATAGCCGCATGCCGCGAAGAAATCGGCTGTGACTGGCGATTCAATGAAGCATTTAGCGGTCTGAAGTTTTTTCATTTTTCTTTTTCCTATATGTTTGCCATGCGGCCCGTCTGTAAAGCAACAATCACGCCGGTGTCCGGGCGGCGGTAGAGGTGCGTAACCAAAGGAATAAACGAAAGATTTCGCCGCAAAAGAGAAAGGGGAGCCCTTGTTTGTTGAGCAGAAGGAAAAGTTCGCGGAAAAAGAGGAAGGAAACTCCCAGTTTTGCCCTGCTTCTGAAAGAGCGGAAAGCGCGAAACAGAGGGCGTATGACAAAAATGTAGTTTTGTAAAACCAAGCAACTTATGGAAGCAAATTGTGTGTAAAGCAGGTTTCTTTTTATTGATGAGAGTGCAATGTTCATTTTGTTTGGAGCTTTTCTTCATTTCTGGTCTCCATGTTCGCGCTTTGAAGGTTTGCGCTTTCAAGAGAGCGTTTATGTTCAAGGCCGCCTTTGCGGGCATCGTCCTGGTTTTAGCTCCTTCGGTCAGGCGGATTGATGTCCGCCCGGAAGAGGTATAGCGCACGTTACATCTTCACAATCGTGCGCTTGCCGCGAAACCATGAAAGCACGAACATCTGCCTGGGCTCGACAGCGCGCACAGGCATATGGGGCGATGTTGTTTGTTTAGGCAGGTATTTCTCTGAAGCCGGTGCGGAGGCGACGGGCTCGATTTTTCTCAATGTGGCCATGCATGCTCCCAGCATCAGAATTTCGAGTAAGGTGTTTTCCAAGGTTGTCCCTCCTTTTGTTTTTTTAAGTTCTTATGACCGCGTCCAGGTTACGGGGGCCATGAAGTCTGACTTCTGGCCATCGACCCCGACCGCTCTCAGAGAGACATACAGAGTGGAGGAAGCATTGTCGATGTTCAGAAGCGCCAGGTCGAACTCGGTGACCAGCTTCCTGGCTCCGCTTTCTCCATTTTCCACCGCGGAGACAAAAGCCACCGGGGTGTCGGTGTCCGAGAAGTTCGGGGTGCTGCTGACATAGAGTTCGTATTGATAGAGGTCGTTGTAGGGATTGATTGTCTCGTTGTTTACTTTTGTTTCCGGCGCGTTCCAGGAGATCATGCAGGAGGTTTTCATTGTGGTCGTTGTGCCTGCTACTTCCACTCCGGCTCCGCCGCATGCCGCGAAGAAGGCCGCTGTCGTCAGGAAGGCTGCGAGGGCTTTTGCGGTCCGGAGATTTTTCATTTTTTTGTTCTCCCTTTTTTGCTTTGTCGTCTATATATAGGGCAACGCTCGTGCCAGCGATTTTTGTCGAGAGGATGTGGGGTATAACCGGCTGAATAAGAAAGAGATTTCAGGGAGAAAGCAAGGGCGGCTCTTTGAATTGCCCTGGTTTAAAACTCCGCGAAAATTACAAATTCGGGGCGCCAAATACAGATATGTAATTGAAGAAAACATTGCGGCCCGGCGCGAAGCGATGGCGAGCCCACGTGGTAGCGTATTAGCAGGAGAAGACTTTGAAGCGAAAGATGCCGACCATGAGAACCAATGGAAGCCGGTAGCAGGTAAGACTTGCAATCGATGTTTTGCCAGAGATGGCAGTGGGGCATACAGAGGGGTTCAAGCGAAAAAGCAACCGGGTAACGGAATAATTGGATTCTCGTTATCTTGAGGTGCCGGGTTGGACAGATGATTTGGCCGGCGGCGTCCGGTTTACTGGTCAGGCGGTAGGCAAAACTTCCTTCATCGTCTTATGTTGCTTAAGGTCGTCTTGTCTTGATTTCTTGAGTTATCAGGACCGCGTCCAGGCTACGGGGTCCATGAAGTCTGATTTCTGACCATCGACCCCAACCGCTCTCAGGGAGATATACAGAGTGGGGAAAACATTGTCGATATTCAGAAGTGACAGGTCGAACTCTGTGACCAGCTTTTTGGCTCCGCCTTCTCCTTCTTCAACCGCGGAGACAAAAGTCACCGGGATGTCTGTATCGTAGAAGTACGGGGTGCTGCTAACATAGAGTTCGTAGTGATAGAGATCGTCGTAAGGGTTGATCGTCTCGTTGTTGACTGTTGTCTCCGGAGCATCCCAATAAAACATGCAGGAGGACTTCATGAGGGAGGTTTTGTCATTGGTATTGGTTGCTTTCGCTCCCGCGCCGTCTCTGCAAGCCGCGAAGAAAGCTATTACTATAAGGGATGCTGCAAGGGATTTTGTGGTCCGGAGATTTTTCATTTTTTAAATCATTCTCCTTGGATCAAGAATATCGTTGATCTCTTCTATTGAAAGCTCTCCTTTTGAGATCAGAAGCTCACGGATGGTTTTACCGCTTTGGTATGCTTCGTGGACAAGCTCTGATGCTTGATTATAGCCGATTTTTATCGAAAGAGGCGTGATTATAGACAGGCTCTTTTCTATCAGCTCATCGCACCGCTTTTTATCGGCCTCGATTCCCTCGACGCACCGGTCTGCCAAAAGCAACAAGATCGAGGAGAGCAGGGCCGACGATTCCAGAAGATTACGCGCCATTACCGGAAGCATGACGTTTAGTTCCAACACCCCCATCGACCCGCCCAGCGCCACCGTCGTTTCGTTTCCGATTACCTGGGCCGCAACCTGGATAGTTGCCTCAAGGACCACCGGGTTCACCTTGCCCGGCATGATTGAAGAGCCGGGCTGTAGCGAAGGAAGGAGGATCTCTCCGATACCGCATCGCGGCCCGGAAGACAACAGTCGCAGGTCATGAGCGATCTTCATCAAAGAGACGGCGATTCCCTTCATGGCGCCGCCGGAAGCGACCAGCGTGTCTTGTCCTCCCATTGCCGCAAACCGGTTGCCTGTTTCGCGGAAAGTAATGCCGGTCGAACGGGCAAGTTCCGCGATAGTCCGCCGCGCGAATTCCGGATGCGCGTTTACGCCTGTTCCGATGGCGGTTCCTCCCAACGGCAGCTCTTCCAGCTCCGGCAAAATCGCCTTGATGCGGCGAATGCCGTGGCTTATCTGGGTCGCGTACCCGTCGAACTCCTGCCCCAAGGTCATGGGAACGGCATCCTGCAAGTGAGTGCGCCCGATTTTCAGGATAGAGGAGAAGTCACGGGCTTTCCCTTCGAGCGAGTTTTGCAGCCGTTCAAGCGCCGGAAGCAGCTGGTCCGAGATATTTCGCCGCAAAGCGATACGGATCGCGGAGGGTATGACATCATTGCTCGACTGGCAGCGGTTTACATGATCGTTAGGGTGGACCGGGGAATACTTTCCCAGCGGAGCCCCCAAAAGTTCATTTGCCCGATTGGCCAGCACTTCGTTTACGTTCATGTTTGTCGATGTGCCGGAGCCTGTCTGGAAAACGCCGACTATGAACTGGTCGTCATGCTTCCCGGCCAGCGCTTCCGTGGCGGCGCTTGAGATTGCTTTCGCGCTTGAGTCGGGCAGAAGCCCAAGCTCCGCGTTGACCCGCGCCGCAAGCCCCTTGATTAACGCAACGGCATGCACTACCGGAAGCGGCATCCGTTCTCCGCTTACGGGCAGGTTGTCTTCCGCCCGTTTTGACTGCGCCCCGTAATAAGCTTCCGCGGGGATTTCTACCTCGCCCATCGAGTCTTTCTCGACCCGGACACGGCTCATTGAATTCCTCCTGAATCAACATTCTTTAAGGTGATGCTTCCATCTGTTTCATCATATCCGGTCCTCCAAAGCCGCCGCGATATTTTACGTTTCGACATGGGTGGTTTCCAAAGCGGCTCCTAAAAAAAGTATTCCGGAGCGGAAACAGAAGTATTATGGAGACGGCCGCTTTTCCCGCCCCGGACAGGCGACGGACTCCGCAAAAACGCCATGATCCACAACACAAGCGGAAAGCGGCTCCTCGCGAAAGCTAAAACAAAAGCGAGATTCTGAAACGAACACGCTGGAGGAATAAATGGGCGAGAAGAAAACCACGGTCGAACTGATGAATGAACTGTTGGAGGCTGAGCGCTCTGGAGTCATTATCTATGAGCAAATGTCATTTCTAAGCTCGCGCAAAGACGTTAACCGCGTCTTTTGCATGATACGGAACAATGAATCCAGAGATTGCGGGATATTGCATTCGCTGATTTCGCGGCGGGAAGTTAAACCCTCCGACAACATGAACGGTTTTGCGGACAAGCTGCTGGCGCTGGAAGACGAAAAGGAGCGGATCGAGCTTGCAATCAAGGGATGCGCCTGGGTTGCCGAAAAGATCACGGAGTTTTCCGAAGCAGATCTGACCGAAGAAGAGAGGGATTTCCTCGTGGGCATGCACAGGCAGCACATATGGAACATAGGCGTAATGCGCGAGTTCCTGAATCTGGAGTAAAGAAGAACGGCAACACGGGTTGCTGGAGCAAACGCCTCCAGGACAGGAAGAAAATGGATTTGCGACATTCCCCATGTCTGCGTTTTTCATGTTTTTGAGATGTCTCTCCTCGGGTGCGCCGGATACCTGTTTTTCGAAAATTCTGTGCGCGCAAACCGGCTGCCTGGCTCTCGAACAGGACGGTTGCTTTTGAATACGCTGCAATTTCCCTTGCGCATGTCGTTTAGACTCGAATGTGTCGGCTGATAGCCTACGCTTCCCGTGTTCCTGCGGATGCGGGTCCGTTCATGGCCAGTCTTGCCTGGTTTTGCGAACACGGCAATCTTGTGCCGGGATGGGAAAAGCGCGAGGGAGGAAACCATCCGGATGGGTGGGGCGTTGCGTGGCGCGAAGAAGGCGAGATCCGCTGTGCGCGCGGCGGGAAGCCCGCGGCGTCTGATCCGCTTTTACCGAAACTTCGAGTTCGTACCGACCGGTTTATCGGTCATGTCCGGCGCGCCTCAAACATGGAGGCGGTCGGGGCCAAAAATGCCCATCCGTTTCTTTTGTCGGGGATCGCGCTTGCGCACAATGGAACGTTTTACGGAAAGATCGGGGAGGAGGGAGAACGTCGCCGCGTCAGCGATACGCTTGTGTTTCTTGAGCTTTTGTCGGAACGATGGAAGGAACGGACATTCGAAGGGCTGAAAAAAATCCTTGGAGAAATCCTTTCCGACACGGATCTTGTGGGGGATTATTCCTCCGCGAACCTGCTGATTGCGGCCGGGGAGGGACTTTTCGCGCTGCGCGTATTTTGCAAGAATCCGGATTACTACACGCTGTTTGTTTCAGAGAAAGAAGGAATCCGGGCGGTGTCAAGCCAGCCGCCTGGCTATGCCGAATGGGGCGACAATGGGGGATGGAGGCTTCTTGAGAACGGCGAACTGTTTAACCTGACGACGGGGGAATCCCGTTTTTTGCCATGAAAGTTTTTAAATTTCCGCCGGAAAAGGATGATATCGGATTGCCCTTTTTCCTTCTCGCGTTTTTTCTCATATACGGCACCATGCATGCGTACGTTTTTTTGAAAGCGAGGGCGGCGTTTGGTTTTGGCTGGACGGTTGGGGCGCCGCTTTTCGTCTTGTTCGCGTTCCTTGTGTCGGCGCCGGTTCTTGCCGCGCACCTGCTTGTGCGCCATGGCCATGGGAACGTGGCCCAAGGTGTTGCCTTGACCGGGTTTGTCTGGATGGGGTTTCTCTTTTTCCTCGTGGGTCTTAACGTTGCCGCTGATGCCGCGCGTTTTCTATGCTTGCCTGCGCAGCGGTGGTTTGGTTTTGCGGGAAACTGTTCTTTTGCCCTCGGTGGACGCGGCGTGTTTCTCCTGATCGTTGTGCTTGCCGTTGCTTTCTCCGCCTACTCTGTTTTTGAGGCGCATAATATCCGAATCGTACATATCCGGATCGCCACAGACAAGCTTGCGCCGGGGATTAAAACCGTCAGGGTTGCCCAGATCTCCGACTTGCACCTTGGGCTTATCCACCGGAGCGGCAAAGCGCAGCGGGTTGCGGATCTTGTCGCGGCGCAGCGGCCGGATATCCTTGTTTCGACCGGAGACCTGGTGGATGGAAGACTTACACATATCGAGGGGCTTGCCGGGATCTTCCGCGAAATCCATACACCCATGGGAAAGTTTGCCGTAAACGGCAACCACGAATATTATGCGGGACTCTCTCATGCCATTTCCTTTACGCAGGACGCCGGTTTTACACTTTTGCGGGACGAAGTGGCGGTTGCGGGCGAGGTTATCCGGATCATCGGTGTGGACGATCCCGCGCAAAAACATATGATGACGGGAAGCGGCCGCCCGGAGCCCGATATTCCTGGAAGCGGAGCGGACGACAGGTTCACGATCATTTTGAAGCATCGTCCGGTGGTTGACCCGGACATGGCCGGGAAGTTCGACCTGCAATTGTCGGGGCATTCGCACCAGGGACAGCTATTCCCGTTTCTGCTGCTGACCCGATTGTCATATCCGTGTTCCGGCGGCAGCTACGCTCTCCCCGAAGGAGGAACGCTGCATGTGAATCGCGGCACTGGAACATGGGGGCCGCCGATGCGGTTTCTCGCTCCGCCGGAGATCACCATCATTGATCTGGAGAGACAGCCATGAAACCGTTTCTATACGTGACGGACCTGCACGGCGACCGTGGCAAGTACGAGCGGATGCTTGGCTATGCGCGGGAGATCGGGGCGGAGCTTGTGATCAACGGAGGAGACATCGCGCCCCACGCCCGGCATCCTGAAGACCAGGGGCGGTTTTACCGGGAATACCTCGGGCCGTTCTTTGAGCGATGCCAGGAGGCGGGAATTCGCTATCTGACGCTGACAGGCAACGATGACCTGGGAGTGTTCGACGAGCTTCTCGACCGGATTTGCGAACGGACGCCGCTTGTAACGCACTTGTCCCGGCGGATGGTCGAAGCGGATGGCTACTGGTTCATCGGAATGAACCTGGTGGCGGACGTTCCGTTCCCGCTCAAAGACCGGGCGCGGATGGATACGGCCGGATGTGTTCCGGGGAAGCAGCTTGGCGCCGGAGTTCTTTCCACTCCCGACGGTTTTCGGGAGATTCCCGACTGGGCGGAGTATGCCGCGACACTTCCCTCCATCGAACAGGAACTCGACGCTCTTCCCGTTCCGCCGGACCCGGCGCGGACTATATACGTTACTCATGGGCCTCCCTCCGGGAACGGGCTTGACCGGGTCCACGGAGGCTTCAATGTCGGCTCCGCCGCCACCCTTGCTTTTATCATGCGGACACAGCCGCTGTTGTCTCTGCACGGGCATATCCACGAATCGCCTGCGGAGTCCAGCATATGGCTGGCCCGCGTGGGACGCACCGTATGCATTCAGCCGGGCCAGATCCCCGGAGAGCTGGTCGTGGTAGTTGGAGATCTCGGCAGCATGTCATTTGAGCGGAAGATTCTACCGATGGAGCAGGCGGTTTTATAAGGATGCGGAAAGCGGTACTGTATTGGTAAGAAAGACAATAAATAACATATGGGACAAAAGGTCTCCGGAGGAACGATGAAAGTAACTTTGCGCGTTTTTATATTGTTGATGACAACCCTTATGCTTATCCCGGTCTTCGCGGTCGCTTTCGATAAAAACGACTCTTCCGCAAAACCTTGCGCCGCCTGCCATGCCATTACCCGCGAAGAGGTAGCCGCTATGGTTGGCGTCGGGGCGGACAACGTTGCGGAAATCGTGCCGGGGCCGGTACGGGGAATCTGGGAGATGCGCGTTTCGGTCGATGGCAAGATATATCCCATATACGTGGACTACTCGAAGAAATATATCTTGCAGGGGAATATCATCCGCCTTTCGGACAAAGAGAACCTTACCCTCAAAAGTATGGAAGAGCTTAACCGGGTTGACGTTTCGTCGATCTCTCTGAAAAACGCAATTGTGCTCGGAAAAGAATCATCAAATAGAAAGATTATCGTTCTGACGGATCCTTCATGCGCCTACTGCATAAAGCTGCACGAGTCGATAAAAGAGGCGGTGGGCAAAGATCCCGAAGTGGCTTTTTACGTTATGCCTTACCCGCGCAATTCCTCGAACAAAGAGCTCTACGATAAATGTCTGGCCGCGATCTGTGACAAGTCGGGGAAAATCCTTGACGACATCTACGCAGGGAAAGAGGCTCCGCCTGCTATTTGTAAGTCCGACGCTGTCGATGAGAACATACGCCTGGCCGGGCGTCTCAAGATACCGGGAACTCCTTCAATGGTCCTGCCGGATGGCCGCGTCATAAGCGGGTTCCGTAGCGCGGATGAACTGTTGAGGCTGACAAAATAACCTTGAGACAGGATTCACACGCGGCCCGGCTCAAAACCGGGCCGTGTTTTTTGAATCGTTAAACCCGGATTTGTCATCAGGCATTAGCTTCTAATGACGGCCATTAGAGCAACCTGTTGATTTGTGGTGGCTTTAAGTCCATTCCCGCGACATTTCCAGCGAAAGATTTTGGCGGCATCCGGCGCGGCGGACAGAAATCGCGTAGGGGTACGAGGGCACATGTTTTCGAGCGCAGCCGCAGTCTATGACGGCGAGAGCGAAGGAAACACGCGGTTGCATGGAGCCAAGGAAAAGACAGACTGCGGCGAAGACGCTGGATACGCTTGGCGCGTTAATGTTCGTTATGACAGCATTGACAAACAGGGATATGGCGGGATGAAGGGGAAAGCAGCCGCATTCCGTTGAAGACGACAAAGAGTGAAGTTCCCATATCCGCGATCACGGCCATCCAGAGCGTGGAGAAGCCGGCCGCGGCCAATCCGAGAAATCCGATCTTGATGGCGATGGCTATAAAGACGTTTTGGCGGACCACCGATACCATTTTGCGGCCCAGCGTAACCGCGTAAGGGATCTTCCGCAAATCTTCGGTTAGCAGCGCCACATCCGCGGTTTCCATTGCGGCGGGCGATCCGGCGGCGGCCATGGCCATGCCGACCGTGGCGGCGGCAAGCGCCGGAGCGTCGTTTACGCCGTCACCCACCATCGCTACGGTATCGTGGGACGCGACGAGCGACCGGATTCGTTCGAGTTTGTCTTCCGGCAACAACCCGTGCGCCACTTCGTCGATGCCTGCGGCGGCGGCGATTGTCTTTGCCGTACCCTCGTTATCGCCGGTGAGAAGAGCCAGGCGCGAAACCCCAAGCTTTCGGAGCGCCTGAACTGTCTCTGGCGCCTGGATGCGCATCTGGTCCGCAAGCTCGATTGCTCCCAGAATGGAATCTTCCGTGCCGACAAAGAGCAGTGGGCCGTCGCTGGAAGCTGAAGCCGCGAGAAGGCGCTTGGCCTCTTCTTTGAGAGAACCCTTGCCGTCAAAGAGCCCGGCATTTCCGACAGACACCATTTTTCCGTCAACCTCGGCGCGCACGCCTTGCCCCTCGATAACCGTGAAGGTGCGCGTGATTGTTCCGCGCGCCGCTGTTGCGACTTCTCTAAACGCCGCCTCTTTCCGGATTGCCTCGGCGACCGGGTGCGCGGACCCGGTCTCTACGGCGCACGCAAGGCGCAGGATTTCTTCTTCCGTCACGGCGGCGGCGAGAATCACTCTGGTCACGCGAAGCCGGCCGTGAGTCAGCGTGCCGGTCTTGTCAAACGCCATAGCGCGGACTTTTCCAAGCGCTTCCAGATGACGCGCTCCTTTGAACAGGATTCCTTCACGCGTGGCGCGCGTAAGCGCGGAGACGGTGGCGACGGGAGCCGCCAGGACGATCGCGCAAGGACACGCGATTACGAGCATCACAAGCGCCCGGTATGTCCATGTCGAGAATGTTCCATATCCGAGCATTGGCGGCGCTATCGCGATGATAATTGCCGCGCCGAGTACGGCCGGGGTATAGATCGCCGCGAACCGCTCCATGAAGGTTTGCACCGGCGCTTTCTCCGCCTGGGCCTGCTCGACTCTGCGCAGGATCTGCGCGTAGGTGGAATCGGAAAGCGGCCGGGACGCCGTGGCGATCAGCGGCCCCCGTCCGTTAACGGTCCCCGCGTATAGCGGGTCCCCTTCTTTTTTATCAACGGGGAGCGATTCGCCGGTAAGAAGCGCTTCGTTCAAGTCGGAGGAGCCGTGAAAGACGACGGCATCCACGGGAACGCGCTCGCCGGGGCGGATGACCAGCGTGTCCCCCGGCCGCACTTCCTCGGCGGGGATGGTTCTCTCTTCTCCCTCGGCGCCTCCCGCCCGGATAACGGCCAGGTCGGGAGTGGAGGAGAATATCTCGGCCGTGGCCCGACGCGCCCGGTCGAGGCTGCTTGCCTCCATGAGGTTCGCAAGCGCAAACAGTGTGACAACGACGGAAGCTTCCGCCCATTCTCCTAAAAGCGTTGCTCCGCCGATCGAGACGGTCATCAGCACGTTCATTCCAAGCGACAGGTTCCGGATCTCCCGTACTCCGCAAAAGGCTACCGGAAGACCGCCGGACAGGATCGAGACGAGGAATGGGAGCCGGGCAAGCGGCTCGTTGGGATAGAGCAGGCTTAAAGGAATTCCGATTAGAAGCGCTGCGCCAGAGAGGAGAAATGTTCTCCACTGGCTTAAGTTTTTTCTTGGGATGTCGGCCTTCCGGAATGTTCCTTCGACGGGGCGTCCTTCCATGCCGATCCGGAGCAGGGTGTCGAGGATAGGCTCCAGCGGCCCCTTATGTGTCACCACTACCTGACGCGCGAAGAGTCGAAATGTCAGGGATTCCACAAAAGGTAGACGTTCGAAAGCGGCCCGGATCTCGCGCTCTTCGTCGGGACAATCCATCGCCGGGACGAAGATGGTGGTCGTCACCGAATCTGAAGGGGGCATTTTTTTGTCCGGCGCTGGATTCATGGTTTTCCTGCCGTGGTCGCAATTTTGCGGCACGCAAAAGAAACCGCGCGGCTGTCTTTTTCCTGTGCGAACCTGTTTACCGGTACAGGCATAAGTGAGCCTCCAACACTATATTTTCCAGCCCGCGCGCGGTGTTTGCAATGAAGCATATCCGACTCCTTAAAGATCGCCGGTTTGGAAGCGGCTACGCGGGGAGAGTATACTGTCGGAGACCAAGGCGGTATTGGGGACATAAGCGTGAAAAAGAAAGAGCTTCCGACAAATCTGCCTGCCGCCAGGCGCGGCGACAGTCAGCTCCGCAGTTCGGCGGCGGAATACCTCACTTACATTGCGGCAACCGGCGACAGCGCGGGCAGTTTCGAGATGCGCTATCAAGACGAAAATATCTGGCTGACACAAAGGATGATGTCGGCGCTGTATGAGGTGGATGTCCGCACAATCAACGAGCATATTGCCAATATTTACGCTGATAACGAGCTTCAGCCGGAAACAGCTATCCGGAATTTCCGGATAGTTCAGGCCGAAGGCGCGCGGCAAGTGCAACGCGATATAAAACACTACAACCTGCAAATGATTATCGCCGTGGGATTCAAGGTTAACAACGACCGCGCCGTACGGTTTCGCAAATGGGCTGGACAGATTGCCAAGGACTACACCATCCAGGGCTGGACGATGGACGTTGAGCGCCTGAAAAAAAAGCATATGTTCACAGACGAGGATTTTGAGCGTCAGCTTCAATATATCCGCGAGATACGTCTGTCCGGGCGCAAGTTTTATCAAAAGGTTACAGATATTTACGCGACAGCGTTTGACTACGACAAAGACGCGAAAACAATGTGGGATTTTTTCAGGCTGTCGCAAAACAAACTGCATTACGCGGTTCACAGGCACACCGCATCCGAGCTTATAGTCGAACGGGCGGACGCCGAGAAGAAGCACATGGGGCTTGCTTCATGGGAAACCGCGCCACACGGCAAGACAATAAAAGCTGATATATCAATCGCAAAAAATTATCTTAACGAAAAAGAAATGAACTACTTTGAGCGTATGGTCTGTTGAAGATCTGAAATGACCTCTCCGCCGCCGATTTCACGGTTATTCGCCGGAACGTTCCCCGCGCTGGAACGGGAGCTTGTTTCCCGTCTTTGCGATCCGGCGTGGGGAGGGCCCGGATGGGGAAGAATCCTCCTTGTTCCATCCAACGACTTGCGCGAACACTTGATGAAGCGGCTTGCGTCGGCGCGTGAGAGGGCCGCCGCCGGCGCTTCCATGATGACGCTGTACGATTTTGCCCTGAAGATTCTGCGGCATCGTGGAATCTCTCCGGTTGAGCTTTCACCGGTGCGGATGGCGTCGGCTGTGCTTGGCGCGACGATGGATGTGTATGCGGGCGGGGATGGCGATTTCGCCCGTATTGCCCGCGCGCCAGGTTTCTCTGTTGCGCTGATGAAGACGCTGGCGGATCTCGAGGAAGGATGGATCGGGGACGCGGAGCTCTCTCTGGCGGAGAAGGAAGCCAGGTCGCGCGGAGACGCGCGCGGCGCCGCCCGATGGGCCGAGTGGCGGCGGCTGACAGCCGCGTTTGAGCGGAAGGTCCGCGCAATGGGCGGGGAGACCCGCCGCAAGATTTTCCAGGACGCGGTGAAATATTTCGAACAGCCTGGCTACTCTTTCCGCGTCAGCATGTACGGGTTTTACGACTTCACGCGGCTCCAATGGACGCTGGTGGACCGGATTCTTTCCAGCGGGCTGCTCGACGAAGCGTATTTCCCCGGGGTGTTCGATCACGAAGGCAACCTTTCGCCTTCCTTTTTTTACGCCGCAAAAACATGGGACCGGCTAAAGACCGCGTTTGAATCAAATGTCGAGTTTTTGGAGGATGAGCCCGCTCCTCCCGTTGCGGGGATTCGCGCGAGGATCTTTTCCTCGCGTTCCCCGGCTGTGCCGGAAACGGCGCCGTTTACCGTGTTGTCCGCTCCTAACGAGCAGGGAGAAATGCGTTTTGCCGCGCGCCGGGTGCGAAGGTGGCTTGACGAAGCGCCGCGGGATTCGGTGTTTCTCGTTGCGCGAAAAGTTACGCCGGAGGTGATGGCTGACTGGGAGCGAGTCGCGGAAGAATACGGAATTCAAACGGCGGGAAGGATCAACATTCCTCTTGTTTCTGTTCCGCCGGCGCGCCTGCTGCTTCGCATGATGGAGGCGGCAAGGGACGACTACCCAAGAAGCGCGGTGATAGACATCCTGTCGTCACCGTACCGTCGCATGGTTACGGATGGCGGCCCGGTGCCCCCGCGCCCCGACCTTTGGGATATCCTCTCGCGGCAAAGGATGATCGTTTTTGGAAATGACTGGGAAACGCGCTTGTCCAAACCTTCCCGGCGAAAAGCGGAAAAGGGGGAAGAAGGGCAAGACGGCGCGGAAGCTCAGCGGGAGTTGCTGCTGACCGAGTTTCGGTCTTTACGGAACACGCTCTCGCCGCTGCTAAAAGTTTCGGGATACGCTTCCTTTGCGCGGGCGGCCCGCGAGGCGCTGACAAAGGAATGCCAGATTATTCTGGACGGAGGGCGGGAAAGTGAGCGTGACCGCCGCGCCGTGGAAGAGCTGTTCGGCATGCTCTCGGATATGGAAGGAATCAGCGAAACGCTGGTGGCGTGGACCGGCATACGGGAAGCGATTGACTGGTTTGCCGCCCTGCTTGCCTCCCGGCGGCTTTTTGTGGGAAAACGCGGCGGGATGCGCGCTCCGAAAACGGTGGTTTTCGGCGACTCCATATCCATGCGCGGCGTTACCGCCGACCGCGCGCTGGTTCTGTCGGTCAACGAGGAAGAGTTCCCGGCGCGGATGGAGGAAGATCCTCTTCTTCCGGACGAAGAGCGCATGGAGCTAAACCGGATCTTTTCACGGCACGATCTTCCGGATGCTTTGTCGCTTCGGCGGCGCAACGCTTCGGAAGAGAAGCTGCTCTTCTCTTTGCCGGCGGCGTCGGTCCGCAAGGAAGTGGCGTTTTCAGCGCGCCGGGCGGATAGCGCGGGCGCCGCCTGCCGGCCGTCCCGGTATCTTCTTCACTTGATGTCAAGGTTTGCCGGTCCATCCGTTTTTTCGGAGGACTGGGATGCGGTTGCCGGCGTCAATGTCGAGCGGCTTGCGCGTTCTTCTTTCGACGCTCTGTCAGGCGCGGGACCGCTGAGCCGGAGGGAAACGGCGCTGGCCGCCTGGCGGACAGGCGAGGTTTCCGCCGCGCCCGATGTTTATTGGCGCAGAATTCTGCGCACTCTCCACGCCTGGAATGCCCGCGCGAAGGGGGATTGCGTCTACCCTGGCGGCGTTGCCGTGTCTGTCCCGGCGGCGCACAGCGCCTCCTCTCTCGATACGCTTGCCCGTTGTCCGTACCGATACCTTCTTGGCGTTCTCCTGCGTTTCGAGCCGCCGCCGGAGCCTGAAGAAACAATCTCTCTTGCCTTCGCGGAGTTGGGAGAGATCGCCCATGAGATTCTCCGCATACTTGGCAAAGAAGCCGCGAAAGGCAAGGGTTGGGGAGATGTCGACGCGGCGGCGAAAAAAGCCATAACACGTTTCGCAAGGGAGAATCCCACCGGTCTGCCGGGCCTCTTCCGTATTCAGTGCATGGCTGTTGCGGAAGACGTAAACCGTCTTGTGGAACTGGAGCGGCTGGCGTGGTCGGAACATCCCGGCTGGCGTGTCGAACGGCTGGAAGAGCGGTTTACCCTTCCGCCTTCCGATCTTCCCGGTTTTCGCGGCCGCGTGGACCGGCTGGACCGGGGGCCGGCGGGAGAGGCCCGTGTGATCGACTACAAGTATTCTGATCCCAAAAACGCGGAAGTGCGGCCGGACGAAATCATTCATGGTCTGTCAAACCAGATTCCGATCTATCTCTCCTGGGCGGCAACGCTTGATCCCAAACCGTCTTCCGTTTCCGCTCTTTTCTATTTCATGCGCGGCGGTATAGCGGACAAACAGGCGCCTTCGTGGAATGAAATAGGCCGGGAGTGGGCCAACGCGCTTGCGGACTGGATTTCCATGGCGAAGTCTGGAACGTTTCCGCCGACCCCACACCACCTGTTCACATACGCCGGCAAGGTGGCGTCAAGATATTGCAATTCGTGTCCTTTTAAAGACCATTGCCGCGTCTCCCCGGCATACGACGGCTCGGAAGCAGAGGATGCCCTTTCGGCGGCGATTTTACGCGATCCCGTCCTCGAGCCTCTTTCCGTCCACCGTCCGGAGAAAGGATAGCGGAGATGCTTGAGCAGCGGGAAAAAGCGGCGAGGGAATTCACGCGAAATCTGGCGGTGGACGCCTCCGCCGGAACCGGAAAAACCGCGACGCTTGTCGCGCGGGTAACGAATCTTTTTCTCGAACAGCCAAAGCTTTTGCCGGACGAGGTGCTTCTTTTGACTTTTACCGACAAGGCGGCCGCCGAGATGAAGGCGCGCGTGACGGAAGGGTGGGAGCGTCTGTTTGCCGCCGCGCAGGACCAGGATGAAACGGGAAAGATCGAGGAAGAACTCCGCCGCTGGAATCCGATGGTCCGGATTCCTTCATCTGTTTATGAAGAGCCGAGGGCGCTGCGCCGCCGGGCGGACGAGATGGTTGACGCCGTGGGGAGGCTGTCGGTTACTACCTTCCATTCCTTTTGCGCGCGCATCCTGCGCAGCTTCCCGGCGGAGGCCGGCGTGGACCCGCTGTTTGAGGTTTTGCCTGGAAACGAAGAGGCCAATGCATGGAACGCCGCTTTTCGCCTTTTCCTGCGCGGTGAATTTGGCAGCCCCGCGGTTTCCCCGATGTGGGAGAAGATCTTCATGAGGGAGCATGACGCGGGCAAAGTGTGGGATGTTATCCGCAGGCTTTGCTTGACGCAGCGCGACCTGCTGCGGGGAGATCCGCCAGATTTTGGCAATTCGGCGGATTTTCGCAAATTCCTGCTCGACGAATACCTTCTCTGTGTGGAATATTTTCGGGCTTTTGTGGCGGGCATTGTCGCGCCGGATGATGACGATGATCCGACCGTCATGACGTTTCGGGCCGCTTTGCCTTTATTGGAGGAGGTGTGGTCCGCGATAAACAGCGGTGATCTTACGGTCGCGGCGGCCAAAGCGGTCGCGGCGGACGCGGCGTTTGACATTGATCTCAACAAGAGCCGAAGCAAAAAGAAATTTCCCCGGCCGGATGGCCCGTCTCTTTCCAAGGTGCGAGATTCGCTGCGCAAGCTTTTTTCGCTTGTCATCGAGATTCCCGAAGGCGACGCGGCGGCGCGGTTTCTATTTTCAAGGGCGGGGGCCGCGCTTGCTGCGTACGAGAGGATGAAGGGAAGCGGTCTCGACTTCATGGATCTTCTGTTGCGGGCGGACGCGGTTTTGTCGTCGAACCCCGAAGTTGCGCGCAGGCTCTCCAACCGTTTCCGCTACATTTTTGTGGATGAATTCCAGGATACCGATCCATTGCAGGCGCGGATGCTTCGGATATTGTCGGCGGGCGGACCGCCGGGCAAGCTGTTTGTTGTCGGCGATCCGAAGCAGTCCATTTACGGTTTCCGCCGCGCGGATATCCAGGTTTACGGCAAATTCCTGAAAGAAGTGGCCAAGGAGGGCGGCGAGGATGTTTCGCTTTCACGCAATTTCCGCAGCCGGCCGGACCTGCTTGCCGCGCTTAACGGACTGTTTGGACGGATCTTGTCCAGGCAGGAGGATTTCTCGCCGCCGTATATGCCTGTTGATCCGTACAGGTCCGATCCGGGCGAAGGGCATCCGGTTACGCTGTACGAGCTTGCGCCCGAAGTGGACGAAGCAAACTTTTTACCGGCTCTGGTTCGAAGGATCGCGGGGACGGTGAAAATTCGCGGCGAAGACGGGAAAGAGCGGCCCGCCATGTTGCGCGACATTGCTGTCTTGTACCGTTCCGACGCTTCGGGCGAGGTGCTTTCCGGGTATCGGAACGCGTTAACCGGGGCCGGTATCCCAAACATTGTTCCTTCCAGGAGGGGGTTTTTCTCCCGGCAGGAAGTGCAGGATTTGCGGATTGTTCTTTCCGCCGTCGATGTGCCCGGCGACCTTTCCGCGCGTTACGCCGCGCTTAAAACAATATTTTTTGGCTTGTCCGACGAGGAGATTCTTCCTCTCTACGGAGACAACCCGGATTCCGTATCCGGGCGCGTCAAGGATGCTCTGGGTCTTTTATCCCGCTTGTCGGCGGGCAGGGAGCGCGTTTTGCTGCCTGATCTGCTGGCCCGTTTGTACCGGGAGACGGGCGTGGATTTTGTGGCGGCACGCCTTCCGGAGGGAGAACGCATCATCCAGAACCTTTCAAAAGCCGCGGAGATGGCCCGCGCGTTTGAATGGAAAGGGGCGGGCTCCCTGAAGCTGTTTCTTGCGGATATTCGAAAAAAGATGGAGGAAAAGCGCGAGGAGAACGAGGTGCCGGATTTCGAGGAGGACGAGGATGCCGTGCGCCTTTCCACCATTCACGCGGCGAAGGGGCTGGAGTTTCCGGTGGTGATCCTTGGCGCTTTATCACGCGGCGGAAAGAAGGAGCCAAGAGGAATGCGCGTGGACCGGGTCCACGGGATCTCGGCGCTGATCTTCCATGGTTTTCGCACCTATTCCGCTTTCCGACAGCTTTCGCATGCCGGACGCCCTTTGACCTTTGAGCGGTGGGAGCGGGAAAAAATGGCGGCGGAAGAGCGGCGGCTTCTCTATGTTGCCGCCACCCGCGCCAAGGACCGGCTATACCTGCTTAAAGGAGGAAGAGGCAAGGGAAGCGACCTCCTGGATGCCCTCATGGAAGGGATCGAAGCGGGAGAGCCTGCTGGTGACGGCGCTTGCTCTCTCATGGGGTTATCCGGCCACCGGGTGCGGTTTGGTTCCACAGTTTCAGACGGCTCACTTGGGGGAGAGCTGCTGCGCGTGGAAGTAAATGAATCGCTTCACGAAGAGCCTTATCGTTATGAGGTATCCTCTTTGCCGTCGGTTTCTGTAAATGAACCGGAAATGGCGGAGGCGGAAGAACTCCTTCCTTTGGAGGTTGCTCCGGTTACGCTTGCCCGCCTGTATAACGAGGAGCGCGGGAGAAGGTTTGGGGACAAAATCCACCGCTTGCTCGATGTTTTCCCGCCCGTGGTTTCCTTGTGGCCGCCAAAAGACGCTGTTCTTCCGGTGGAATGGACGGAAAAAGAAGAGGAACGCTGGAAAGGAATCGTTGAGGCGGTTTGCTCCTCTGAGCTGTTCCGACGGCTATGTTCCTCTCGTCTGGTCGGGACGGAGGTCTCCATGCTGGGTTTCCGCGACGGGTGTGTCAAGGAAGACCGGGCGGATCTCGTCGTGCGTGTGCCGGGCGATGCCGGCGGCATGGATGAGTATTGGGTAATTGATTATAAAACCGGTTCTAAAGAACCGGATCTGGAAGAGCGATACTTGACCCAGGTGCGGGAATACCGCTCCGTACTCGCCGAAGCCTGGGATGTTCCGGTTCGCGGTTTCATCTGGTATGTGGAGTCAGGCGAGGCGGTGGAGGTGGTTTGAACAGGCAGGCGCGGGATACCCACGGGTTACTGTTTTCACGCAAATACCTGAAAAAGTCTTGCGGTCAGCTCCATCATTCACAGGGGAGCTATAATTAAAATTTTTGTATATTGTTGTGCAGGCTATCGCACGCTATGCCAAGTATTTGCCGATACGCCTTTTCCATACCGAAACACCACGCTCTGATTGATTTGTCGCAAGCAGTGGGTATTTCGTAGGAGTAATGTGGAAGTGGCATTAGAGAGATTTTGATCATGGAAACTAAAGACGACAGAAACATTACTGATAAGCCTCTGGCAATATCAATCATAGTGCCGGTTTACAATGCGGAACTTTGGTTGGCGCGTTGTTTGGATTCGCTACTGGGGCAAACTATAAAAAACATAGAGATTATCTGTATTGATGACAAATCCCCCGACGCTTCGCTGAAAATTCTGCGCGAATATGAAAAGAAAGACGACCGCATAAAAGTTATTGCCCTTGAAAAGAACAACGGTGTTTCGGCTGCTCGTAATGCCGGATTGGCAATGGCTGCAGGTGAATACATCGGTTTCGTTGATTCAGACGACTTTGTTGATCTTAATTTTTACGAAACACTTTATGTTCGCGCAGCATCAGCCGACGCGGATATAACCAAGGGAGAAGCTCGCGAGGTTGGTTACGATGGAGAAGAAAGGTTCTTCGGTCCAAGTTCTGCGAATATAAAGAAAAATAAGGCATATTTTGATTATCCATTTTGGACGGCAATTTATAGGCGTGATTTTCTCGAAAAAAATAAAATTGATTTTCCGGTAAGTATTATTGTCATCCAAGATACCGTATTTTTAACTAAAGCCGTGATTTTGGCAAATAAGATTGAATTGGTTGAAGGTGTCTATTACCGCTACATTCGGCGAAGAGATTCGTTGTATTCCGAAGTTTTGAGCGCTGAAAAATTGAAATCCAATATAGAAGGTATAAATATGATAGTGGATTTCATAAACGATAAGGTTGCCGATGACAGAGAGACTTACGGTATCGTTTTTATAGGAAAATTAGATAAGTTGCTTTATTCTGAATACGGAAGAAGTTGTACGTTTGACGGATGCTTAGCTGTAATAGGCGGGATAATCGAATTTTATAAGAAATGTAAATATAAAGATGATTTGAAAAAGTGGTTTGATGAAAATCAAGTAAAGTTTTTATCTGAAGGGAACGAGGTTGAATTATTCGCTGATTTGCAGGAACGTTCAAAAAGAGTGGTTTGTTTTAAGGCATTCAATTTAATTCCAGTGTTGAAAATTATACATAGATATGATATAACAGAAGTAGTGTTATTTCGTTGGTTTCCGTTATTTAGAGTAGAGAGAAGATTCGGCGGGAGTTATTATTATTTGTTTTTCTGTATTCCGGTTATGAAAAAAGAAAAGAAAAAATAAAATTCATAGTTGTTGTCGGCGTTGTCAGATTTGTAAAGTTGCGTTTCTGTGGTTTGTGTTATGAAATGTCCCTGTCGCTAAATAGAACAGATGTTTCAAAATCGGTTTAAACAAAAATAAAGGTAATGACAATTTTTTTGTAAATCCGCGTATTCAGGAAAGGAGTATTTCATATGTTTGGAATCAGATATTTCAAATTTCAGCCCAGCGAGTATGTTCTTCGGTATTCGAAAGGCAGCCTTGTGTCGGAAGGCACAGGCCTTACGTTTTTTTGCTATGCGCCAAACACCTCGATAGCCGTACTCCCCGTAGGCAGCATCGACGCGCCGTTCATTTTTGAGGAGATTACATCCGATTTTCAGAGCGTGACATTGCAGGGGCAGCTCGTGTTCCGTGTGGTGAATCCGAAAGAGACAGCCGCCATGCTGGATTACACACTGAACCTGAAAGGTAAAGGAGCTTATTTTTCCGAAGACCCCAAAAAACTGCCTCAACGAATGATTAACAGCGTGAAGGTGCTGGCGAAAAAGCAGCTTGCCTCCATGACGCTGTACGAAGCCGTGCGCGCCGGGGAGTCTTTGGCGGCATCAATTTTTGAGGAATTACGCCAAAGCGAGGAGATTACACGCCTGGGGCTTGAAGTGATAAGCCTTTTGCTTCTGAATGTGCTTGCCAATAAAGAAACCGCCCGCGCGCTTGAAGCGCAGACCCGCGAACAGATTCTCAAAACGGCGGATGACGCTGTGTATGAGCGGCGCAACGCCGCGATAGAGCAGGAGCGCAAGATCAAGGAAAACGAGTACAACACGGAAATCATCGTCGAACAGAAAAAACGGCAGGTGCGGGAGACGCAGTTGGAAGCCGAGCAAGCCGTTCAGCAGAAGCAGAACATGCTCAAGGAAGAGAAGATGCTTTTTGAGGTCAAACTGGAGGAAGAACGCAAAGAGCTGGTAACGCTTGCGACGGAAAACGCTCGCGTCGAAGCGGACGCCCGCGCGTACGCGCTAAAGACGGCAATGCAGGCGCTGGAAGGCGTGGACGCCGGCGTCATCCAGAGTCTTGCAAGCGTGGGCATGCAGCCCGACAAGCTTATGGCTCTGGCTTTCCGCGGGCTTACGGAGAACGCCGAAAAGATCGGGCAGCTCAACATCACCCCTGATCTGTTGAGAGAGATCATGGGAAAAGATTCCGATGAAAAGACAGACGGAAAACAAACTCGTCCTCGTAAAGCGTAAAACCCGGCTGGATGAGCTGATAGCGCGGTTTAATACCGTAGAGCAGGCCCGTTTTTATGTGGAGCGATTAGGCGGCGACTTTACGGATTACCAGAGAGAGGACGCTGCCTATAAACAGGCGCTACGGGACGCCGAGGATATTTTGTCCGGGGCGGGCCGGCTTCAGGTTGTCAGCCGCGAATATATTCCGAACTTCATCTTCGGGAAGCAGGATATTGTCATAGCCATCGGGCAGGATGGACTTGTCTCAAATACGCTGAAATATCTTGATAATCAGCCGCTTATCGGCGTAAACCCCGATCCCGCCAGGTGGGATGGCGTATTGCTGCCCTTTCAGGTTGCCGACTTGCGCGCTTTGCTGCCGGATGTGTTCGCAAACCGAAGACCCATCGGCGAAGTGTCAATGGCAAAGTCCGCGCTTAACGACGGACAGGTGATTTACGCGGTCAACGACCTGTTCATCGGGCAAAAAACGCATGTGTCCGCGCGGTATCACATCCAATACGATCAAACAGGCGAGTATCAGAGCTCCAGCGGCATTATTGTCTCCACGGGGCTGGGTTCCACGGGCTGGCTAAAAAGCGTTGTGGCGGGAGCCGCCGGAATTACAGGCGCGAACGAAGAAATCTCCATCCCGTCGGGGCGGCAGGCATGGGGCATGGAATATTTACAGTTCACTGTGAGAGAGCCTTTTCCATCCCGAACAACTGGCGCAAGCATTGTGTTCGGACAAATAAGCGAAGGCAAGCCGATGCTGGTCACATCCTGTATGCCGGAAAACGGAGTGATTTTCAGCGACGGAATAGAAAGCGATTTCCTTGAGTTTCGGTCGGGCGTGGTGGCCGAAATCACGGTTGCGGAAAAGAAAGGACGGCTGGTCTTGTAGATGCCGCACCCAAAGATGCGGCATCTTGCGCTTGAATAGCTGATAGCGGCCGGCTTTTGGGCATAAAGAGACAGCGCTTATTCCTGGCCGTTTTTCTCCCCGTTTTCTTTTTCAAAGCGTTTCATCTCCTGCTTGCGCAGTTCGGCCCGCCTGATTTTGCCCGAGACGGTCTTGGGCAGCTCCGGCATAAATTCCAGGATACGGGGGTATTTATACGGCGCCGTGGCGTGTTTTACATACTGCTGAATGTCGTGAGCCAGCATTTCGGACGGTTCATGGTTATCATGCAGCGTCACAAATGCTTTGACCACCGCGCCGCGGATGCTGTCCGGCGATCCGACCACGGCCGACTCTTTGACAGCCGGGTGTTCCAATAATACCGACTCTATTTCAAAGGGGCTTATGCGGTAGCCGGAGCTTTTGATCATGTCGTCGGTACGGCCTACGAACCAGAAGTAGCCGTCGGCGTCCATGTAGGCTTTGTCGCCTGTGTAGTACCAGCCGTCCACAAACATTTCTTTGTTTTCCTGAGGATTGTTCAGGTATTCCGTAATCAGCCCGACCGGGCGAGGGTTCAGCGATATGGCTATGCGTCCGATTTCGCCCTGCGGAACAGGGTGTCCGTTTTCGTCCATGATCTCGATTTTCCAGCCCGGCATGGGCTTGCCCATGGAGCCTGGGCGCACTTCCATGCCTGGGAAGCTGGCTACGCAGCAGCAGGTTTCGCTTTGGCCGTAACCGTCACGGATGGTCAACCCCGTGCCTTCTCTCCATAGTTTTATGACTTCCGGATTCATTGGCTCGCCCGCGCTTGTGCAGCTTCGAAGCTCGTGGAAGGAAAACTTCTTCAGATCGGCGATGATCAGCATTCGATAGATGGTGGGCGGCGCGCAGAACGAGGTTATGCCGTATTTTTCGATGAGCGGCAAAAGATTGGTGGCGACGAAGTTGTCTTTGTAGTTGTATACGAAAACGCAGGCGCCGCAGCTCCATTGGCCGAAAATTTTGCCCCAGCCGCACTTGGCCCAGCCGGTATCCGAAACCGTAAAGTGTACGTCGTCCTGGTTGAGGTCGTGCCAGAATCTGGCCGTGACGATTTGCCCCAACGGGTGGGCGTAGTTGTGCAGGGCCATTTTCGGATCTTTGGATGTGCCCGAGGTGAAGTAGATGAGCATGGGATCATCAGAGCGGATGTTGCGTCCCGCGCTGCTTACCAGTTTGGTGGATACAGGGGCCGGGTAGTAAAGCTCGTTCTGGTAGCCGATCCAGGAGTTGTTTGGGCGCACGCCGGGCACATCGTCAACAATCATGCGCAGTTGCAGCTTGGGGCAGCGCTCGGATACCGCGTCTACCTTTTCCATGTTGCGGGTGTCGGTAATAACCATTTTAAAATTGCCGACTTTCATGCGGTATTCGATGTCTTTGACTGTAAGCATGGAGGGAGACGGGCAGTAAATAGCGCCAAGCTTCATGATGCCGAGTACCAGGGTCCACCATTCCGGAATGCGCGGCAGCATCAGGAGCACGCGGTCGCCTTTTTGGATACCGTATTTCATCAGGATATTGGCTGCTTCGTTGGAGTGAATCATCATATCCCAGAAGGTGAATTTCTTTTCGGCCCCGCTTTGGTCAACCCAGATCATGGCCAGGCGGTTGCGATCCTTTTTGGCCCAGTTTTCCACAACATCGAAGGCGAAGTTGTAGTGTTTGGGTACCTCAATGGAAAATGTTTTATAAGTTTCGTCGTAATCCCCGATGTTTGGGCTTCTTTCGGCGTTTTCTGGCATTTTGCTCATGATATTGGCTTTCTTTGCTTGTTTTTCGCGGTTTGTCCGCGATATTTTGAACTCATTAAAATACTCTGATTTTTTGCTGTCTTCAAGCCTTTTGCGGGCGGCCACGCGGAAAGGCACACCGGCGCCTGGCGGGAATAGCGTGATTATTTCGCGCGGTTATGTTTTGCGGGAGACTGCATGCCTGCGCGCGCGTTTTCGTTGAATCACTTTCATTTTCGTGTTATGTTTTTAGAAACAGAGCGAAGCACTATTATGAGCGGATATTATTTATGTATGCCAAGAATACTATATGAAAAATAAAATATTCAAAAAAATAGAGGAAATAGAGGGTTTGTTAGCTATTATTATACTTGTTGCGCTTCCTTGCAGTTTTTTTTCCGGCTACCAAGTGTATATGCGATTGACCCATCATGGCTTCGAATATTATCCGGTAAGCTCGGTTAAAGACCTGAACGATGCCTTCAAAAAAGATTATATGTTTGTCGAAGTTAATGACGGGTTACTTGTTAAGAGCAATTGGGTTCATATTAAAAAGAATTTATTATTTGGTTTTATTCCTGTGACAAAAACCACAACACATTATTCATTCTACTTTGGCTCTGATAATTCGCGTGGCTGGGTTCTGGTTAAATTATCCAAAGAGATGAAAGAGGCGTACATAAAAAACTATTCCGCTAAAGGAAGAGTATCCGAATATGACAGCGCCGATAAAAAAATTATTAACCATGTGCGCCATGGTCATTTTGGAAACCACATGCAAACGGCAATCTATAGAAAGAGTTTCTTAAAGCAAGCAAAGGCAATTTAATTATGATTCCCGTCAGTTTCCCGATATCCAGCCCGGAAATACAGGCGGCAATACTGGCTGGAAAACTATCGCGGGAAGATATACAAGAATTAAAAATCCAGATGCTAAAAAGCAGGAAAATAAATGCAACCATAGTATCTGTCTGTACAATAGCATTGGTTATCGCTATTTTATTTATAGGCATTGCCGCATATTATTCATTAGATACTTCGAATATCGTGGCGTTCTCGGTTTTATTTGGCTTTGTTGGTTTATGTTTTTTTACATTATATCGATTTCTTTATTTTGTTGTCGCAAAAGAATATCTCGATGCT
>WRHP01000023.1 GCA_009783195.1 Syntrophorhabdaceae bacterium | reverse complement strand
AAGATTCGCAGAATTAAAACTTGAGTCACAAGATGATTTGAATACACTGAATGAGATTTTAGAGGAAATACAAGCAGTAAATTTTCCGAAAGATTTGATTGTGTCATTACTCAACGTATTGGAGAATAATCCCAAATTTCATTTTGGCGCTCCTGGAATGATTGTTCATACAATTGAGAAAATTTATATGCAGCAATTCACGGATGAGGAATATTTCGACTTACTCATTCAGTCGGTTGAACGAGCGCCAACAGAGTACAACCTTTGGTTAATGAACCGATTGATGAATACATTTGAGGATAAAAGCCAAATTAAAAAAGGGCTTACCGTATTTCATAAAGTAAAACGTGAAACGATGAATGACGATTTGCGTGAGTTAGCGCAAGAGTTCATTGAGAATTTTGACGAATAAAAATAACAGGAAATTAAAGTTGAAACAAAATGGGAATGAAATAAACAAATGTCAGCAGGTAACAATTAGGGTTTGGCGCAATCCGCTTCGCTCCTTGCGGCACATTGCACGCAAGCGGGCAAGATGTAGCGGACAGCAAAAATTGAAATTAAACGAAATATTAACAGTCCGAAAGGGCATAAAAAGGAGTAATTATGGCAAATAAAAAGATTTTTTGGGCTGACGGCGAGAACCCTAAAATGATTGAAGCATTTAAAAATGCTCAAACAACTTTCAAGTATTTTTGGAGAGAACTGTCTTGGGAGCAAAGAAGGATAGTCCCCGCGCTGACTGTTGCTTGCGTGAAAATAGCCTTTACCCAAGAAGCAAAAGAAGTAGAACATATGTGGATAAACGAGATAATATTTGACGGGAATAATGTAATGGGTGTTTTAGTAAACCAACCCAATGAATTAACCAATATTTCTTGTGGTGATTTTGTGAATGTTCCTTTAAATCAAATTAGTGATTGGCTATTTGCTATCCCGCAGAACCCCAAAGATTGTTCTTCTGCACCTAACCCGAGGGCATATGGAGGATTCACGATACAAGTCATGCGCTCTGAAATGACAAAACAGGAACGAAAAGAACACGACGATGCCTGGGGATTTGATTTTGGAGATTATAATGAAGTTTTGCTTGTCTGTGAACAAAAAGAATATCCTGAAAATTTGATAGAACACCCCATGAGTAAAAATATGGGAGAAAAGCTCTTGGACTTTTTAAAAGAATATCCCAATGAAATAACAAGTGCTGATGAAAATGGCTTGACGTTGTTGCATAGAGAAACAATAGCGGGAAACCTGACTTCTGTTGAAGTGTTATTATCTGCAGGCGCAGACAAAAACGCTAAAACAAATCTTGGAGAAACAGCATTGGATTTGGCAAAAAAATTGAACTGGGAACATATTATACCAATACTGGCGTAGCGCTCCCCTTAAACCAGACAACTGGTTTGGCGGCTAAATCTTCAAAGGGGGGCAGGATACTGCTATGGACGGCAGGCAAGCGTACCCAAGGAGAGCGTCTCGAACAAAAAAAGCCGCCCGTGATGTGATTCGTAGCGGCTTAAAGCACGCCGGCTTCCCGTAGGTCGTTTTCGAAGCGTTTGGGATTGAATTTGTCGCCGGAAATGATCGTTCCCTCGACGTTGAGCGTCGGTACCATCCGCATTCCGTTGTTTAGTTTCATGACGATTTCCGCGGCGTGCGGGTTGTTGCCGATGTCGATTTCTTCAAACGGAATGCCGCGCTCCACAAGGAACTCCTTTGCTTCTTTGCAGTCCCGGCACCAGTCGGTGGAGTACATAATAATTCTCTTCATGGCATTTTTGGCGCGCAAGCTTTTGTATTTCAGTTAAGGAAGGTTCGCGCCGCTCCTTTTTTGAATGTTTGTACGGGAAAATAAACAAAGCGTGGATCTTTCAGGGAATGTAAACGCGGGTTTTTTTGTTTTTCAGGCATTATGCAAATGCTTGCTTATGGTTTCCATCATTATGTCCACTACCACGGGTTTGCCGAGATGCGCGTTCATTCCGACGGCCAGGCAACGGTCGATGTCTTCCTGGAAAGTATTGGCGGTCAAGGCAATGATGGGAATGTGTTTGCCGTTTGGCAGAGAGCTGGCGCGGATGCAGCGGGTTGCCTCATAACCATCCATTTCCGGCATGTGAATATCCATCAGAATGAGATCGTAGTTCCCGGAGCTTTGTTCAAAGAGGTTGACAGCCTCTTTGCCGTTAAAGGCTATTTCGACGTGCGCTTCGGTGGGCTTGAGCAGCGCAATGACAACCTCTCTGTTGATGGCGGTGTCTTCCGCCAGCAATATACGCCGGTTGTTGAAAAGGCTGGCGTATGCGCAATACGTTTCGTCTGTGTCATCATCTTCGTTTTCCGGAGCTATTTCCATCCATAGGGTGATGTGGAAACTGGAACCTTGTCCTTCCTCCGACTCGACGCTGATCTCGCCCCCCATCATATTCACAATGTTTTTGGAAATGGCAAGGCCAAGCCCCGTGCCGCTGAAACGGCGGGATATGCTGCCGTCAACCTGCGTAAAAGACTGGAATATTTTTTCCTGCAGATCCTTGGAAATGCCGATGCCTGTGTCGCGGACAGTTATCCGTAACAGGCAGGACGCCTCCTGTATTTCGAGCAGTTTTGTGTTCAACGAAATTGTACGGCCCGAAGGCGTGAATTTCACGGCGTTGGAGAGCAGGTTCATCACCGCTTGCAGGAGTCGTTGCCGGTCGCCTACCAGGACAGATGGAATAGCCGGGTCCAGATCGATCGATAGCGTCAGATTTTTTCCTTCAAAGCCATAGGCCGCGACGCTTACGGCGTGGGACAGCATAAGCCCCAGTTCGAAGGGGCTTTCGCTTAGCTCCAGGCTGCCCGATTCTATTCTGGACATATCCAGAATGTCGCTGAAAGTGCCAAGCAAATTCATGGAAGCGGTTTCGATCTTGCCCAGTGTGAGGTCTTTTTCTTTCGGGTCGGTCGCTTTCCGGGAAAGGTGCGTCATTCCTATGATGGCATTGAGGGGCGTGCGTATCTCATGGCTCATGTTGGCCAGAAATTCGTTTTTGGCCTGGTTGGCTTTTTCTGCGGCTTCTTTTGCCTTTATGATGTCTGTCAATTCATGGAATAAAACCATTGTCCCGCCGCCGGCGCCATCGTCTTCCAGCATGGGGGTAATGTAAACCTTATAGATGTACGCGGACTTATGGCCGGGAAAGTGCGTCTCATAATCAAGCTCAATGGTTTTGCGAAGGTTCATTGCCTGGTTGTAGCCGTTTTGAAGGTCCTCCAGTTGTTTCGGCGAAACGATTTTTTTGAAAATGTCGGTGAACAGATGCCCGCAGATAAGTCCGGACCCCGCGATAGTTGCCGCTGTCAGAAAGGTTTTTGTGCAATGGGTGAGCCGCCCGTTATTGTTAAGCAGCAAGATGATGTCCGGGCTGTTTTCCAAAAGCAGGTCCAGGCTTTTTTCCATATGTTCTTTTTGGGAGGTTAGCAAGGCGCTCAAGCTGGTTCTTGCGGCAAGAGTGGCTTTATTGCGTTGCAACAATGATTTCAGGTCGCGAAGCTGTCTCTTCAGGGCTTTGTTTTCCCGAAGCAGGTCAGCGGCGTTGCTTGTCGGAACTTCGTTTTTTTTAATTTCTGTCATGTCGCTTTTTGATGCCGTCTATACCCGGCAAGTCTGTCAAAAACTGCCCTGAAAAACGCGCAAACTTATATGGCGCAGGCTACGAACGTGAAGTTGTGGAAACGGTTTACTGTTCCGCCATCGCTATTATACACCGGACATAATTCACCGCCGGAGTATGCCAGATGCCAAGGGAGCGAGTCTCCCAGACTGTCGCGCACCACTTTGATTTCATCCATGAGATTGTAGCCAAGCACCATGTTTCGGCCAAGGCAGGGGAACATGATAATGCCGTTGACGTTCCTGTTTTGCAGAAGTTTGTCAACCGACTGTTTTGCGGTCAGCAGGATGTCGTCCACATCCATGCGGCCTATGGACAGCGTTGCGCCTTCGGGCATGACGCCGCCGCAGAGGGCCGAGCCATCGTCATTAAGGGAATAAACAGCCCTGGTCACGGGCTGACTGTTATCGTTGTAATTTACTACAAAAGGCACGGAGCTTAAGGCTTCCAGGCCGTTATCAGACAGCAAGCCTAGCGAGGCAAGGTAATTGAACGTGCTCACGCCGTTGACCTCTTTCAGCACGCTGCCTTCCGATGAGGTTATAACGGCCTGCTGTTTTTGGGTGTTATGTTCCGAGGTGGACTGGATTACGAAATGCGGATCGATATTGCCGCTGATCAGCAGCATGACAATGCGGTCGCGGAATCTCTCGCCATTGTGAATCGTAAATGAATTGCTGTATTGAGCGGTGTCGGCGTCACAAGCGGTTATGCCGAAAACAGGCGCG
The DNA here is from genome assembly GCA_009783195.1 of Syntrophorhabdaceae bacterium. Lineage (GTDB taxonomy): Bacteria > Desulfobacterota > Deferrimicrobia > Deferrimicrobiales > Deferrimicrobiaceae > UBA2219. The sequence goes on along the minus strand of WRHP01000023.1, from coordinate 22,421 downwards.
CCGGACGCCGCGATGTCGATAGCGTTCAGCATAAGCTCGCCGCCTATTGAGCCGAGCATCGGCAGGAAGGCCATCGCCAATTTGGGCGGACCGTCAAGCTGTTCGGCGGCTTTGCGAAAAGTTTCGCCTATAGAGGCGTTTATGTCGCCGCTTAAGGAGGGAGTGAAAGCCGTGACGAAGCGGCAGTCGTCGGCTGTCAGAACCGACAGGCATAGCATCAAGGTTCCGGCTTCTTTATTGACAGAATTTGCCAATGTCGTGCACCCGATGATTTCAAACGGCAGGGCGTCGCAAATGGTTTTTAGCGTCCCGGTTTCCAGATAGTCATAGCTGCAAGTGATAAATCCCGCGGAGTGGGCCAGAAGCTGGTTTTGTACATCCAGTTGTTCCATAATTTCGGCAACGGCGACGAACGGGTCATCAACCTCAAATGTCCAGGCATTTAACATTTTCAAGATAGGTTCTCCTGATTCTTTTATCTGAGGTTTATATCGGTAATTTAACAGAAAATATTTTTTTGTTGATTATTATTTAATTATACAAAACTATCCGGAGATTTACGTTTGGCCGGCTGTTCTTTTGGCTGCATTGCTTTTTAAGTTTTGCCACGGCCTTTGTAAATCTCCGGAATACGGTAATCATTGAGCGGCTATTTTACGGTAGAGGTTTTCCGTAAATTGTTTTCGTTATTGTGATGATGACGCCAACCGCTGTGGAAGGTGTCACGAACCTGCTGCTTATGTGTTGGAGGGGGTGTTTCCTGGTGGAACTTGACAATGTATTCCACCGCTTCATCGGGATCGTCTGTCAGGTGGAACAGCTCCATGTCTTCCGCGGAGATCATTCCTTTGTCCTCAAGCGTATCGCGCATCCAATTCAGTAATCCTTCCCAGTGATGTTTCCCCATCAGCACGACCGGGAACTTGCGGATCTTGTCTGTCTGGATGAGGGTGAGAGACTCGAAAAGCTCATCGAGCGTTCCAAATCCGCCGGGCATTATGACGTACCCCGCGGCATACTTTACGAACATCACCTTTCGGACGAAAAAGTACCGGAACATGAGCGGAATATCCTGGTAGCGGTTTGGCTGTTGCTCATGAGGGAGGTTTATATTCAGGCCGATAGAGGTCTTTTTGCCTTTGCGCGCTCCGCGGTTGGCCGCCTCCATGACGCCGTGGCCTCCGCCCGATATGATGGCGAAACCGCGCCTTGCCAGCTTTTCGGCTACTTCCATGGCGCACTTGTATGACCATTCGGTTTTAGGTACGCGCGCGCTGCCGAAAATGGAAATGGCCGGCCCGATAGTGCCCAATCCCTCAAACCCCTCGACGAACTCGCTCATGATACGAAATAAGCGCCAAGTTTCTTCTCCGCCCGGCATATCTGCTCCTTTGTTTACCTGGTTGTCCGCGTGAACGTATTTGCCGCGAACTCCAAAAAAATATTTTATGGGTGAAATAAGGGGTGTTGTCTATTCCCCGATAATCTTCACCAAGACACGCTTGCGACGCTTGCCGTCGAACTCGCCATAGAAAATCTGCTCCCAAGGACCAAAATCCAGCCGCCCGCCTGTTATGGCCACGACCACCTCTCTTCCCATCACTTGCCGCTTCAGGTGAGCGTCCCCGTTGTCCTCTCCGGTCTGGTTGTGCTTGTACCGCGAGATAGGCTCATGTGGCGCAAGCTTTTCCAGCCATTCATCGAAATCCTTGTGGAGTCCGCCTTCGTTATCGTTGATGAACACGGAGGCGGTGATATGCATGGCGTTTACAAGCATGATTCCCTCGGAAACGCCGCTTTCACTCAGGCATTGCTCGACTTGGCGCGTGATGTTGACAAAGCCTCTGCGCTCCGGGACGTTGAACCACAGTTCCTTGCGGTAAGATTTCATTTTATTCCCCTTGAAAGGCGTCGTCTTGCCGCGCCTGCCAAGCCAGTATATGTCCGTATGGTTGTGGTTTACTGAAGCTTTTTTGTGAGGTAGCATCAGTGATGCGACTCTGTCTGGTCAAGGATTTTTCCAGTTGCCGATTCCATGCCAACCGAACGGGAGGATTTCGTTGAAAGGTCGTGTACTTGTCATCAACAACGAGGCCGAGGCCCGTCGTGGTCTCACATTTGGCCTAACCCGTGAAGGATATAACGTCACGGCTTGTCCGGATGGGATCTCCGCGATCCGCGAGCTCAAAAGCGCGCAAGAAAAGGAGAAACCGTACACGCACATAGTTGCCAATATCGTCATGCCCGATATCGACGGAATCGGAATGCTCAAGGCGATCAGGATCAATTACCCAGGCTTGCTCGCGCTCGTCATCACAAGTTTTGGCGGCGAGGCGCTCGAATCCGTCGTTCTTGCGGAGCCAGGCACGGTCTGTCTCGACAAATCTGCTGAACTTCCCGATCTGGTAAAGGCGCTCGACAAGCTTTCGGCGGCATCAACCGCAAAAGCGGTAAAGGCCGATGCGATAGAGGACGCAAAGGAATCGGCGACGGCGTACATGGCGATCCGCATTACCGAGCCCGCGCGGAGCATGGAAATTTTCAGGGAGCTTCGCGGGATGGGCGGGGTTGAGCGTTGCGACGCGGTTCGTGGCGGTTTTGACATCATCATCGTGGCGCGGGGCGGCTCTCATGAAGAAATCGGAAGGTTGAAGGAGCGGATCGGTTCTTTTAAGGGCGTCGAGATCGTTTTTGCTTACGATGCCGGGCGTCCAAAGCTCGACCCGGAGGTGGACGAGTTTATCCGCGCGTATTCACAAAAGGCCAAGCCATGCTGTGCCGCGGGCCCGGACAGGCAGTCGGGCCGGACAAGCTACATATTCGTGAATATCGACAAAAAAGCGATCCAGCGGGCATTTGCGGCTGCCGCCTTAAGCGACGAAACTGTTTTTTGCGATGCGGTAGATGATGGCGCCGGGTTGGTGGCGATGGTTGCGGGGCAAAGAGCGTTTGGCGCCGTGCCGCGGGTTATCGAGAGATTGGGGCGGGTCTGCGGAGTGCTTCGTATCCGGGAGGCGGAAGTTATACGGTTGGACGAGTAGCTGGTTTTTAAAGCGGTTTTGCCGGGGTGGTTTTCAGCGAAACCTTGGCTTTGGCCGAAAGCCGCGTAAATAAAAAATTGCGGGAAACAATTCTGGTTTGAAAATGGAATAAGTAAGCGGGAAGGCGGGTATGGAAGACAATTTCAGTTACAGGTTGTGGCGGTACGATGGCGCGCCGGGCGAACTGATTCCTTTATTGCAGTCGGCCCAGGATCATTTTGGCTACATTCCGCGCGCGGCTATAGCCGGCATCGCGGCGGTGACCGGCGTCCCGGAGTCCGAGGTGTACGGCGTCATCACGTTCTACAGCCAGTTCCGTCTGCGGCCGATGGGCAAATATGTGATCAAGGTATGCGATGGGACGGCGTGTCATGTGCAAAACTCACAGTTGATTATAGATACGATCGTGGATGAGCTTGGGATCGAAGTTGGCGGCACGACCGAAGACAACATTTTTACGCTGAGCACGGTTGCGTGCATCGGCTGTTGCTCGCTGGCGCCGGTGATAATGATCAACAACGACACTCACGGCCTGCTCACGCCGCAATCCGTCCGCAAGCTTCTTCGAGAGTATCGGCGGCGGGAAAATGATGCCGGGAAAAGTGAAGCGGCGGCGGATAACGCGGGAAGCGGGACGCGGCAATGAAAAAAGTCATCGTGGGAATGAGCACCTGCGGTTTGTCGGCCGGATCGCGTAAAGCGTACGACAGACTGGGAGAGCTTCTTTCGGGCCATCCGGGCGCTTTTGAGCTTTCGGGCTCCGGCTGTATAGGGATGTGCTATCGGGAGCCGCTTGTCGAGGTCAGGGAGAACGGGCGCCGCGTCATTTACGGCGGTGTGACGCCGGAGCTTGCGGAGCGGATCTTCCGCGAGGACATTCTCGGCGGTCGCGTTATAGAAGAGCATGTTGCGCTCGACATCGAGGGGAACAAGGAGATTCGCGGGACGGAAAGCGAGCGCCTTCGGCCGCAGGTTCGCATCGTTCTTAGAAACTGCGGTCTCATAGATCCTGAGTTGATCGACGAGTATGAGGGCGCCGGCGGGTATCAGGCGCTGCGCAAGGCGCTTTTGGAAATGACGCCAGAGGAGATCATAAAGGAGATAAAGGATTCGGGATTGCGCGGTCGCGGCGGGGCGGGGTTTCCCACGGGGCTTAAATGGTCGTTTGCCGCCTCCCAGCAGGCGCGGCCCAAGTATATCGTCTGCAACGCGGACGAAGGCGATCCGGGCGCGTTCATGGACCGTTCGGTGCTGGAGGGCGATCCGCACTCTGTCATCGAGGGGATGATCGTCGCCGCCCGCGCGATCGGCGCAAGCAAGGGATATGTCTATTGCCGGGCCGAGTATCCCATGGCGATCAAGCGTCTCACGATTGCGTTGAATGCCGCCTTGTCTAAGGGATATATCGGGAAAAACATACTCGGTTCGGGATTTGATTTCGACATAGTCATCAAACAGGGCGCCGGGGCTTTTGTCTGCGGCGAAGAGACGGCGCTTTTCCAGTCGATTGAAGGCAAGCGCGGCATGCCGCGCATCCGCCCGCCGTTTCCGGCGGAGAAGGGGCTGTGGCGCAAGCCCACAAACAACAACAATGTCGAGACATACGCCAATGTCCCCTGGATCATAACGAACGGCGCCGCCGCGTATGCGGCTTACGGCACCGAGAAGAGCCGCGGGACCAAGGTGTTTGCCCTTGCCGGCAAGGTCGTCTGCGGCGGGCTGGCCGAGGTTCCGATGGGGCTTCCCATCAACGATCTTGTTTTCAAGATCGGCGGCGGCATCAAGGACGGGCGTGAATTCAAGGCTGTGCAGATGGGCGGGCCGTCGGGCGGCTGTATCCCGGCGTCGCTGGGGGCTACGCCGGTGGATTTTGAGTCGATTCCGGCCACCGGCGCCATTATGGGCTCCGGCGGCATGGTTGTCATGGATGACCAGACATGCATGGTGGAGATGGCGCGTTTTTTCCTCGATTTTACGCAGAACGAGTCGTGCGGAAAATGCACGTTCTGCCGCATCGGCACGCGGCGGATGCTTGAGATCCTCACGCGGATCACGCGGGGAGAAGGCGTTCCGGAGGATATTGAAAAGCTTAAAAGCCTGGGGAACCGCATCAGGGAAGCGAGCCTTTGCGGGCTGGGCCAGACCGCCCCGAATCCGGTGCTGACGACGCTGCAATATTTCTACGAGGAGTACGAAGCGCACATAAAAGAGAAGCGGTGTCCGGCGGCAAACTGCGCGGCGCTGGTGGATTTCCTCGTCGATTCCGCCAAGTGCGTAGGCTGCGGCCTGTGCGCCAAGAGCTGTCCGGCGGACGCGATTACCGGGGAGCGCAAGTCGGCCTACGTCATCGACACGGTGAAATGCGTAAAGTGCGGCAAATGCGTAACGGTTTGCGCGTTCAACGCCGTATATAAGAAATAAGTTTGGTTACAGGGGAAAACGAAAAAACAGATTCTGTATGGAATTGAAATTGCGCGGCATGGATGTTGTGTGGAAACGCGAAGCATTTCGGGCGGCAAGGCGAAACCGCGTCCTCGACGAAAGCCGCATAAATCAAAATTGCGGGAAGCATTTTTGATTTAAAAAATGAATACGGGAACAAAGACGATGGAAAACGTAAAGATAAAGATCAACGGCCGTGAAATAGAAGCCGCCGCGGATGCGACAATCCTGGAAGTCACGCGGGCGCGCGGCTTGGATGATATACCTACGCTGTGCCACTCGGATGAACTTGAGCCGTATGGTTCCTGCTTTCTCTGTGCCGTAGAGGTCAAGGGGCGGCCAAGCCTCGTGCCCGCCTGCGCTACGCGGGTGTCTCCGGGGATGGAAGTGACCACGCGCAACGACCGGATTGTGGAGTCCCGCCGGACCGCGCTTGAACTGCTCTTGTCGAACCATTATGCCGACTGCGTGCCTCCCTGCTCCGAAGGGTGTCCGGGGCATCTGGATATCCAGGGATACCTCGCCTTGTCCGCGATGGGATTGTACAAGGAGGCGATAGAACTCATCCGCGAGAGGAACCCGCTTCCGGCCATCTGTGGCCGCATATGCGTTCGCAAGTGCGAGGATGTCTGCCGCCGCGCCGACATCGACGCGCCGGTCGGCATCAACTGGGTTAAACGGTTTCTCTCCGACTTGCCAGGGGCTTACGACGGCGCGCCTGTATGCGATCCACCGACAGGAAAAAAGGTTGCGATAGTGGGCGCTGGTCCGGCCGGGCTTACCGCGGCGTGGTTTTTGGCGCGCCGTGGGCATCAGCCGGTTATTTACGAGGCGCAGTCCCGTCCGGGCGGCATGCTCAGCTACGGCATCCCCGCCTACCGCCTTCCCGACGATGTTGTTGACCGGGAGGTCGATTACATTTGCCGGGCCGGCGTCGAGATCCGGTACAACACCCGTGTCGGGAAAGACGTATCGCTTGACGACTTGATGAAAGGTTATGACGCGGTGTTTCTTTGCCCCGGCGCCTGGGCGGGCAACCCAATGCGGCTGCCCGGCGAGTTTGAAACGGAAGGAGTGGTTCAGGGCGCCGAGTTTCTTCCGGAGTTAAGAAAAACCCCCGCGCCGCTTAAAGGAACGGTGGCCGTGGTCGGCGGCGGCAACACGGCTATGGATGTCGCCCGCACCACATGGAGACTGGGCGCGGACAAGGTTGTTATCTTGTACCGGCGCACAAAGGACGAAATGCCCGCCGACAGGATGGAGATTGCGGATTGCATTGCCGAAGGGATAGAGATCATGGAGCTGGTTGCTCCCGTCGGCATTATTAGCGATAACGGGAAGCTAAAGGGCTTAAGGTGTCAGCGGATGAAGCTTGGCGAGCCCGACTCGTCCGGCCGCCGCCGGCCGGTTCCGCTTGAAGGCTCCGAGTTTGACTTCCTTTGCGATATGGCCGTATCGGCGATCGGGCAGGCAGCCCTGCTGGAAGGGCTTACCGAAGCTGCGTCAACCGTGGTTGGCCTTACAAAATGGAACACGTTTGTCATAGACCCCAAGAGCCTATCGACAAATGTTCGCGGCGTTTTTGCGGGCGGCGACGCGGCTGACGACGGGCCGACAGTGGTCATCGACGCGATTGCGGACGGCCAGGAGGCCGCGCATTCCATCGATTGTTTCCTTTCTGGCAAGGAGGTCGGGCCGCGTCCGTTCTTTGTTCAGAAAGATTTCTGGGAGAAGCCCGGAGAAGCGGAGCAAGGCAAGATAGAGAAGCGCCCGCGCCGCGAAGTGCGTCATATTGATATTGAGTCAAGACGCGGCAGTTTTGCCGAGGTGGCTACCGGTTTCGAGCGGGAGGATGCCGTCCACGAGTGCGGCCGATGTCTTTCCTGCGGCTGCCTTCGTTTTGACGACTGCCGCCTGCGGCTTTACGCCGAAGAATATGGCGTCGATATGGACCGCTTCAAGGGGCAGGTCCGCAAACACAAAGTCGATGACCGGCATCCGCACATTGTTTATGACCCGAACAAGTGTATCCTTTGCGCGCGCTGCATTCGGACATGCGCCAGGGTGCTGCCTGTCGCCGCGCTTGGGCTTGTCGATCGGGGATTTCGCGCCGAGGCGCGGCCCGCGATGAACGACCCGCTGGCTGATACAAACTGCGTAAGCTGCGGCAACTGTATCGACGCGTGTCCGACAGGGGCGCTCACAGGGAAGCATCCGTTTCTGGGGCGGGCAAACCTTTCCACGGATGACCAGTCCACGCATTGCGCTTTCTGCTCGCTTGCTTGCCGGATAACGGTGAAGCGGTTTGGGCCGGGGCGGCAATATGTCGCTTCATCCGGCGCGCCGGGGGATTACCTTTGCCGTTACGGACGGTTTGGGCACGAGCTGTTTGTCAGATGCGGCCGGATCACCTCGCCGGAGATTCGCTGCGGGAGATGGAACCGTGAGGCCGGGTTGACCGAGGCGGTCGAAGCCGCGGTTAATGGACTCAAAAAAGCCGTCGCAAAGCATGGAGCGGAAAAGGTCGGTGTTTTTGTTTCGCCGGAGCTTACAAACGAGGAACTCTATTTGGCGGCGCGTATCGCGCGTGAAGGGGTGGGCACGAACAACATAGTGTCTCTATCAATCCTGGGAGTCGGCGCTCCTGCCGGCGCGCTTGACGAGATGCTTGGTTTTACGGCATCCACCGCGGATTGCTCTGTCGTTGACGAGGCGGATCTTATTATCTGCAACAACACATCGATGGAGTCCGACCAGTTTGTCCTTGCCGCGCGGGTCATTCAGGCTGTGCGGGCCGGGGCAAAGCTTATAGTGAGCAACTCGGTTCCTGGTCCTGCCGACCGGCTGTTTTCGGCGGTCGCGCTTGATCCGATGCGCGGGCGCGCGTCTGTTATGTGGAACGGTATCCTGCAACTGATGATCGGCAATAAAGTTTTTGATCTGCCAAACATTGAGAAGATCGCCGGGGGAGCGCGGTTTCCGGAAGGCGGAGATTTTGAAATCGGCAAGGCGGCCGCTTTTTCGGGAGTGGATGTCGCCGCGATGCGTGAGGCCGCCGAAATACTTGGGCAAGCCAAACGCGTCGTCATAATCCATAGTCCGGATCGAGCCCAGGACCAGGCGGATGGCGATCTGCGGGAGCTGGGAAACCTTGTGGCGCTTTTGCGCGCGGCGGGGGTAAAGGCGGACATACTTCTTCTGCGCATGTATTCCAATGGCGCGGCGCTCGAGGTGGTCGGGGCCGCCCCTTCCTTCGGACCGGGCCGGGTGCCTCCGTCGCTTGAGATAGCGGGCGCGAGAACCAAAGAAGAGCTTCTCGCATTTTTGGAAAGCGGCGGGTTGCGGGGGGCGTTGGTTATAGGCGAAGACCCGCTTGCGTGGGAATCCAGCGGTTCCTGGTTTGGTAACGTGGAATTCCTGGCCGCTATGGATTGGGCCGATACCGAGACAACGCGCAATGCCGATGTTGTGCTTCCAGGCGCTACATATCTTGAGACGGCCGGGACGCGGTGCAACTTTGAAGGCGCGCTCATCCGCTATTCACAGGTTGCCGAGCCTCCGGCAGGGGTGACTGGAGACGCGGTACTCAAAGAACTTGCCCGGTCTTTTGGCCTTGCCGTGCCGGATGATACGGTAGCGGAGCTGGATGCTGTTGTGAGAAAAAAACTCGGAGGATTGGCGCGTTTTTACTGGAATACAGGAGAGGCGCGCTATGCCCGAATGAAGCTGCGCCCGGATTTTACGGTCGGCGGCGGTGTCCGGACCAGCTGGATTTCGCCTTCGCTGACACAGACGGAGAAGTGCGAGCGCGGAACAGGCCTGATCCCGCTTCCGTTGACGCAGGCGGAGAAGTACAAGCGCGAAATCCGGGAGACTGGAACCGGGCGGTATCGCGCGGGGAGCTGACAGGCCTGCTTTAAAAGACGTTTGTCTTTTGCTGTGGAGGTGGTCCCGCGTAAATAGGGATACCGGCAATTGTTGGTGAACAACGCGTCAGGATTAGGATACAGTCTCGAAAGTGACGGTGCCGACGCTCCTTGAGGGGACTCAAAAGCGGCGCCGCGGAAATGGAGGTTGTTACGTGTCCGGTCAAGATTTTTCCGAGATCTTCCGCCGCTACAAGGAAGCGCTTGGGAATGCGCAGCAATCGGAAGGAAAATCCGTCCCTGGTGGAGGAAATATGTTCAAGAAATTAGGTTTTGCCGGAATTGTGATGTTGGCAATCATCCTGTTTTTCGTGATATCCGCATCCGTGGTGATCGTTGGGCCTGGCAAGCGCGGGGTTCTGTTGAACTTCGGGGCGGTTTCGCCAAATGTTTATGGCGAGGGGCTTCATTTCAAGATCCCGGGTTACCAAACCGTCATACAGATGGATGTGCAGGTTCAGAAGGTAGAAAGAGAAGCCTCGGCAGCCTCTAAAGATCTTCAAGATATAAGTTCAACCATTGCGGTTAATTACAACATCATTCCCGATAAGGTGGCTCAAGTGTTTCAACGCCTCGGGATGAGGTATCAGGAGCGCGTTATCGATCCGGCCATCCACGAAGCGGTCAAGGCGGTTACGGCGCGATATACCGCCGCCGAACTGGTCACCAACCGCGAAAAAGTGCGTTCTGAAATCAAGGATACGCTGGCGTCCCGGATGCTCGACTACAACATTTTAGTAGTCGATGTCTCCATCGTTAATTTTGCTTTTTCAGCGCAGTTCAACCAGTCGGTTGAAAACAAAAACACCGCGGAACAACTGGCGCTCAAGGCGCAGCGCGATCTGGACCGGATCAAGATAGAGGCCCAACAGAAAATCGCCCAGGCGCAGGCTGAAGCGGAGGCGCTGCGGCTGCAAAGGCAAAACATCACGCCGGAGCTGGTCGAACTGCGGCGTATCGAGGCCATGCAGGAAGCGATTCGGAAGTGGAATGGCGTGATGCCGAATGTTACCGGGGGCGCCATGCCGTTTATCGACGCAAAGGCATACAACGGAAGGAGATAGCGGCAAAGCAGGCTTTAACGGGGGAATTGGCTTCAGGCGGTGCGAGGATGTATGGCAGAAATGTCATGGATGATTAAATGAGCAAAATGGAAGAGGCAATCAATCAAACTTATCCCGAGCTTATGATGTTTGTTCGGGATGTGAACTTGTCCGGCGAAATTGCGAACAAATATACGTCAGGTTTAATTATTCGGGAAAAAGGCTTCGTCGACGCAAGTTGCCGGGTAATGGGCATGGTCACAACTCACCGATTCGCTATCCTTTCAAATCATATGTTTGATTTTCGACCATATGAGCATGGAACGAACTGGGGGCTATACGTTGCCAAAAGAGATTCTCATTTTAAGGTGCTGGCTACGCATGAATATGACGGCAAAACACTCATTATCCTTCTTCATTTGCCTGATAATGAAGACTGGAAAATGTTTGTTGGTATAGAGATTAGTATTGATGAGGAGCTTGTTGCCTCATCAATAAAAAGATTTGAGAGTAAATGTAATTTGGATCCTATTTTTGAGCTTAGATCTGACATATGGCTTAGAAGGTGCTTGTTTCCGATAGGGATGGATAACGAAGGGAATCTTTATGAACTGGAATATGGAATAATAGGGGTTCAATGAAAACCGGCTGGTTTCAAAAAAACATAAGCAATCGTTTCCGAGCAAATTTGTTGAGATTATGCTTTGTTTTGATGGTTTCGCTATTTATAGCGTTCATGTTTTCCGTAAACGTCGCGGATGGCGCGAGAAAAATAATTTCCTGGATGAGTGTGTTTGAAGATGTGCGAGCGCGTGAATATGAAGAAGCTATGCGGTCATCAGGGGTATTAAAATACGACAGGATGCAAGATGCCGCTGATATGTTGGCTGACGCAAAGGCTTACGAACGCGATGCGCGCGCTCTTATTAATGAAAATATGAAATACCGTGGCAGTAGAAATGATTACGTAATGGAGAGGGATTTTAATCAATTTCATGAAAAACGGTTGAAAGAATTACAAAGAAAGTGGAGCAGAAGTAATTATTTGGTTGAGTGCGCAACTAAAATGGCCGAATCTGTCAGAGACAGTAGTCTGGTGTGGATGAAGTCTGTTATGGCAGAGGATAAACATCGTGCCGTGGAATCGACAAATGTAAATAATGCGGGTACAACGACTTATCTTGCGCCAGAAGAGCGCAAAGTTATTGGTCTGGTCGAACGCGCAACAGTTTTTATTGTAGTCATATACGAAAGGGAACAAAAAGTAGGCATTGGCACAGGGTTTTTTGTGGCTCCAGGCATCATTATTACAAATCGCCATGTGGTAAGTGATAAAGACGCTAAAGTGGCTGTTTTTAGCAAAGCTCTTGGGAGACCGACAACAGCGCAGATTGTGGCAATCAGTGATCGGAAGGAAAGAGATTATACGCTGCTTCGCGCAGGCTATTACGGAGATGTTTCTCCTCTCGTATTTAGCACCGATGCAAAGTCAGCCGACAAAGTTACCGCTTGGGGATTTCCCTATATTGCGATCGCGAGTGACCCGCAATTTGAAACTATGATGCAGGGTGATATCCGTTCCGCGCCGGACGCGGTGTTTTCAGAGGGCGTTGTCGGTTCAATACAAAATCAGGACCCTCCGCTTGTCCTGCATAATGCCTTTCTTTCTAATGGCAGCAGCGGCGGGCCGCTGGTAAACGCCAAGGGGCAGGTGCTTGGTATTAATACTTCGGGGGTTTTTAATAGAGCGCACAGGCAATCGGGAATAGCTATTTGCGCGGCGGACATCATAAAGTTTATGCAAGAAAACGGCATAACTCCGAAAGTAATATCAAGTTCGCGCTAAACCGTAAGCCATCTCCAAAACATCGTAGTTGTGGCCGTGCAGCCGGTGTCTCATGACATGCCCGGCTCAAGGCTGTGGTCGGCGGGCTTACGGTTGGATCATAAGGCGTTTGCGATCTTCTCGGCGGCCAGTTTTGATTCCCGGACGCAGTCGTTTAGCGCGATGCCGCGGTAGGCGTTGCTGTTCAGGATGAGGCCGGGGTAATGCGCCAGCCGGGCGTCGATCTGTTCAAGCACTTTTCCGTGACCAACGAGATACTGAGGAATTCCCCGGTCGTGGTAGAAGGAGCGGGCCATCACCGGTCGCGAGTAAACCCCCATCGTATCTCTCAGTTCGCTACGGACCAGCGCCAGAAGCTCTTCTTCCGGCAGTGAAGCCAGCTCCGGGGCGCGGACGCCGCCCACCATGACCCGGATGAGCGCATTCCCTTGAGGGGCGCGGTTTGGAAAGACGCTGGAATCCCATAATGCCCCCAGAATCTTTCTTTTCTCCCCGCGAGGGATAAGGAAGCCGAACCCGTCGAGCGGGTTGCCAAGTATCACCGCGTCGTAGCCAAGAGCGGCCACGGAGATGGGCGAATAGGGGATGAGAGCCAGGGCTTTGGCAAGTTCCTCATCCAGGGGGGCCAAAAGCTTGACCGCGTCGTAGGCTGGAGTAGCCGCCACTATGATGTCCGCCTCGATCTCCTCGGACACGCCGTTTTCCGACAAATGGAGAAGGTAGCGGCCTTCGCGCCGCTCAATCCGGTTTACGGATACGTTCAGATGGATTCCGTCCGACAGCCGGGAAGCGAGCGTATCGGTCAGCGCCTGTACGCCTTCGTCCAGGGAAACAAGAACGCCGCCCGGCCCGGCCGACATTCCCATTTTTATGCCCTTGCGCGCGCGCTCTATTTTCAGGCTGAACATGCCGCGCACCAGCCCGCCGTACCTGTTTTCCAGGTTGCGGATCATCGGGAAACAGGAACGCAGCGACATCTGGTCCGGATCGCCGGCGAAGATTCCCGTGACCATCGGTTCGATCAGCTTTTCCAGCGCCTCCGCGCCAAGGCGCCTTCGGGCGAAGTCCCCAACGGATTCGTCAACGCTCTCCGGGGGAGAAGTTGCCGCGAACGGCTCATAACATATGCGCAGCCGACCGGCTGGAGAAAGCAGCCCGGATCTGAAAAAAGCGACCGGCGTCTCCGGTAGCCGGTGCAGCTTTCCAGCGGAGAAAACGTATCGCTTTCGGGCTTCATCGGATGAGCGGACGACGCGTCCTTCAATCCCAAGATCTTTAACCAGATCCATTCCGAACGGCTTGTTCGTTAAAAACCCGTTTGGTCCCCATTCGATATTGAAGCCGTCCTGCCGGATCGTGCGGAGTTTTCCGCCGGGGACGCTGTCGCTTTCGAAGATCAGGATTTCGGCGTCTTTTCCGACGTTTCCCAAGGCTCGAACAAGGTAAAACGCCGTGCACATGCCGGAGAGGCCCGCGCCGACGATGGCTATGCGCGGCATGATTCCGCCGGTTTTATAAGTTTTTCTTTCTTGTTGAAATAAAAGGTTTTTTGGGTGTTTTTCGAGATCATTTTCTTATGCCGGAAAAATGAATTGTCGCAGCCCCCGATATCAAGCGTCTCGAAGCAAAAGTATGACGACGAAAAACGCGGGAAGCAAGCGTCTTTAACGATCAGTTGCCGGTATTGTGCGCCTTTTGTATCCTGCTATCCTTGATATGCGCGCCGTTGGCAAACAATGATGCGGGCAAGGAGAGAAAAATGAGAAAAATAGTTATCTTGTCAATCCCGCTGTTGCTGGCGCTGGCTGTAGCATCTGCCGACGCCGCGGACTTTTACGTCAGCGTTGAAACCGGCGGCGCGGGCAGAAGCGCTGACGGAAGCAAGGCCCAACCCTGGAAAGATCTGCAGGTCGCGCTGGATCGGGCAAACCCTGGCGACACCATCCATATTGCCGGGGGCAACTACCTTGGCACAAGCGATCGCGGTTACCATGTAATGGAAAAACCGGTAAGCTTAAGGGGCGGATATTCCAACGACTTTTCAAGCCGGGATGTGCTTGGGCATCTCACGATGATACAGCCGCCGGCAAGCTCAAACAAAACCGCGCAAAACAACGCTCTGCTTTCCCTTGGCAATCCCGGAAAGGTGGGCCAGTTCAAAGTGACCGGCGAAATCACCATTGACGGCATTGTCTTTGACAGGGGTTTATCCAATGGCTACCACCCCGCCAAGGGAAAACCGGCGGGAGTTGAGACGGGCATGCTTGTACACGCTCCCGGACAAGGTGTAAACGGCGCGGAAAAAAACGTGCTGACCATCAAAAAACCTCTCATCGCCTTTGTTACCGGCTCTTCCGGAGATATCACAATCCAGAACTGCGTATTTGCCAACAGCGGCTTCTACGGCATCCTGGGCACTCATGTCAAAGGCAAAGTCACCATTAAAAACAATATCTTTGTGGCCAATACTTTCGCGGCGGTGGAGATTTCCGGTCAGACCGGGCAAAACGCGAACACCTACAAAACCGAAATAGATTTCAGCAACAACACCGTGCTGTTCTCCTGGTCCCGCACCAATGACCTCGGCGACATGGGTTACGGTTACCGCTTCATGACCGGCGTCAACACCATTGTTCGCAACTGTATCATCGGCACTTCCGTTCTCGCCGGCCTGGAACGCACACGCACGGACTCCACGGCGGCGGATGCCGCCAAGCGCAAGACCGGCGCCGAGAACAACGCTTTCTTCCTGAACAGGAAGGGCGATCTTTACACCTTCGCGGGCAGCAACCAGATGTTGACCGTATGGGCGAAGAATTTTGAGGACCGGGAAGAGATTGACCCATACCAGGGGAATATCGAACTTACCGGCGACAAGCTCAAGAGCTATGTGAACCGGGCATACCTTGAAGGTTTTATTGGAATGGTTTACTCCGAATCAATGGATTATAGGCCCGACTCGCCGGCCAACAATTTCCGCCGGGCTTTTGGCATGAACCAGGTGGCGACTGTGACCAACAAGGTTGATATGTACGCCAACTGTTATCCCTTGGGGGACGCCCTTAAACTTTTCGGCGCGTTGCAAGGTTATGGCGCTCAGGCGATAGAGAACTGACTGGCTCCATACGGTTTTCCTGTCCCGGATATTTCAGGGGGGTTCTCCGTGGGCGTGCCGCCCGGTTGATGGCGCGTTGACGCTTCCATCAAAACGGAGAATCCCCCAATTGTTCCACGACGAGAGTTTTCAGGGCTTCGATAAACGATGGAGAGTCGTTTAGCGCGGGCGCCCGATGGAACGATAATATGCCCATTTTATTTGCGTGGGCGGCCAATCGGATATCAAGCTCGTGCAGCGTTTCAATGTGATCGGAGACAAAGCTCACCGGCACGACGACCAGGCGTCGAACTCCTTCCGAAGCAAGCCGCGTCACCTCGTCCACGGTATCGGGGACAAGCCAAGGCTCGCGTCCCGCCCTGCTCTGCCAGGAAAGGGAGTGAGGAATTCCCGGAAACGACCGCATTACCGCGGCCACTGTCGCTTCCGTCTCGGCGCGGTATGGATCGCCGCTGCGAATCAGGCGCTCCGGGACGCCGTGGGCGCTGAAAAGTATGCGCATTCCTTCCGGGCCGGTCCCGTGTATCGCCTTGGCTACCGTTTCAACCAAGGCGGCAATATATTTTGGGTGCTCCGGGTAGGAGCGGATCTCGGTCAAGCGAAAGGAGCAGCCGGCCCAGGAGAGCCATCGCCGCAGATCCTTGAAGCTTGAACCTGTCGTGGCCGCGCAGTATTGCGGGTACAGGGGAAGGACGATTGCCTGTGAAACGCCGTCTTCCTTCATCTCGAGCGCCGCGTGCTTTGACATCGGATACCAATACCGCATCCCGACATAGACCTTAAAATTGCCTCCCGTTTCCCGGAGAGCATCTTCCAGAGCCGCCCGCTGCGCCTCTGTGATCTTGCCGATCGGCGAACCGCCCCCGATCTCTTCGTAGTGCCGACGGACCTTGCGGGCGCGCAGCCCCGATACGGCCCACGCAAAAACCGGTTGAGTGATCGTGCCGACGGGAAGCGGAATCAGATCTTTATCGGAGAACAGGCGAAACAGAAACGGCCGGACAGCGTTGAGGGTATCCGGCCCTCCCATGTTCAGGAGGAGTACGCCGGTCAAGGGGGCGGGCGTCGTCCGCTTCATGGCAATTTCACTTTGAAATTGGTATCCGCACGCGCGGCCTTGAGCGAAAAATCTCTCCCTCGGGTGCTTCTCTTTCGCGGTGCGGCCATGGACGGCGAAACAAGAAACAGGGCAGTGTAGCTTGGCAGGGATGCCAAGCAAACGTGCCCAGAGGAGAGAGTCTTGAGCGAAAGAAGCCCCTTGTGGTGTTCGATGTGGCGCGGTGGGCGGCAACGGCGGGTTGTAAACGCGCCTGAAGGAGAGGATTTTGAGCGAAAGAAGCCGACCGGCCCCGTAGAATTCAAAGTGAAATAGCTCTCAAGGTTTTCGGCCAAGGCTGCGGACCGCCTCGACCATGGCAACGGCGTTTTCCGGATCGGTGGGCGGCAGGATTCCGTGGCCCAGGTTGAATATGTGAGAGGAAGCTTTTTCTCCACGATGCAGCACGTCCCGGACACACTCAAAGATCTTCTCCGGCGGATGGAACAGCATGGTCGGGTCCATGTTCCCCTGCAGCGCCTTGTCGGGCCCAACAATCGTTGCCGCCTCGTCTAAAGGAATCCTCCAGTCAACGGCTATGACATCGACCGGCAGCGTCCGGATGGAAGGCAAAAGAGTGGCGCAATTGTTTGCGAAATGGATTACCGGGACACCTTGCCGCGTCAGCCCCGCAACAACCCGGCGGGTGTAGGGCAAGGCGTACTCCTCGTAATCGCTTCGCGTCAAGATCCCCGCCCATGTGTCGAAAATCTGCACCGCCTGCGCCCCTGCCGCGATCTGCGCGTTCAGGTAAGAGATGACGGTCCGCGTGATTTTATCCATCAAGGCATGGAAGACCTGCGGCGCCTTGTACATCAACGTCTTCAGTTGGATGAAGTTTTTCGATGTGCCGCCCTCCACGATATATGAGGCAAGCGTAAACGGGGCTCCAGAGAAGCCGATGAGCGGCACTTTCCCTTCAAACGCCCGGCGCAGTATGCGGATAGCTTCCATGACGAAGGGTGTGCTTTCTTCGGGATCGGGCACTTTCAGGGAATCCACATCTTGCCGGCCACGGATCTGTTTTCCCAGCAGCGGCCCTTTCTGCTCGTGAAATTCAAGAGGAACTCCCATCGCTTCGACCGGGATGAGGATATCGGAGAACAGGATAGCGGCGTCAACGAAGAGCCGTTCGACAGGCTGGATCGTGACTTCGGCGGCCAGGTCGGGTGTTTTGCAAAGAGTCAGAAAGTCGTGCGCCTCTCGAAGTTTCCGGTATTCGGGGAGGTAGCGTCCCGCTTGCCGCATGATCCAGACAGGGGTACGGTCCACAGGTTCGCGGCGGCAAGCTTTCAGGAAACGGTATTCTGTCAATTTGGCCTCGGGTAAGGTGGATGGCTTAGATGTTTACTTTATCAGCGGGCGCGGGAAATTCCCACAGTGGCCGCAGCCTGCGTTGTTTCCGACCGGCATCGTAACAAGGCGTCCCGTTGTTGACATCTATGGGCATCCGGTTATATTCAGGCGGAGTGTCTTAAGAAGTCAGGGAAAAGAAAGGATTACAAAATGGTTGGTTCAAAAGGCTCGTGGATTATAGCAGGAGGAGT
The DNA here is from genome assembly GCA_009783195.1 of Syntrophorhabdaceae bacterium. Taxonomy (GTDB): domain Bacteria; phylum Desulfobacterota; class Deferrimicrobia; order Deferrimicrobiales; family Deferrimicrobiaceae; genus UBA2219. Next base: position 4,365 of record WRHP01000023.1, on the reverse strand, counting down.
TTTAACCATATTTTGCGCGGCAATGAATTACAACTGGTTTATGAATCACTACAAGGCGGCTCTTTTTGTGAAATTTTTTGGGCGCAATGGCGCCCGGATTTTTTATATTGTTCTTGGCATAGCGCTGATTTTTTTAGGTTTTAAACTATATTAGTTATTACCGCTGCGGAAGCTGAGTGTTTAGGAGCGGGAGACGCCGCCCACAAGTTCGCGGCGGCGAGCTTTAAGGAAATGGTATTCCGTCAATCTGGTCTCTGATAAGGTGAATGACATAAAAAATTCATCTTATTTTGTGTGCCGGGAAAATTTCTACGTCAGCGGAAAGGCCTGTTTTACAGCGCATTGGATAAGGATACAATTGTGTAATCCAAAGCCGGCGCGCGAAGGAGGTTTGGCATGTCCATGATAATGGCGCAGGTAAGTCTTTATCCGCTGGGCGTGGCGGAACTTTCCCCGGCGATTAACGCGGCGGCGGGAGAGTTTGAAAAGCAAGGGGTCGAATACAAGACGGGAGAAATGAGTACGGTTATGTGGGGAGACGACGAAAAACTGTTCGGGGCGCTGCGGGACGCGTTCCGGGAAGCTGCCGCGCGGGGGGCGGCCGTCATGACGATCACGGTTTCGAACGCCTGCCCCTGGCCAGGCGAAAAAAGCGCGCGATAGAGGGAAGGGGATTCCAAGGTGAAAACATCTCCATACGATAAGCATGCCGCCGATTACGACGAATGGTTTTCGAAGAACCGGTTTGCTTATGAATCGGAACTTGCGGCGGTCAAGAAGTTGCTACCCACAGGCGGGGCAGGCGTGGAGATTGGCGTTGGGACCGGCAGGTTCGCGTCGGCGCTTGGCGTGCCTCTTGGCGTAGAGCCGTCGGAGTCGATGCGAAAGTTTGCGCTGGAGAGGGGAGTTAAAGTGGTCGACGGAAAGGCGGAGAAACTGCCTTTTCCGGACGCAAGCCTCGATTACGCGCTGATGGTTACGGCAATCTGCTTTTTCGACGATGTCCGGAAGGCGTTTCAGGAAGCTTTTCGGGTGCTTAAAGCTTCGGGGACACTTGTGGTGGCGTTTATTGACCTCGCAAGCCCGATCGGGAAAAAGTACGAAGAGAGAAAGAAGGAGACGGCGTATTACGCCGACGCGGTTTTCTTCACGGCGGAAGAGGTCCGGGGGTATCTTGAAGAGACGGGCTTTTGGTCGTTCTCCGTTTGCCAGACGATCTTCGGCAATCCCGAAGAGATGAAAGGGCCGCATCCGGTTCGTGATGGGCACGGCGAAGGCTGTTTTGCGGTAATCCGGGCTGACAAGTAATTCCGAAGCGGCATTTTATTTTGGCCGCGTTATTTCATCAGGGAGTTTTGGTGAAGGCTTTCCGGACGTGAACCGCCGAAAACCAGCTCCTCGTGCAGCCGGTTCAAGCCGACGCATCGCATCAGGAAACCAATAAACGTGTTTGCCGCTTGCCCCGCCGGGGAAGTATAATCTTCCGGTTTTTCTGCCGGTTTCCGCGGATTCCTGTTTCCTTATGCCCTGACATGGAAAACGGAAGCCGTGAGGTGAATGCGTGGCCGGGTTTCTCAAGGACACAAATTTTTTTTGAGGGAAGGAAAGTATGCTTACGTACGAGTACGAATGCGGTTCCTGCGGACATCGATTCGAATGCGACCAGTCCATCAACGACGAACCGGTCGGCAAATGCCCCAAATGCGGGAAAAAACCTCATCGCCTGATAAGCGGCGGCAGCGGGTTTATATGGAAAGGCGGAGACAACGGCCCCGGCCGGTTTTCCTCGTCCGCGGATTCCAGCGCCAAGGAGACGCCGAAAGCGACCTGCGGCGGCAAGGGCGGCAAAAGCAAAGGACGGTCGGGCGGCAAAAAATCTCCGTAGCCGCGGACCAGGCGACGACCCCGCAAAGGCTTCTTCTGATTACTCATCAAGGTCGGCTCAATCAGGGAAGGCAGGAATTATCCGCGTGGGCTCGGAAACATCAAGCCGGGCCGTAAACGTCCGGCTTGTTTCTTATCCATACCGCAAGGCGTCTCGTCTCTTGCCGGTTGGCTCATAATGGAATAAGATCAATTCCTTTGGCCAGGTTAACGCCTGTTTTTAATGGGTTTACAAGAAGCGGCGGGAGGGAAACATGATTACGTATGAATACAAGTGCGATTCTTGCGGTCATTATTTCGAGAAATCACAGTCCATCAACGACAAACCGGTCGGCAAGTGCCCCAAATGCGGGAAAAAGCCTCATCGCCTGATCAGCGGCGGCAGCGGGTTCATCGCCCGTGGGGACCATAGCGGTCCTGGCGGCGATTGGGAGCCCGTGAAACCGGGGGAAGATCCTTGGGCCAAGATCGGGCTGCCAAGCGGTGGCTGCGGCGGATGCCCGAACAGCGGTTCATGTGGGATGAACAATTAATTATTCCGGCGCTTTAACGCCCTTCAAAAAGAGGGGGGCGGTTTACTTTTAAGGCGTTTGGGAAGGAGAAGTGTGCGGATGGCTTCCGGCAGCAAATGTGATACATGCGATAAAAAGAACTCCTGCGGCGGGTCCGGGCATCATGAAAACGAAAGCGAACAGGAGCGCCAGGCGCGTCTGCGTTTGCAGTCCCGGCTTTGCCGCATCAAGCACAAGATCGTGGTTATGTCCGGCAAGGGCGGTGTCGGAAAGAGCACCGTCGCCGTAAACATCGCGACATCGCTTATGCTGGCCGGCAAGCGCGTGGGGCTTATGGATGTCGATATTCACGGTCCGAGTATTCCAACCATGCTGGGGCTCGAGGAGCAATCCCCGCTGCCGACCGAAGACGGATCGATCCTTCCGATTCAGATGGGCGACATGAAGGTTATGTCGGTCGGTTTTTTCCTGCGGAATCAGGACGAAGCTGTTATCTGGCGCGGGCCGATGAAGAATACGGCCATCACGCAGTTTTTGCGCGATGTTGAATGGGGTGATCTGGATTTTCTGATTATAGACTCGCCGCCGGGAACCGGGGATGAGCCGCTTTCGGTCGTCCAGATCATCGGCAGTAAAAACCTGGACGGAGCGGTGATTGTTACCACGCCGCAGAGGGTGGCGTCGGTTGATGTGCGCAAGTCTATCTCCTTTTGCAACATAGTCGAGTTGCCTGTGCTGGGGGTGGTTGAGAACATGAGCGGGTTTGCGTGTCCCGGCTGCGGCACGGTCACGCCGATCCTGCGGTCCGGCGGCGGCAAAAAGATTGCGCAGGATATGAAAGTTCCCTTCCTGGGCGCGGTTCCGATAGATCCGAAAGTCGCCGAAGCTTCAGACAGCGGTCAAGCATTCGTCCAGCACTTTGCCGATACCGCCACGGCGAAAATCATGCGGGAGATCGTCAAACCGTTTGAGACAATGTGATAAAAATCGCCGGCAATAAGCTGGTTTTCTTCATCAAGCGCCGTTATCTTTGATTTTTGCTTGAAGGTTCTCGATTCCAATCTTGTGGATGCGCATTGTCGCGGTGTTGTGTAGTTGCCGCGAGCGCATACCGTCGAAATTGTTCATCGGCTGACTGTTGAAATGACAAATTGTTCGACGGTCATAGGGTTGGCCGTCGCTTTCTCGCAAACTGTATTATGCTTGCGAGGCTTTCCCGCTTGTTTTCCTAAACCGCTTTAAGTTATAAAAACTTAAAGATTCAGTTTTTAAACGAGCATCCGCTTTGTAAAAAAGGTAGAATTATATAGCAACCGGATGCATAAAATACTACCGGTGTTGAGTGCTGATAAACGTTACGCTTATACTGGACGCTTAACGATTATAAAGCTTTTTCGTTGAGGTGAGCAGTTATGTATAAACGCACGATGTTCGCGGCGCTTGCATTTGTGTTGTTATTTGTAATGTTTGCAAGTTGCAATATTTTTTCAGAAAAAAAGCCGGATAAAAAAACGGCGCAATATATATCGTACCGCGATATTCCAGGTGTGACGGACGACGAAATCCGGGCGATTGAGAAGTTTAAAGAAAAAGGCAGTTTTTTTGTTTTTGGCATGCTTCCTTCCACTGAAATGTTTAGTGATATTCAAAGCGGCGAATTAAATGGTTATTCCGTTCTGTTTTGCCAATGGCTGACAAAACTATTTGGAATCGAATTCAAGCCCGAGCTTTATGAATGGGGAGATTTGCTTACGGGGATGGAACTGGGCACGGTCAGTTTTTCCGGCGAACTGACGCCCAACGACGAACGCCGAAAAAAATATTTTATGACCGGAACAATAGCCGCTCGCCCGGTGAAAGCTTTTCGCCTCAGGGGCAGTGAGCCGTTTTCCGATATCGCGAAGTCGCGTCCGGTTCTTTATATGTTTCTTGGGGGCTCCACAGCGACCACCGACGTTACCTCCCTGTT
>WRHP01000022.1 GCA_009783195.1 Syntrophorhabdaceae bacterium | reverse complement strand
GCAAGCCGACAGAGAGAGAGTAGCTATACACAGGATGGCTATGAACCATCGTGGATGGTTGCGAATGAGAATCATGGGTCAACTTAACTGCAGGGCCGAACAGTTGTCAACCCCGGCTATGGATTAGATTAATAGCTTAATGTAATTAATGGGTTGCGTAATCATCATGAACAAAAGATGACTTCGGAGCAAAGAAACAACAGTGTTACATCGAAGAAGGAAAGGCCCAGCTTATACGGCTGCTTTTCTCTGTGAAAAGCGTAAAGCGTTTTTTGCGCCATCCGTCAAAATGGGCGGGATAACAATGAGATGTCCTTGCCCGCTGGGTACAAGCGTCATGTATGTAATGGTGGGTTAACGCGACCGTTATGCCGGAGATTCCATCATTAATATAGGCGATCATCTTTCGGCGCGGCGGTCGAACTCCGCACGAAGAAAACCGCGGCACTCTTCAATATCTCGTTCGTGCGTCAAAGTTCGCGGTTCTCGCTCTCAAGCTCCTTCATCCGCGAGCGCTCGTCCGTGGTCAGCCCTTGGCGCATCTTCGCCGCGCTCGGCTTGACGAACCCAACACCGTGGTATTTCCGTGCCTTCCGCATACCGATTTTTAGCGTTTAAGGTTCTGTTATCATTCGTAGGTAAATTACCAGGTCCGCGAGGTAATCCGATGTCCGGCCCGACTGCCGCTACTCCTCATGGCGGCGCCCTTCTGGAGCAGGTTTTCTCCATACCGTTGGAGGAAGGGAAATTTCTGGTGTACGCGCCGCTCAAGGGCATCGCTTTTATCGCCAATCCCGCGCTGGTCAATGCCATAACTGATCAGTGCCGGGCACAGAATCCTGAAAAGCCAAACGGCTCCGATCTGGAATTTCTGCATCAGCTTGGGTTTTTCTCGCCAGAGCCCATTCTGGCGGATGAGTACGCCGAACAGGGCGTTGTTTATGACACGGTTGTGTTGTTCCTGACCAACCAGTGCAACCTGCGCTGCTCCTATTGCTATGCGTCATCCGGCGATTTCATGCCGAAAATGATGTCCTGGGAAGTGGCGAAAGCGGCTGTGGACCGGGTTATGGGCGATGTCGTCGCTCGTGGCGCAAACGAAATGACGCTTGGGTTTCATGGCGGGGGCGAGCCGACCATGAACTGGGAGATCTTGACGAGAATTACAGACTACGCTTGCGAAAAAGCCGCTGAAAACGGCCTTGCGCTGCATGTGTCCGGCGCTTTCAACGGATATTGGTCCTCCGGGGTGCGAGAATACATACTGTCCCGGTTTACGGACGTAAGCCTTTCTTTTGACGGTTTACCCGATGTGCAGAACAGCCAGCGTCCGGCGGCGGGAAACAAAGCCTCGTTTGACCGTGTGGCGGAAACCTTGGCCGCGCTTGACCAATCCGATGTTTCCTACGGGATCAGGATGACGGTGACGCGGGATCATATTGCCCGGCTGGCAGAGAGCGTGGCCTATATCTGTGATCATTTTCGGCCGATTAAAATCCAGGCGGAGCCGGTGTTTCTTGAAGGACGCGCGAAAGAAGAGCATGCCGTGGATGATTCCGGCATGTTTGTCGAGCAGTTCATAACCGCGCACCGCGTGGCAACGCGGCATGGCATCGATTTTTTCTACTCCGGCGCAAGGCCGGATGTGACAGTGCTGCGCTTTTGTCTGGCCGCGTGCCGGGCGCTGGTGGTTACGGCTGACGGCGATGTCGTCACCTGTTTTGAATCTTACGGCAAGGAGCATCCGCTGAGCGCGCGCTATATTGTGGGCGGCTACCGGGGCGGCGGCGAGTTTTTGGTGGATCGGGACAAGCTGGATGCGCATTTCAGCCGCACGGCCGACAGCATCCCTTATTGCCAAGGCTGTTTTTGCCGCTGGCACTGCGCGGGCGACTGCGCGATAAAGGCAAGCGTAGCCGGACGCGCCAACGAATTCGCGCCCACCGGCCGGTGCGTCATAACTCAAGAGTTAACCAAATACCTTATACTGGATAAAATTCGCGGAAGCGGCGGGTTGGTATGGCAAAGAAACGCGGATTTTAACGAGAAACCTCAACAGGAGGTTGCGCATGAGTGATGAAACTCAAAAGCCCCGGTTTCAACTGGAAAAGGTTTATGCCGACGGCAGCCGGGAAGAACCCGAACTGCATTCGCTAACCGGTATTGATGAAACCTGCCGCATGGGGCGAAGAGGTTTCCTGCTGACATCGGCTATCGGGATGGGTGCGATGGCCTCGCTTTTAAACGGGTGCGCTTCCGGGTCCGCGGCGCAGCCCAAAAACAACACATCCTCTTCTTCGCCCGCCGCCAAGCCGAAAATACCGGGCTATCCTCCTGATTTGCCGCGTATAGACGCGCCAAAAATCCACGGGCTTGCCGCGCATGGAAAAACTGTCCACTCCCTGGCTTTTAGTCCTGACGTCAAGACGCTGTTTACCGCCGGAAGCGACGACAAGGTTAAGCTCTGGTCCATTCCGGATGGCAAGCTGCAAAAAACCTTAGGTGGCGCCGACGGGCCAAAGCTTGTGTCTGCCGCGCTTGGCGCGGACGGCAAAACATTGGTTACTGGCCATTTTGACGGCGTGTTGAAGTTTCGTCGCGCGCCGTTTGCCAAGATCAGCCAGGAAATAACGGGCGACGGCCTGAAAAACCTCACCGATATCGCGATTAGCCCGGACGGCAAAACGATGGCGGTTTTAACGCAAAAAGGGATTACGTTTCGCTCGCTTCCTTCTGGCAGTGTGCTTGCTTCCATGGAGCAGGAACAAAAAAACTCGCGGATCGCTTTTTCACCGGACGGCGCCATGCTGGCCGGCACTGTTTCTTCAACCAGGGAGGTTTTGTTTTGGTCGGTTCCTTCCGGGGACCTGCTGACCCGTTGGAATTTCCCCGCGGAAAGACTGGCTTTCAGCGCGGACGGAACGCTTTTGGGCGCTACGGATGAGGGTATTTTGAAATTGAGCCGCATGCCTTCCGGCGGCGAAGAGAAAATGTTGGACATAGGAAAACAGCGCAACGCGCCTTTAGTTTTCAGCCCTGACGGAAAATGGCTGGCCACAAGAACAGGAGGCAACGGCGTTTTGCTTTTGTCCGCGCCTTTTCCCGAGCCTGCGTTGCTTCTTCAGGGTCACTCAGGGAGTGTCTTTGTCGTTGCCTTCAGCGGAGACAGCCGGTTCCTGGCGGTGGGAACGACCGCCGGCGCTGTTTATGTATGGGAAATGACCGGCAAAGAAGCGCCTTGTGCTATAAAGGCGGTCCTTTACGACCCCGACAGCATGCCAAAAGATGTTTCGGCGCGGCAGGCGATAACGAGCGAAAAATCCATATATATCGGGCGCTGTGGCGACCCGCTGCCCGCGGGAGCGGTCTGTACCTGCAACTGTGTCCAAGGGCGCGCGCCTGTCGGCGGCACCATATGCACATGTAATACGGTAGTAACGTGCACTTGCAATACGGTGGCGGTGCGCAGTTCCGCGCCTTCGCGCGGCGTGGGCGGCGGCAGTTACTGCAGATGCAACAAGATCTGCACCTGCGTGCCGATAAAATAGTCAGATTGTACTTTTGAAGACTGAAGCGGAAATAATGTGAATAGTCCGCGATATACCATAAGCGGCACGGTTCTTAAATTGGCGGCGACGATCAGCGAGCGGCTTGCTGTTTTTCCTGTTTCCGGCAGTTTTTCAGCGGAAGTTCTTTCCCCGCGGCTTAGACGCGAAAACCGCATCCGGACCATCCATGCGTCACTTGCCATTGAGAATAATACTCTAAGCCTGGAGCAGGTCACAGCCATTATAGACGGCAAACAGGTCGTAGGTCCGCCGCGTGACATTCAGAAAGTGCGCGGCGCGGTCGCGGCCTATGAAAAACTGGGTGCATGGACTCCGCATAGCCCGACACAACGGTATAGGCTTACGGCCAAAGGCAGGCAGGTATTGCGGCAGGGTAAATAACCCGCGACAGGAGCTATTCTCTCCTTTGCCCGGAAACCTGTGCCCTCGTTGGAGAACCCCTTCCGCGATTTTTGTCTTCTGTGGTTGATGTTACCCGGATCTTCCTCAAAGAATTTTGTGGAAACAGGCTTGAAACCATAATGAATCAACAGATTGCTCTTAATAGCCGCAATTGGAAATTAATGCCTGATGGCGGATCCTGGATAAAAACATGACGGCCCCGAAGATCTCTTCGGAGCCGTCATGTTCGGCGTGTCCTGTAAATACCGGAGCCGGCGTTTTTTATCGGCTCCTTTAGGTTCTCTTCTCCCGTATGCGGGCATACTTGCGCAGCGCGACGACGGCGTTTACGGCCTGCTCTGGCGTCGGGTAGGCTGGAATTCCGTGCTTACGCAGTTCGACGATGGCTTCATTACATGTGTTTCCGCCGTGCATTTCCATGACAAATGGTTTGCCCAGGTGTCTGTACCGTTCATGGACAGTGATGGCGACGCTTGTGATGGCGGAGTAGTTGGTGACCGCCGTGGTGCATACCGATCCCATCACGCAGGAAACGTTGTCGTCCTCAAAGCAATTCTGGAAAGCGATCTCGTATTGCCATGGCGCCGCAGTACCGGAAAGGTCGAGCGGGTTCAAGCCGGACCAGTACGACGGCATGTGCGGAGACATTTTGTCGGCCAGGTCGGGAGAGATCTCCGCAAGATCCTTCATCGGAAGGCCGCACCTCTCGAAGTGATCGGCGGAGAGGACACCCGAGCCGCCGCCGTTTGTAACAAGCGCCACATTATCGTTTTTGAGAGGCGGCTGCATCGACAGCGCCAGGGACGCGTCGAGCAACTCTTGCCAGGTATCAACCCGGATTGCGCCCGCCATTTCGAAGATCTTTTCGAACTCCGCGTTGTTTACCCCGATGTTTTTTGCGCCTGAGTGGCGAAACGCCGCTTTGGCGCCCTGCGCGGAGGAGCCTGCCTTGAGAAGGACGACAGGTTTTTTTAAGACGATTTCCCTGCATGCGTCTATGAAGGCGTCCGGCGAGTCAAGCCCTTCGATGTACATGGCTATGCACCGGGTGTAGGGTTCTCCCATCGCGTACAGCATCATTTCGGAAAAGTCGACGTCGGCCTTATTGCCAAGTCCCGCGAAGAAGCTTAATCCGTAGTGCCGAAGCTGTGAGGCTCCCATCGCTCCGAGCATGGCCGATCCCGACTGGGATATAAGCGCCACGCCGCCTTTTTTCGGGAGTACGGGAGCAAACCCGCAGTTGAACCCGAAATGCGGATTGCCGATGCCGAGAAGGTTGGGACCAAGCATGGGCAGCTTGTTGCTGCGGCACAAATTGGTGATCTCGTCCTGCAGGTTGTCGCGTCCGGTTTCCGTGAAATCGCTGGTGGCGATCGCGACGATCCGAACTTTCTTTTCAATGGCTTCCTGAATTATTGGAGCTACTTTTTCAGCCCGGACCGCGATGAAAACCATATCGACCGGCTCTGGTATATCCGTGAGCTTGCGGTACGCCTTGAGCCCCTGGACGTTATCTTCGTGTTCGTTTACCGCGAAAATTTTTCCGGCGTACCGGTATCTTCTCAGGCCGTGGACCACTTGGAATCCAAACTTGGCCGGATTGTTAGATACTCCGACGATAGCAATCGAGGAGGGATTGAAAGCGTACTTGAGGTTCTGGATCACGTATTCACGCGGCCTGTCGATTTTCATCGAGCTTCCTCCAGAGTGGCTGGGTAAGAGTTTTTCTAAGTTTATTCCAGTTTCGCTTTGCGAACAATCCATTGCCTACTTGGGGTTGGTACCGATACAGCGACAATCGGGTTCTTCGGTAAGGGGACGTTCGCGCCTGTCCAGGAACGGTCCGGCCAAAGTGCGCGCAAAGCTACATGGCGGCTATTTCTGCCAAAACGCACAACCCTCACATCCGCAACATGGCTCAACGCATGGCTGAGCGTGGTAAATGCAACATGTCTATCATTGGCGCTGCCATGCGAAAACTCGTTCATCTTTGCTTCGGCGTGCTCAAAAATCAGCTCCCATATCAACACAATTACGCTTCAACAGAGTTGGCAGCGTAAGACGGTATCTCTCCGACGGGAGATGCCTTCTGTTTCGCAGCGAAACCATGGATGGCGAAACAAGAAACAGGGCAGCGATGCGAGTCAAGGATGACGAGCGAGCGTACCCAAAGGAGAAGCCTCCATGCGATTTGCCCTATGTAGCGCGGCTCTGGCATATGCAGTGCCCAGCTTGGCGAAACCATGGACGGCAAGCAAGCGCGCTCAGAGGAGAGTGTCTCGAACGAAAGAAACCGCCCGGATAAGAGAAAAAAATATGGAGAGATGAAATAGAGAGGGCGCCCCGGTTTTTCCATAAGTTTTGCCGGAGCGCCCTTTATCATGCCGCAACAAATTTTGCTGGCGGGACGCCCAGGAGCGGCGTCCCGTATTTTATTTCCCCGTTTTCGCGAGAGCTTCCACGTCGATCTCGGATGTGAACTTTTTGTGTACCCACACCTGATACGCCAGGACGATCGGGATAAAGACCAGGACTACCCCAAGCATGATGGATAGCGTCAATGTGCTCGATGCGCTGTTGAAGGCGGTCAGAGAAGCGGCAGGGTCCAGGCTTGACGGCAACAGGCGAGGGTATATGCCCGCGATGCCAAAGCCAGCCGCGCCGCCGATGAACGCGGCGGAGGAGGCAAAAGCTTTCCACCAGTCGCGCCTGGCGAGGAAGAGGCGGACACAGAGCAGCCCGACTACCGCCAGCAGCGGGAAGACCGCCAAAAACGGCCAGCGTCCGATATTGGCGTAGAGGTCGGTCGCAAACGCGGTCACGATGAGGAACACAACCGCTACGGCGAGCAAAACCGGCCACAGCAGCACGGCGATACGATATCCGTTTTCTCTCAATGAGCCCTTGGCCATGATGGTGAGCCATATAGCTCCGTGTATGGCGAACATCAATACGAACAGCACGCCGCCGAGCAGCCCGTACGGGTTAAGCAGGGTAAGCAGGTTGCCGTGCAGGATACCGTCTTGATCCAGCGGCAGCCCTTTGAAAATGTTGGCAAACGCGACGCCCAGCAAAAGCGCCGCGACGAATGAGCCGCCGGTCATGGAGGCGTCCCATATTTTGCGCCACCACGAGAAAGGCTCCTTGGAGCGCATTTCAAAGGAGATCCCCCGGAAGATCAGCGCGAACAGCAGCATAAGAAGAGGCGTGTACAACGAAGAGAACATGACCGCGTAGGTTTTGGGGAAAGCGGCAAACGTCACGCCGCCCGCGGTAATCAGCCACACCTCATTGGCATCCCAGAAGGGTCCCTGGGCGTTAAAGATCGCTCTGCGCTCCCAGTCCTCCTTGGAGAGAAAGGGCATAAGCAGCCCAAGGCCGAGGTCGTAGCCGTCCGTTAGAAAGTATACGGTCCAAAGGACACCCCAGAGAACGAACCAGATGATTTCCAGCATCCCTTAAGCCTCCTTCGGTCTCAGTAGCCGATTTCGTGTACGTCTTCGGGCCCCTTCCGGGCATATTTCGCCAGAAGGTAGATATTTGCGGCCCCAAGCAGCGTGTACACGAGGATGAATGCGACAGACGATATGGCGACCTGCCCCGAGGAGATCGGAGAGGCTGCGTCTGAAGTTCGCATCAGGTTATAGACAATCCACGGTTGCCGCCCGACCTCGGCAACCGTCCAGCCCAGCTCATTTGCTATATAAGGCAGCGGAATGGCCCAGGGCAGGATTTTGAGCATCAACGGGTTTTGTCCAGGGTTGTTCCTGTTGATGAATGCCCATGCCGACAGCAAGATGAACAGGAAAGCAAGCCCCACCATCGCCCGGAAGGAGAGGAAAGTAGGCAGGACCGGCGGCCGGTCGGCGAGAGGCACGCTTTTCAAGCCCTGGACTTCGGCGTTTCCGTCGTGCCATGCCAGAAACGACAAAAGCTTCGGTATGGTAAACGCCTCTATCGCGTTCTTTTCGTTATCAACATCCGGCCACTGGAGCAGGTGCATTGGGGCGCCTGCCTGCGTTTCCCAGTGCGCTTCCATAGCGGCCAGCTTGATTGGCTGCTTGTCGGCGAGGCTTCCCGCGTTCATGTGTCCTTGCGCCACCAGGAATACGGAGAAGACCAGGGTCCATACGGACGCAAACGCGAACGCCTTGCGGAAGACCTGGGCGTGGCTGCCTCGCAGCAGGTGCCAGGCGGAGATTCCAAGGACGAAGAAGCCGGCTGTGAGATAGGTGGCTCCGACCGTGTGCGCGATCTTGAGAAGGGCGTATGGCTGGAAAATAACCGCGAAGAAATCGGTCAGCTCCGCGCGCCCGTCCCGGATCACGTAGCCGACCGGGTTCTGCATCCAGGAGTTTGCTACGAGGATCCAGTAGGCCGAGATAAGCGACCCGATCGCGACCAGCCAGATCGAAACCAGGTGCAGCTTTTTCGGCAACCGGTTCCAGCCGAAGAACCATACGGCAATAAATGTCGATTCAAGGAAGAATGCCACGGAAGCTTCGATGGCCAAAAGCGACCCGAAGATATCTCCCACGAACATGGAATACCTGGACCAGTTGGTTCCGAACTGGAACTCAAGCGTGATTCCGGTGACGATGCCGATGGCAAAATTGATCAGGAAGAGCTTCCCGAAGAATTTTGTCAGCCGGAGGTAGTCGGCGTCGTCGGTCCGGTACCAAGTTGTCTGAAAGATTGCGATCATCAGGGACAGACCGATAGTCAATGGAACGAAGATGAAATGGAAATAGGTTGCTATCGCGAACTGTAGTCGTGAGAGAAAGACCGCGTCCATTCAGATCTCCTTTCGTTTACGTGTGGTTTTTGCGGTGGGATTTAACAATATGTCGAAGGTGACGTTTTCGAGAGATTTTTCGAGGTTGAGGGTGATGTCGAGCCAGGTGCGGCGCACAGGGCATTCGTCGGAAAATGGACAATCGTTTGGTTCGGTCACGCACCGGTTAAGGACAATATTGCCTTCCATGGCCCGGACCACTTCCATAAGGGAGATCTCGGAGGCGGGTCTCGCCAGCGAGACGCCTCCCTTGCTGCCACGGGCGGTCCTTAGAATCCCTGCCGCGGCAAGGCGGGCGACCACGCGCCGCAGGAAAGGGGCGGGCATCAGCCTCTGTGTGGCGATTTCTGAAATGGGAACCTGCGCGCCGACTCCAAGTCCGGCGATGTGGAGAACGATGCGCGAGGCGTAATCGGTGTGTTTCAGAATCCCCGGCATATTACTCTCCGTTAAATGAGACTAATGAAGTAACATTACTAAAGCGATAATATATGTCAAATAAAAACTTTTCTGCCTCCAAACAGCGAACTGATTTTTTCTGGATGCGGTTTTGCGTCCGGTTTCACGCCAGAAGCTCTCCCGCCATTTTTTCAGCTTCTTTCAGAATATGCTTAAGCATTGCGTTGTCGATTTTGGGGCCGACGCCGCAGGCGCGGATCAGGCGGCTGTCATAGAACCCCATCCATTCGAGGAAACCGCTGTAGCGCGGATAGACATCGCTGAACGATTTTTCGTCCGGGAGCCCCTGAGAAAGCACGAATACAAGTTTTTTTTTAGACAGCCTGCTTGGCTGCGGGTTTGTGAAGTAATCCGGTTTCAGGTATGAGAAGGATCGGTCGATAAATGTTTTGAGCTGGGCGGTAATGTCCCCAAAATAGATTGGGGAGGCCATGACCACGATGTCGGCGTCCTTTACCGCGGAAAGCGCCTCGGCCAGATCGTCCGTCAAGACGCATTTGTCGAATTCTTTCTTGCAGGCATAACACCCTTGACATCCACGGCAAGTAAGCTGGTTCAACTCGAAAGTGCGTGTCTGGGCGCCCTGCTTTGCCGCTGCCTTCATGAATCGCCGGGCGATAGCGGAACTGTTTCCGGTTGTGCGGGGACTTCCAAGAACGGCCACAACCTTCATCGGACCCTCCGGAGTTTCTTTAGTTAGGCAGTGATTATATTTTATATTGTGACGGTATTTTCTTCTTTATTAAAACATTAAATATGTTGCCAAGTCCATATTTATTCCGGGTTATACATAGTATATAAATTTTTGGCATTGTTTGTCGTCAGATAAAGTGCAACGCAGATACAATAAACAGATTAATATTCAATGGTTATGCCAAATAGTTAGTTTAGGGTATCTTTGAAAAATGAGCCTAAAGGTGTCATTGTTTTTTCCGTGTTCTTTTCTAATGTTGACGGATACGGCTGATCGCTGTCTGTTTTTATAACCTTGGGACATGTTCAGACCGGGAGGTAGTGGTACGCTTTAAACTGAGGCATATCAATGGAAAACAAGTACATCCGCCGTTCACGCATAACAGAGGCGAAATTCCGGCAAATAGTGAAGTGCTTCGCGTTGGACCTGGCTACGGCGCAAACCGCGGAAATGACACTACTTAGCCGCAAGACCGTGGATGCTCATTGATTCGCGCTTGAAGAAGAGAGTATGCATGCGAGACCTCGCCGTTCACTGGCGAACTCGAAGCGTACCAGAGCTGCTTTGGGCTACACCGGGTGAAGTGGAAACGAGAACGCGGAGCGGGCGGCAAGGCTATCGTATTCGGCCTGTACAAGCGCGACGGCAAGGCTGAAATTGTTCCGTATGCCGCTGCGCATACGCTTCAAAAGATCAATACGTGGCCACGCCGGCACCGAAAGCGCCACCCACACCGACAGATAACGCGGCTACGATGGGTTTGGTTGATCTTGGGATGCTAGCGTGTTGGGCGTCTATATTCGATTTCGTTTGGCGCGGGCGTATTTCCTTACACCATCCATATCTTTATTGTCATAGAGCTTTTCTATTTCTGTTTCGTGACCTGTCGCAATATCAGGGCAGTTTTCTGAAATATAATTTAGAATCATATCAGGGGCGTCGTGATTAAAAAAATTGATTGACTGATACTTGTTGTTGTCAAAGCATACAAATAGGTAAACATACCCATATTTATCGTCTGATATTTCGTCGTAAACCCAAACAACATTTTTTAGCGGAATAATTTTAAGAATCGTTCCATTCAGGTAAATGATATATTCTTTGTCGATGCGCCCTGGCTTTAAATCAAGACCGTCTCTCCATGTTTCTTCCAGGCGCGCCATCGTAGCTCCAGGGTTAGAAGTTGTTTTGCAGATTTTTTCAATCTCTTTTAAAAGGCTATTTTTTTCTGCGTCTTTCCAGGTTATAGCTAAAGAGATTGCAGCCAAAGCGCACGTAATATATGCTATAAGTTGCCGATGCGCACTCAGAAACACAGGTAAATCAAAAGAAAAGAAAATACAGGTGAACGCTGCTATAAGTAAGATGACAATAGACTGCCTAACCGCGGCTTTTTTCCCTATTGCTTTTAGCTCCTCGGCCATGCGTTGCATTTCTGGTATCCTCTCGAAATATTCGTTAAAAAAATCTTATTAGATTCATATTAGTGCCGTATTAAAGCAAAATGGTCCCTCCGCGCGAGGGCTAAACGTATCATTTTCGCGGTAGTCTGCGTTGCATGGATACCACATCAAACTCCTGGCCGAACCTGGTTTTGTCTCCGGCAATCCGCCCGCGTTTAGTAAAACCCATACAAACATGGAATGCCAGGCTGCCGATGTTGCGTGAGGAAATGCCGGCGAGGATGTTGTCGATACCTCGTTTGCCGCCGTCAATCAAGCGCCTCCGGCAGGCGTCGCCCGGAACCGTGTCCTGTTATATTCCGGCGCGATAAAGCATGCGATCTCTGCCGCGCAAGAGAGAGAGCCGGCGCCGGATGACAGGCATGAAGGAAGTCAAAGCCCGCGACCGCTCCGGAAGTATTCAACGCCGCGAGCGCGGGGTAGGTCCAGCGCCATTTCAGGAAACGTTTCTGGCATCGGCTGAAACAGGCGGAAAAACAGGTTTAGAATCGACAGAAGCCGACCTTGCCGGCGGTTTCGTAAAATAGGTTGTTTGTTTTGTGACGAGGTGTTCTATAATGTGACGCTGTATTCATTTAGGGTGAAGCAGTTAGTTTGTGCTGAGAAGGAGAGCCGGATGTCGGAAGAGCAGAAGCTCTCAAGGAGGGAACGGGAGAAACTGACGCAGCGGCAAGAGATACTCGCCGCGGCGCTCGACCTGTTTTCGAATAAGGGTTACGCCAATGTTTCGATGCAGGAAATCGCGGAAAAAGCGGAGTTTGCCATAGGGACGCTATACAAGTTTTTCCGGAGTAAAGAGGATTTGTACCGGGCGCTTGTTCTGGAACATACGGATGTATTCCATAGCGGTATCGCAAGCGCGTTCGCTTCGTCGGACGACGAAGTCGAACAGCTTCGGAACTACCTCAAGTTCAAAGGGGACGCTTTTCGCGCTAACATTGCCATGATCCGGATCTATTTTTCTGAAATCCAGGGTTCCTGCCACAATGTCCTGGCCGGGCTCGATCAGGAAATGCGGCGCAGGCACGAGGAGAATTTGCGGAAACTGGCCGCGATCTTCGAAAAGGGGATACGGCGCGGGCGGTTTCATAATGTCGCCGAACCGTACTATCTGGCTGTGGCCATTGAAGGGGTGACGTTTGCGTTCCTGCGCCTGTGGATGAACCATCCTGATGGACATCCGGTTCTGGATAACCCGGATACGATACTGAACATTTTCTTTAAGGGACTGCTCGTTTAACAATGGAAATAATAGAAACAAATCGGAGGGTTTCGGTAATGGAACCAAAAGATAGGTTTTGCGGACCGCTGGCATGGATCATGGTTTTTACGCTTGTCTTTGGCGGCATGGTGGTCGGCGGATGCGGCAAAAAAGACAAGGCGCAGCAGCAGGCTATCCCAGAGGTGACTGTTATGACGGTGGCGCCGCGTCAAATCGAACTGACGACGGAGCTTCCGGGACGCGCGGCGGCGTTTCGTGTCGCGGAAATCCGGCCGCAGGTCAACGGGATCATCCGGGAACGCCTGTTCCGGGAGGGGTCCGATGTGGCCGCGGGCCAGGTGCTCTACCAGATTGACCCCGCTACTTTCCAGGCGGCGCTGGAAAACGCGAGGGCCGCGCTTGGCAGGGCCGAAGCCAATCTGCCGGCGGTCCGGTCGCGGGCCGACCGGTACAAAGAGCTGCTGGATTCAAGGGCGGTTAGCAAACAGGACTACGACGACGTGACCGCGGCTTTGAAACAGGCGGAATCGGATGTCGAGTTTCACAAGGCGGCGGTTGAAGCCGCAAGGATCAACCTGGGGTACACAAAGGTAGTAGCGCCCATATCCGGCCGCATCGGACGATCCAACGTCACGGATGGCGCGTTGGTGACGGCACACCAACCTATGGAGTTGTCAACCATCCAGCAGATGGATCCCATTTACATCGATGTGCCGCAGTCCACATCCGAGCTTTTGGCGTTGAGGGAGCGCATCCAGACCGGCAGCCTGCAGCGGGGATCGAGCCAAAGACCGGTGAAAATTTTCCTGGAGAACGGCGCGGAATATGCGAAGGAAGGAACGCTGCAATTTCAAGATGTTACCGTGGATTCCACAACCGGCTCCGTGATTTTGCGCATAGTTGTTCCCAATCCGAAGGGCGTTATTTTGCCCGGAATGTTCGTACGCGCGGTGATTCCGGAAGGGGTGAACCAGCAGGCTATCCTGGTTCCGCAGCCGTCCGTCATGCGTGATCCGAAGGGAAACCCGTTTGCTCTGATCGTCGATGGCGAAAGCAAGGTGGCGGCCAGACCGCTTTCTTTAGAGCGCGCGATCGGCAGTAGATGGCTTGTTTCAAAAGGGCTTGCGGCCGGCGACAACGTAATTGTCGAAGGGATACAGAAAATCAGGACCGGCGCTTCCGTGAGCGCCATAAACCTGGGCGTTGAAACAGAGCTTTGATGGAGGCGAGATAGATGTTATCCCGATTTTTCCTCGACCGGCCGGTTTTTGCCTGGGTGCTTGCCATCATCGTTATGGTGACGGGAGCCCTTGGCATCCATAATCTTCCTATATCGCAGTATCCCACCATCGCTCCTCCGTCTATTGCGATCGACGCCTTTTATCCGGGCGCTTCGGCCAAGACCGTAGAGGACAGCATTACGCAGATCATTGAGCAGAAGATGACCGGTTTCGACAAACTGCTTTATCTCTCCGCCCAGAGCAGTTCGGCCGGCACCTCCCGCATAGAGCTTACCTTTGCCGCGGGCACCAACCCGGATCTGGCGTGGGCGCAGGTGCAGAACAAACTGCAGCTTGCCATGGCCAGCTTGCCGGAACAGGTTCAGCGCGCCGGCGTCAAGGTCAGCAAGTCCACCCGTAACTGGCTGATCATAGTGGGCCTTGTCTCGGAAGACGGCAGTATGGACGGGAACGACCTGCGGGATTACGCCCAGTCCAATCTTGAAAAGGTGCTGTCGCGCATACCCGGAGTCGGCGAGGTGGAGACTTTCGGGACCCAGTACGCCATGCGGATCTGGTTTGATCCCGGCAAGCTGACGGATTACCGGATTTCCACAGACGATGTGATCAGCGCGATCCAGACCTACAACGCCGAAGTCTCCGCCGGACAGCTTGGCGGCGCCCCCGCGATCTGGGGGCAGCGCATGAACGCGACCATAACCGTCCAGAACATGCTGAAGACGCCGGAAGAGTTTGCCGACATACCGATCCGCACGAACCCGGACGGTTCCGTTGTGCGGATCAAGGATGTGGCGCGCACGGAACTGGGTACGGAAACCTACGACATCCAGGGGTTCAGCGACGGCAGACCTTCCGCCGGTCTTGCGATCCGGCAGGCGGCGGGCGCCAACGCGCTCGACACGGCCGAAGCCGTACGGGCGAAGATGGAGGAGATGAGCCGGTACTTCCCGAAGGGAATGAAGGTCGTCTATCCATACGATACGACGCCTTTTGTCAAAGTGGCCATCAAGGAAGTGGTCAAGACGCTGTTCGAGGCTATCCTTTTGGTCTTTTTGATCATATTCCTCTTCATGGGGAACATCCGGGTCACCATCATTCCCACCATTGCGGTTCCGATAGTTCTTCTGGGAAACTTCGCCGTTCTTTGGCTGTTCGGTTTGTCAATCAACATGCTGACGATGTTCGCCATGGTGCTGGCTATCGGCCTTCTTGTGGACGACGCCATCGTGGTTGTGGAAAACGTCGAGAGAATCATGAGCGAGGAAGGGCTTTCTCCAAGGGAAGCCACAGCCAAGTCCATGAGCCAGATCACCAGCGCTCTTATCGGTGTCGGGCTTGTGCTTTCGGCGGTGTTCGGCCCGATGGCGTTTTTTGGCGGCTCAACCGGCGTCATATACCGCCAGTTCTCCATAACCATCATCTCGTCCATGATCCTGTCGGTGTTTGTGGCGCTGATTCTCACCCCGGTTCTATGCGCCTCGCTGCTTAAGCCGGTTCCAAAGGGGCATGAGACGGAGGGAAGCGGAGTTTTCTTCCTTCGACCGTTCTTTCGCTGGTTCAATCGTGTTTTTTCCGCGTTCCGAAGCCGGTATCTGAGTGTGGTCGACCACACATTTACAAGGAAACCTCATTACCTTATTGCCTATCTTTTGCTTCTTTGCGTAATCGGCTTCTTTTATATGCGGCTGCCGACCGCTTACGTTCCCGATGAAGACCAGGGAATCCTGCTGGTTCAGGCGATGCTTCCGTCGAACTCTACGCTTGAGGTGACCGATGAAGTCATGTCGAGAGTCCGGGATTATTTTTTGACGAACGAGCCGGAAGCGGTCGAATCGGTCATGAACATATCCGGGGTGAGCTTTGCCGGACGGGGACAGAACCAGGGGATGGCTTTCGTTCGTCTCAAGGAATGGGATAAGCGGAAAAAGAAGGAGCAGAAGGTCGATGCGCTGGCCGGCAGAGCCATGGTGTTCGTTTCCACGTTTCGCGACGCGATGGTGTTCGCTTTCCCGCCACCGGCGGTCGTTGAACTGGGTACGGCCAAGGGGCTCGACTTCCAGCTTCTGGATCGCGGTGGTTTGGGGCATGAAGGGCTGATGGACGCGCGCAACATGTTCATCCATATGGCCAGGCAAGACCCAAGGCTCAAAAATGTACGGCCAAACGGTATGGAGGATGTGCCCCAGTACCAGGTCGATGTGGATTGGGAAAAAGCCGGCGCTCTTGGGGTTCCCGTCAGGTCTGTCAACGCCACAATATCTGCCGCGTTTGGCAGCGCCTACGTCAACAATTTCATCCAGAGCGGGCGCGTAAAAAGAGTTTATGTTCAGGCGGACGCTACGCACCGGATGCTTCCCAAAGATGTTGACAAGCTGTATGTGCGCAACACAGCGGGGAAAATGGTTCCGTTTTCCGCCATTGCCACCGGCCGTTGGACCTCCGGTTCTCCGAGACTTGAACGCTATAACGGCTTTCCGTCTATAAACATCCAGGGTGAGGCGGCTGACGGAAAGAGCTCCGGCGAGGCGATGGCGGCTATGGAAGAGATCGCGTCCAGGCTTCCTCAGGAGATCGGTTTTGACTGGACCGGGCTTTCATATCAGGAGCGGATAGCAACGGCCCAGTCATCCATTCTCTATTTCTTTTCTATCCTCGTGATCTTCCTCTGTGTGGCGGCATTATATGAAAGCTGGACTATTCCGTTCGTCAACATGCTGATGCTGCCGCTTGGAGTGTTTGGAGCGGTAATGGCGACTACTTTACGCGGGATGCATAACGATGTTTATTTCCAGATCGGATTCCTGACGACATTGGGGTTATCGACGAAAAACGCCATTTTGATTATCCAGTTCATCAAAGAGCAGCAGCACCATAACATGGAGCTGGTCGAGGCTACGCTTACCGCCGTGAGAATCCGTTTTCGCCCTGTCATCATGACGTCGCTTGCGTTTTTCTTCGGCACCCTTCCGTTGGCCATCGCCAGCGGCGCCGGCGCCGGCGCCATGAACGCCATCGGAACCGCTGTAACCGGAGGAATGGTTTCGGCCACTCTTATTGATTTGGTCTTTATCCCGTTGTTCTTTGTGGTTGTTTCACAGTGGTTCTCGAAAGAAAAAAAGTTGTCTCCGGCGGGACCCGCGCGAGTTCCCGTTTCGCCGACGGTTCCGGAGGAGGGTTGATATGAAAAGGGTGAATACAGTTCTGTGTATCGCTTTTGCGGGGCTTTTTTTCTTTGGCGGCTGTACGCTCGCTCCGAAATACACCAGGCCGGATCTGCCGATTCCGGAAGAATGGCCGACGGGTTCTTCGTATAACGATGCGCTGGTTTCGGCCAACGCCGCTTCCGTGGTTGACATGCCGTGGAAGGAAGTTTTTCCAGATGCGCGTCTGCAGCGTGTTATCGACATGGCGCTGGAGGGCAACCGCGATCTGCGGATCGCCGTTTTAAATGTGGAGAGGGCGCGGGCGCTGTACGGCGTTCAGCGGGCCGAGTTGCTGCCGACGATCGAGGCGACCGGGCGCGGGTCAGTGCGGCAGGTGCCCGCCGATCTGTCTGGAGTCAACAGGATAGTTCGCCCCGAGGAATACAGCGTCAACCTTGGGCTGACCTCATGGGAGATCGATTTCTTCGGACGGATACGCAGCCTGAAAGACGCCGCGCTTGAGCAGTACCTTGCTTCCGAACAGGCGCGTCGCAGCGCCCGGATTCTTTTGGTGTCGGGAATTGCCAATGCCTACTTCTCGCTGGCCGCGGACCAGGAGACGCTAAAGCTGGCTTTGTCCACCATAGAAACGCAGCAGGCAGTTTATGACCTTATAAAGAAGCGTTTTGATGTGGGAGTTTCTCCGGAGCTTGATCTTCGTCAGGCGCAAACAAGAGTCGATGCGGCCAGGGCGGATGCCGCTTTCTATACCCGAAAAGTGGCGCAGGACCGCAATGCGCTGGATTTGCTGGTTGGAACAAGAGTGCCGGACGATCTTTTCCCGGAAGACCTGGACAGCATTGTTCCTCCGGCGGATATCGTTGCCGGACTTCCCTCGGAAGTGCTGTTGCGCCGCCCCGACATCATGCAGGCCGAAAATCTGCTTCGGGCGGCTAACGCCAATATAGGCGCCGCGCGGGCCGCGCTTTTTCCGCGCATTTCATTAACCGCGTCGCTTGGAACCGCAAGCGCGGATCTTTCAAGGCTTTTCGGGAGCGGCCAGGGGGTTTGGGAATTCACGCCTAAAGCTGTCTTGCCGATCTTTGATGCCCGCGCGTGGGCGGCGCTGGATGTGGTCAAGGCGGAGCGGGAGATCCTGAAGGCCCAATACGAGAAAGCGGTTCAGACGGCTTTCCGGGAGGTGGCGGACGCGCTGGCGATCGGCGGCACTATCGAGGAGCAGTTTGCGGCGCAAAAATCATTTACCGAGGCGGTTGCGGATACGTATCGCCTCTCCAACCTGCGGTACGAAAAGGGGATAGACAGTTTTCTGGGCGTTTTGGACGCACAGCGCTCTCTGTACGCGGCGCAGCAGGCGCTCATATCGACGCGGCTTGCCTGTCTTTCCGCCCGTATAACCTTTTATGCCATCCTTGGCGGCGGAGACGAGACGCCCGATACTTCCCGATGAGACTGCCGTTGCCAGGCGCTATTTAAACCCGGATTCGTCATCAGGCATTAATTTCTAATGACGGTCATTAGAGTAACCTGCTGATTCATAATGGTTTGAAGCCCATTTTCACAGCATTCTTGGCGAAAGATATGGCTGACATTCATCGCGGCGGACAAAAATCGAGGAGAGGTTCTCCGACGAGGGCATAGGTTTCCAAGTGGAGCCAGGGACGGCGAGAGCGAAGGAAACCTGCAGTCGAAGTGAGCCAGGGATGGCAAACGGAGACGGCCTCGGCGGAGAAGCCCCTCCGCGATATCCGCTGTGAGTATCGGCAATGCCACCTCTAATGAGGGATCTGGGGATATTATGACAAGAGAAGAAGATTGCATCGAATTTTTCGAGTTATTTCAAAAAATGATGAGGGAAAAAGGTGTAGAGTTCAGTTTTTATCAGAGCCTTGGAGATGGCGGTATTCATTGGGGCAAAATAAATGATATTTCGGAGGGCTTTTATAAGATCCCGTATATATCTGTTGAATTGCTTAAAAGGGGTGGATACATAAGAGTCCAGGTTTATATTCCAAATGATAAAGAGTTGTATGGGCGTTTTAAAGAAGATGAAATTGATATAGAAAAAGAGTGCGGCGGCGGGCTTATTTGGAGAGATGATGCTAAATATATGCGCAAGATAGAAAAACGTATATATGGGTTAAATTTTAATGATAAACCAAACTATCCAGAGCTTATTAAGGAATTGATTTCAACTGTTGAGAGATTTGTTAAAGTTTTCGATGAAAAATTAGAGCCATATCGCAAGTTTACAGAACGTGAAAAATTGGCAAATCAAAAGCGATTCGATGTGCCGAAGCGCGATGGCTATGCTTGTGTTATATCGGAAGAAGTCGAAAAAACGCAAAAATCAGGTTGCGTGTCGACCACATTGTACCGATTGCAAAAGGCGGCAAAACGGAGTCTGGTAGCCTGCAAACTCTGTGCGATTGTAATCTGGGCAAGGGTACACGCGAAATGTGATTAAAATTGATTTTTTACAACGGGTAAGGGGCAGGAAGGACAATCTGTTTTAAGGCCGGCAAGCCCGGCGCGGGCTGTTTTGAAAGAGACCATGGCAAAGCGTCGTTTTGAATGACGATTTGTTCACGGCGTGGTAAGATATCAGGCTTGTTTATCGATTAGCGTTTCGATTCCGTGCCTGCCGTCGGCAGACCGGGAAAACATTGGAGATGCTTTGGAGGATATCACGGTGGACGAACTTGTAATCGCGGGCCGTAAGTTCAAATCCAGGCTTATGGTAGGCACAGGGAAGTTTTCTTCGAATCAGGCCATGCTTGAAGCAATGGAAGCGTCGGGAAGCGATATAGTGACGGTCGCTCTGCGCCGTGTTGACATCGACAATCCGGCGGATTATATGCTCAAGCACATTGATCGCCAAAAGTACCTCCTGCTTCCCAATACAAGCGGAGCCAGAGACGCCGAGGAGGCGGTGCGCCTTGCCCGGCTGTCTCGCGCGGCGGGGTGCGAGCCATGGATCAAGCTCGAAGTTACCCCGGACCCGTATTATCTCCTGCCGGACCCCATTGAGACCTATAAAGCGGCCCAGATCCTTGTCAAAGACGGTTTCACCGTTCTTCCGTATATCAATGCCGATCCTATTTTGGCCAAGCATCTGCAGGAATTGGGTTGCGCCACCGTCATGCCGCTTGGCGCCCCCATTGGCACCAACAAGGGTGTGAAGACCAAGGATAATATCGCCATCATCATCGAGCAGGCGCATGTCCCGGTGGTTGTAGACGCCGGGCTGGGCGCGCCCTCGCACGCTGCCGAGGCCATGGAGATGGGCGCGGACGCGGTGCTTGTCAACACGGCGCTGGCCGTTTCCTCCAATCCGGGAATGATGGCCGCCGCTTTCAAAAAGGGAGTCGAAGCGGGGCGCGAGGCGTTCCTTGCCGGACTTGGAAAGCAGCGCAAGTTTGCCGAGGCTTCCAGCCCGCTGACCGGCTTCCTGAGGGAAGAAAAATGACCTTTCTGGACGAGTTCAAAAAGTATGACCATAAGGAAGTACTGGACCGGATCATGGGCAAGACAGCCCAGGATGTGGAGCGGGCGCTTCAGGCGGAACGGCCAAGCATCGAGGATTTCGCGGCGCTTATTTCCCCCGCGGCGGAAAATTTCCTGGAGCCGATGGCGGAGCGTTCCCACCGGAACACGCTTCAGCGTTTCGGAAACAACATCCAGATGTACGTTCCCTTGTATATCTCGAATGTTTGCGCCAACGGCTGCGTTTACTGCGGCTTCAATGTCGATAATCCCGTCAATCGCAAAACGCTGTCTTTAGACGAGATCGAGCAGGAGGCGGTGGAGCTCAACCGGCATGAGTTCCGGCATGTCCTGGTCCTGACCGGTGAGGCGCCAGGCGTTATAGGGAACGATTATATAGCCGCCGCCATACGAAAGATCCGCCCGCTGTTCAGCTCTATCAGCATTGAAGTCTATCCTATGGATGTCGCCGGTTATCGTTCCATGGTGGAGGCGGGCGTTGACGGCCTTACCATCTACCAGGAAACATACAACACGGATCTGTACAAGGAACTCCACCTCGTTGGCAAGAAGCGCGATTTCGAGTGGCGGCTTGGAACTCCGGAGCGCGGATGCGAGGCAGGCATTCGCCGGGTAGGAATCGGCGCTCTCCTTGGGCTTGGGAACTTTTACGTTGAGACCTTTTTCACCGGGCTGCACGCCTTGTACCTTGCGCATAAGTACTGGCGTACACAAGTTTCCGTTTCTTTCCCGCGCATCCGCCCGGCGGAAGGAGGTTTTGCTCCGCTTTACGAGGTTACGGACAAGCAGATGGTCCAGGGAATCTGCGCCATACGGCTGCTGCTTCCCGACTGCGGCCTTACCCTTTCCACGCGGGAAAGCTCTCGATTCCGCGATAACCTTATCCCGCTTGGGATTACGCAGATGAGCGCGGGTTCCTCCACCGCTCCCGGCGGCTATGCCCAAAAAGACGATGGGACCGGACAATTCAACATTGACGACGATCGCTCTCCTGAAGAGATCAGCCGCGTGGTGCGCGCCAAAGGGTACGAGGCGGTCTGGAAGGATTGGGACGCCGCGTTTCTTCGCGAAAACGTTTCTTAAAAGGTTTTATCCGGCATAGGGTATTTTTTACCCCGGCGGTTTCTAAAAAAGCCGCCGGGGTTCTTTTTTTGCCGGATTTTCGGTTTGGCAGGAAAATCTGTGAAGTGATTTTTATTTTCGTTATCCGTAAATAGCTTTGCCTGAAGTTACTAACGGCCCCGGATGAGGATCTCGCGGGCCTCTTTGACTGCTTCTGGCGCTCCGGCCAGCGTCAGCAGGTCGCCTTCCATCAGGATTTCCCGGCCAGTGGGCAGAATCGAGTTTCCTTCGCCGCGCAGGATCACAAGAACCTTGGCTCCGGTCAGGTTTCCGATGTTTACTTCTCCCATGGTTTTTCCCACGCAATAGTTGTTGCCTTGCAAACGCAACGGAGCAAGGTGTCCCAATCCGGGGAAGAGCTTTCGGGCCTGCTGAAGAGCTTCTTCTTCTTTGTCGCTTCCCTCCGTGCCTGACTGGCTCAGCATGCTTTCGACAATGACTTGCGACACCGCTTTTACGTGTCCTTCCAGATTGGCGGCGCGCCGCCAGAGGGAGATACCGAACAGGACCAGCGCCAGCAAAAGAAAAACGGCGCCTGGAAATTTGGGAAGGAACGGCTGAAGCAAGGCCAGAAGCGGCATGGATATTACGAGGAGCGCGACCAGCTCCAGCGCGACGATCATGGTGCGGCGCGGTGTTGCCGCCAGATCGACGCGCCCGGCCCCGGCCGCCGGGAAAGCGATGTTTACCAGCAATACTACCAACTGGCGCATTCCACGGTAGATTGAGTAGCAAAGAATCGCCGAGAAAACGACGATCGCGGTGAGAAACAGATTTCGGGCGGTGGCCACCGGAAGGCCGCTGACGGACGCAAGCAGCACGCTTATACGCTCTTCGAGTCTGGACGCTCCCGCAAGCAGCCCCGCCAGCAGGATAATGTCAAACAGCAACAGCAGGATTTGCCGGCGTCTCTGCCGGACGGCTTGCGCGGTTTCCGTCGCCCGACGTGTCCGTTCCAGCCAGGCGTCGTACAGCGCGGCGAAAGTGTGCACCGCTTTCGGAAGGAGACGATTTATACGATCGGCCGTTGGCTCGGACCATCGGATCAGCCAGGGGTTAAGAAGGGTTGTAATCGCGGAAACAGCGACGGTGACAGGGAAGAGAAAGCCTCTTGTAGCGCCGGTCGCAAGGCCAAGGCTGGCGATGATGAAGGAGAACTCTCCGATCTGCGCCATGCTCATCCCGGCGCGGATTGATGTATGGATTCCGTGCCCGGCAAGAAACGACCATAGCGTAATACCGATCATGTTTCCGGCAAGGATCAGGGTCAAAAAGACAACGACCGGAACCCAATGGCGCGCGATCAGCAAGGGATCGATCAGCATTCCTACGGAAACAAAGAACACGGCGGCAAACCCGTCGCACATAGGCTTGACGGTCTTCGCGACTGTTTTCTCCAGCCCGGATTCGGCCACCAGAGCGCCGGCGATGAAAGCGCCAAGCGCCACGGAGTATCCAAAAGAATGGGCCAGCAGGGCGCAGGCGAAGCAGACCCCTACGCTTGCCGCGACTGTTTTCTCCAGCCCGGATTCGGCCACCAGAGCGCCGGCGATGAAAGCGCCAAGCGCCACGGAGTATCCAAAAGAATGGGCCAGCAGGGCGCAGGCGAAGCAGACCCCTACGCTTGCCACAAGCGTTGTTTCGGGCCGGTTCAGGCGGACGGCCGTTCGGAGCAGCCGGGGCACGGTCAACATGCCGACGATCAGAAGCACGGCCAGGAACAGGGTGAGGCGGCCTCCTGTTATGGCAAGCTCTTTGGCTGATAGAGAGTTGCCGGAGGAGACGGCGGTCAGGATTGTCAGCAGGAAGATCGCGATCAGATCTTCCACAATCAAGATGCCAAAAACAGTCTCCGAGAGTTTTCCCTTGATTCCCTGTTCAAGGAATGCCGCTCCGATGATCACCGTGCTGGAAATGCAGAGTGCCGCTCCGGCGTAGAAGCTCTCCAGGGAAGAGCAGCCCAGCATACGCGCCAGTTCGTACCCGAGCCAGAGCATGAAGCTGCACTGGAGCAGCGCGACCACTCCTGAAGTGGGGCCTATCTGTATGAGTTTCGACAGCCGGAACTCAAGGCCAATGTAGAACATAAGCAGAATAACGCCGAGCTCCGACAGGGTTTGGACGATATTGGGATTGGCCACAAGAGGGATAGGTATATGCGGCCCCACGATCATTCCGGCGACGAGGTAGCCAAAGATTACAGGCTGGCGCAGTTTCTGGAATACTACCGTGGTTATGCCGGCGACGGAGAATACGACCGCCAGACTGGTTAAAAACTCAGGAGCGTCGTGCATTGTTTTCTTTCTGGATGGCGTCCTCTGGCCCGTGCGCTAAAAGCCCTTTGGCGGTTTCCACCGCTTCGGGTGTTCCTGCGATTACGAGGAGGTCCTCCGGTTTTAGGATGTCATTACCTGTGGGAAGAAAAGAGTTTCCTTCGCCGCGCATAACGATGAGGATTGCCGCGCCGGTCAGGCTTCCCACGTTAACTTGCGCCAGCGGTTTTCCGGCGCAATAGCAGCCGCTGGTCAGGCGCAGCAAAGCAATATGCCCCATGCCGGGGTAGAGTTTGCGCACACGCTGTATTATTTTGTCGTCTTCCTGGGCGCTGCTTGTTTGCGATTGTTTTGACACGCTTTCGACTATGGCCTCGGACACCGCTTTGACGTGCCCCGCCAAAGTATTGGTCCCCCGCATGAAAGATATGGCGAGCATGAACAGAATTCCCAGCAGGATCGCGGCCGACGGCACGCCCGGCAGGAAGGGCTGGAAAATAGCAAGCATCGGAAGCCCGATCAAAAGGATCACGCTGGTTTGAAGCGAGAGGATCATTACGCTCCGGGGAGAGGCCGCGGGGTCAGGCTTGCCTGGCTCGGCCGGCGGCATTGCCTTGTCGACGAGCGAAACCGCGAATTTTCGGGTTTCGTGGATGATGCTGTAGCTGAAAAGCGCCGAGATGAAGACGACCAGCGCCAGCAACGCGTAATCGGCCCATGCCGTGGGAATCCCGGTGAAATAGGCGATCTGGTTGGTTATGTCTTCCTGCCATTTGGAGATGACCGCCAGGCTGCCAAGCATCAGCGAGAAATCGACCAGAAGCATCAAAAAATGCCAGCGCCGCTTCCTGGAGGTCTGAACAGGCTCTATTTGGAGGCGCATCTGTTCAAGCCAGGAGTCGTACAGCGCGGCGAAGGTATGCACCGCTTTCGGAAGGAGCCGGTTCACATGGTCGGCCGTTGGCCCCGACCAGCGGATCATCCACGGGGTTAGAAGAGTGGTGGCCGCGGAAACCGCCACCGCGACCGGGTACAAAAAATCGCGCGTTGCGCCGGTGGCAAGGCCCAGGCTGGCAATGATGAAGGAGAATTCGCCGATTTGCCCCAGGCTCATCCCGGCCTGGATAGAGGTGCGGGTGCCGTATCCGGCGAAGAAGGCTCCCACGGATACTCCGACCACCTTTCCGGCCACCACCAGAACGAGAAACACAAGGACTGGCGCCCAGTGTTTAAGGACAAGGGATGGGTCTATCAACATTCCCACGGAAACGAAGAACACGGCGGCAAAGGTGTCGCAGAGCGGCTTTGCTGTCTTTTCGATCTGTTTCGCCAAACCGGATTCGGCCACCAGAGCGCCGGAGATGAATGCGCCCAGCGCCACGGAATACCCGAAGGCGCGGGCCAGTATGGCGCAGGCAAAGCAAATGCCTACGCATGCGATAAGCGTGGTTTCGGGCCGGTTCAGTCGTTGGATGGCGCGGACCATGCGCGGGACGGTCAGCATGCCGACAAGCAAAAGGACCGCCAGGAAAGCCAGGAGGCGTCCGCAGGTGGCGGCGAGATCCCACGCGGTTATATTTCCGCCGTCGGAGATAGGCGTGAGGATCGCCATCAGCAGAATCCCGATCAGGTCTTCAACGATCAGGATTCCGAAAACAATTTCCGTGAACTTTCCCTTGATTCCCTGCTCCATAAACGCTGAAACGATGATCGTCGTACTGGAGACGGCAAGTATCGCTCCGGCGTAGAAGCTCTCAAGCGGAGGCCAGCCAAACAGAAGCCCCGCTTCGTACCCCAACCACACCATCAAGCTGGTCTGCACAAGCGCGACCAGTCCCGCTGTTGGTCCTACCTGTATGAGTTTTGTCAGGCTGAATTCGAGCCCAAGGAAGAACATCAGCAGGATGACGCCAAGCTCGGAGAGTGAATGGACAATGTCCGCATCCGCGATCAGCGGGACGGGGAGGTATGGTCCGACAATCATCCCCGCGACCAGATAGCCGAAAACTACCGGCTGGCGCAGTTTCTGGAAGATCACCGTGGTTACGCCGGCGACACAGAAGACAATTGCCAGGCAGGTTAAAAAATCAGGCGCGTTGTGCATCAAAATTCTGCTTTTTAAGGATTTTCCGGGTTACTGGAAGACGTTTGCTTCTCAGTTTTTGAGGATTGTTTTCGTTATCCTCTATCGCGTTGAGCGTCCCGGCTTAATCGTTAATGATACTGTATTTTACTTGAAACAGAATATCCTTTCCGTTTGGGGAAAGGAATTTTTTATGTTCCGCGGATAAGAATTTATGACGCCGGTTAAGGTTTTCGGCATTTGGTTGCGGATACGGCAAGTTTGAATTAAGTTACCAGCTTACTTCTTATGTTCGCAAAAGATGATATGCTTGTACCCAGGCATGAGTGATGCCTGCTTGCCAAACCCATCTTAAGGAGTGAGCGAAATCATATGCTGAAGAAATGGCTTCCCAACGACAAGGCTACGGGTTCGCCGCCTAGAGCTGCTGCTCCTAACGTAGAAAACGATAAGTTTTGGAGCATAGTCGAGCAAATTGACGGACTTGATGTGTCGATAGGCGTAAGCAGGGTTGGCGGCCAGCGAGCAGTGTACAAAAAGATGCTGGAGTTGATGGTGCAGGAAATCGAGAAGAGCAACAAGAATCTGGCCGAGTTTTTGTCGGCCAATGATATGAACAGTTTCCGCATAGAAGTGCACGGCATGAAGAGTTCGCTGGCCAATGTTGGCTCCATGGAGCTTTCCGGAAAAGCGCTTGAGCTTGAAATTGCGTCCAGAAACGAGGATGCCGGTCTGTGCGCCGCAAACCTGCCGGCTCTTTTGGAAGGACTGAGTAATTTGCAATTGAAACTGAAAGAAGCGTTTGAAGCGGTAAAGTAGTATTAATTAACGATGTTTTTTGCCAGACGTAATGGAATTAAACGTTTTTGACTTGTATGTAAAAAAGAACTATCATAGATCAGTTGATTTGATGGCTGATTGAAATGACAAACCCGGTATGTTACGTAATACGTAATGTACCGGGTTTAAGGTGACAAGGAGGGTATTATTTATTTGTTTGGCAGTGGGTAAGTCTTCTTGGTGAAACTCATTGAATTAACAGCAATTCTAAGATAATGTGCCGTTTGATTTTTCCTATGATACTGATTTTTTGTATCAGTGAGATAAAAAGTAATGATTAAAAAAAGCGGCTCATCTATTATTGATCGCCTTGCTCT
>WRHP01000021.1 GCA_009783195.1 Syntrophorhabdaceae bacterium | reverse complement strand
ATTCCTCCGGACAATATCCATACTCTTTTCGATTTGCGTGAGGATGCCGCGCCTGCGCCCGCCGCCGTCGCGCAGCCCTTGCCTTCGGCCGAGAAACCCGCCGCGCCGCCTCCTGAACCGGCGGAAAAACCGGCGCCGGAAGAAAAAAAGACACCGGAGGACAAACAGTTGCCGAAAGCCAAACAGGCGTCAGAGGAAAAGCCTGCGCCGGAAGAAAAACAGGCATCGGAAGAAAAGTCGTCGTCCTCGTCAAAAGCCGGCTCGCAGACAGCAGAGACGCTCCGCGTGAATGTCGGCCTCATAGAGAACCTGGCAAATCTTGCCGGAGAGCTGGTTTTGAGCCGGAACCAGCTCCGCGCGGCGGTCAGCCAGAAAAATACGAAGCTTTTGTCCGAAGCGGACCAGCGCATCAACCAGATTTCTTCTGAGTTGCAGGACGTTATCATGCAGACGCGCCTGCAACCCATCGGGAACGTGTTCTCCAGATTCCCGCGGGTGGTGCGCGACCTGTCTCATGCCATGGGCAAGGAAATTCAGCTTGAAATTCTGGGCAAGGAAATCGCCGTAGACAAGTCGGTACACGAAGGACTCGCCGAATTGCTGACCCACATGGTGCGCAATTCTGTAGACCACGGAATAGAGACGGTTGAAGAGCGCCGCAGTTCCGGGAAAAAGCTTGCCGGATTGATCCGGCTCGAAGCGCGGCATGAGGCGGGCAAGGTGGTGGTGGATGTCGCCGACGACGGCAAGGGGATTGATCCAGAGCGTGTTTCGGAAGTGGCTGTCAGAAAGGGCATAATCACCGAAGAAAAGGTGAAAAGGCTTTCGGACGCCGAAAAGCAGGCCCTTATTTTCGCTCCCGGCCTCTCGACAATGAAAGAAGTGTCGGATCTATCCGGGCGCGGCGTGGGAATGGATGTGGTCAAGACAAACCTTGACCAGCTCGGCGGACAGATCGAGATCCTGTCGGAGCTTGGCAAGGGAACTTTGTTCCGGATCAAGCTGCCCTTGACGCTTGCGGTCATGCCTTCGCTTATAGTCACCGCCAGCAAGGAGCAGTTTGCCATTCCTCAGGCAAACATCGAAGAGCTCCTGCGTCTGCGTCCTGAAGAGGTGAAGGAGCGGATCGAGATAGTTGGAGATTCCGAAGTGCTCCTGCTGCGGAACAAGATACTTCCGCTGACCCGGTTATCCGACATTCTCGGGATAGCTCCAACGTATGTCGATGAAGTTTCGGGCGAAACGAAGGAAGACCGCCGCGCCCGTTTGTCCGACCGCCGTTCACGCCGGTCCGCGGTTTCCGAGTCTGATCCGTCTTCCAAGAGAGCGGAGAATGGCGCGAAGAACAACGGCGCGAAGAATAAAAATAATACTTTGCGTTCCGGGAAAGAGAGAAGAAAATCGTCCAGCTCGGCGATCGAGATCATCGTGGCCACTACGGGGACAATGTCCTACGGATTGGTAGTGGATGAGTTCCACGATACGGAAGAAGTTGTGGTGAAGCCGCTTGGGTATCGCCTCAAAGACCTTCGCGAGTATTCCGGATCGACGATCCTGGGTGACGGCACCGTCGCTCTTATTCTCGACATGGCCGGTCTTGCGGTGAAAGCGGGGCTTTCCTCCGTTTCTGATTCGGTCCGCGCCGTCGAACTGGCCGCGGAAGTGGAAACGAAGAGGCTCCAGGATTCCAAAGCCCTTCTTCTTTTCTATAACGGCCCGGACAATCCCATGGCTATTCCCATGGGCATGGTCCAGCGCGTAGAGAGCGTGTTTACGGGACAGATCGAGCACTTTGGCGAACGGCGCACTCTCAAGTACCGAAATGGTTTCCTGCCGCTGTATACCGTTGCCGATGCCGCAAAAGTCCAGCAACTGGATGAAAATTCGAACCTGATAGTGCTGGTCTGTGACGTGGATGGCGAAGAGATCGGACTTTTGGGCTCCATGCCTGTGGATGCTATCCGGACGCAGGCCGAAATCGACGGAGTTACCCACGCTCAGAAAGGGATCGCCGGCTCGCTTATCATCCAGGATAGAACCACCCTGCTGGTTGACCTCTACGATCTGTTGGAGGCCGCGCGTCCCCCGCGGGATACGTCTTCAAGCGAGCATGATTTGTTCGGCCAGCCTAAAAGCGGTGTCGTGCTCCTTGCGGATGATTCGGAATTTTTCCGGAACCAGATCAGGAAGTTCCTTGAGGCGGACAAGCACCGGGTTATTACGGCGGAGGATGGGGAGCAAGCCTGGGATCTGCTGTTGAAGAATCTAAATGATGTCCAGATTCTGGTTACGGACATCGAAATGCCGCGACTGAACGGGCTGGGATTGACCGCCAGGGTCCGGAGCGATGAACGCACGGCGAAACTGCCCATAGTTGCCGTTACTTCCCTGGGTTCCGAGCAGGATATTGCTCGCGGTCTTGCCGCCGGAGTTAACGAGTACCAGACGAAACTCGACAGAGGGAAATTGTCGAGGTGTGTGAGGGGAATATTAAGCGCGCTTGGGTAAAAAAAGTAAAAGGCGTTTAGCTAAGTAAAGAGCAAAGCAAAAGGTGTGTTCGATAGTTAAGAAATGTAAGGAAAAAGGTTACGATATGGGTTGGAGGATTGCTCAAGGCTTATTGAACGGCTGTCATTGCTCGTGGCAAAATTCAAAATGACGTTACAGGAGAACGCTCATGGAGAATAAAAGTACAAGCGGCGATGGCGTTCTCGTCAGCTGCTTCATGCTGGGAGACTCCTCCTTCGGCGTGGATGCGCGTCTGGTCCAGGAGGTTGTAAAAGTAGGCGAGCTGACCGCTGTCAGCAATGCGCCGGACGATGTCGTGGGCATACGTAACCTCCGCGGCCGTATTGTGACTGTCATCGATATGGCGGAATGTCTGGGTCTTGGCTACATAGACGCCGGTCCGGATGCCCGGTTGCTGATCATCGAGAACCGCGGGGAAACGTACGGATTCCTGGTGGATGCCGTGACCGGCAATGTTGAACTGGACGAGAAACAGGTTACAACGCCTCCGGCAAGTATGGATCCTTCCCTGAGCTCCAAGTTGTTCGGAGTATGGCGTGAAAAAGGCAAGCTTTTGGCGCTTATCGATACCAACAGATTGTTCCATTGGAATAATTAATAGGGGTTGGGTAAGGAATAGGCAATGAGAGTGCTTGTCGTAGACGATTCCGCCTTGTTCCGGCGTGTTCTGGCCGATACCTTGTCCGCTTTGCCGGACACCGAGGTCGTCGGGTGGGCGCAAAACGGCAAAAT
The DNA here is from genome assembly GCA_009783195.1 of Syntrophorhabdaceae bacterium. Taxonomy (GTDB): domain Bacteria; phylum Desulfobacterota; class Deferrimicrobia; order Deferrimicrobiales; family Deferrimicrobiaceae; genus UBA2219. The sequence goes on along the minus strand of WRHP01000021.1, from coordinate 25,821 downwards.
TGCGCTGGAAAAGATCAAAGAGCTGAAACCTGATCTGGTCACGCTTGACTTAGAAATGCCAGAGATGAACGGCCTGGCGGTGATAGACGCGCTGGCCGGAGTGAAAGACGCCCCCGCTATCATTGTCGTAAGCGCTTTGACGAAGAAGGGCGGCCAGCTCACCCTGGAGGCTCTCAGTAAAGGGGCATTTGATTTCATCACGAAGCCCGAAGCCGCGGATCCCGTAAAAGGACGCGAGCAGCTTCGCACAGAGCTTGCTACTCGCCTCAGAGCATTTTCAGCCCGTTCCAGAGTCCTGAGTAGAATAGCGGGACGCTCCGCGGCTCCCGCTCTCAAACCGGAGCCGCTTTCGCCGGATAGCGCCAAAGTCCCAAAGAGTGTCGCTGTGGGACGCATAACCACGAAGCCGGAGATGCTGCTTATCGGGGTGTCAACAGGCGGACCGAACGCGCTGGGAGTTGTGCTTCCGGCTCTGCCCAAAGATCTCGGCGTTCCCGTGTTGGTTGTCCAGCACATGCCCCCGGTCTTTACCCAGTCCCTTGCGGAGAGCCTGAACACCAAATGCGCTCTAAAGGTTTGCGAAGCGTCCCACGGCATGGCGGTAGAGGTTGGCACCATCTATATCGCGCCGGGGGGACGGCACATGCGGGTTGCCTCCGGGGCCGGAGGGACAAAGGTTATACAGATAACGGACGACCCGCCGGAGAATAACTGCCGGCCGGCTGTTGATTACCTGTTCCGCTCCGCGGCAAACAACTTTCCCGGAAAATCGCTGGGTGTCATTCTTACCGGGATGGGAAGTGACGGAGTCATCGGTCTGCGGTTGCTGAAGCGGCACGGCTGCTTTGTTATTGCGCAGGACGAGGCCAGTTGTGTCGTGTACGGCATGCCCAAATCCGCCGTGGATGCGGGCGTTGTCGACGTTGTGCTGCCGCTGGGAGCGATTGCCCAAAGGGTTGCTTTAGAAATCCGGATGGCTTTAAGATCCGCCGCGACATAAGCCGGGACGGTTCCAAGGGATAATAGATATATAAGTTTTGCGGCGTCGGGTTTTCTTTGAGGAACCCGGCGCCGTGTTGTTTTCGGCTACGGGCTACTTTGCGTTGAGCAGGTTGGAAGGCGAGTACCGATCGGTGAGAACGCGCGCGTTATCGCGCCAGTCCTTCCGCGTCGAAAACAGGGGCAACAGAAATTCCGCCTCCACGTTGAACCGTTTAAGAGCGGGGGCAAGCGCCCTGGAATTTCTTTTCACCTCATCCATAGAGGGCAGTCCGCCGCGTTTTGCCAGAATCACCCGGTTGGCGTCTTTCAGGTTAAAGAATTTGCCGTAGACGGACTCGTAGGTAGCTGATTCGTGGTCGTAGAGCTTGCTTGAAGACCAGGTGTTGGCGGCCAGCACCCCACCGGGAACCATGATCCGCTTTAGCTCTTCGAGGAACTCTTTGGTAAGCAGGTGTTCCGGGATATATTCCTGGTCGAATGCGTCCAGAAAGATAAGGTCGTACCCGGCTTCTTTTTTTCGGATAGCGCGCTTGACGAACATCCGCCCGTCTTCCTCGAATATTTTCATCTTGCCCCTGGACCGGAAACCGAAATATTTTTCGGCGACTTTTATGACTGCCCCGTCGATCTCCACGGCATGGATTTCCGAGTCCGGGTACAGAGAGGACAATGTGTTCGGAAGCGTGCCGCCGCCCAGGCCGATGATCAGGATACGGCGCGGGTTCGGGACAAGATACAAAGCCCCCATCATCATTCTCGTATAGCGGAACGCCAGTTTGTCGGGATCACCAAGGTAAAAACAGCTTTGGCGGGCGGTTATCTTGCGGGAGAACCGCATGCAGCGCATGCCGTCCTGCTCAAATACGAGAATGTCGCGGTAGGCGGAGCGTTCCCTGTGGATCACCGTTTCCGCGCGGGAAGGCGTCGCAAGCCCAAGGGCCAAAAGCAGGCAGGAAAAGGAGAGAAGTTTATTCGGTATGCCCTGGCTTTTGTTTCCCGCGACCAGGGTTAAAACGGCTACGGCGGCGGAGATTCCGATGAGCATCCACAAGATTGTGTGGACATCAAAAAGAAGCACAAAATAAAAGGAAGTCAGAATTGTCCCGGCGGCGCTTCCGAAAGTAGATACGAAAAACAGGACCCCGGTAAGCTTGCCGCTGTGCTTTGAATCTTGCACCAGCAAGCGCACGGCGTAAGGGGACACCATTCCGCAAATTATGGTCGGCAGGAAAAACAGCGTCATGGAGGAAGCAGCGGCCCCGTACCTGGGGTCGGGAATGAGAGAAGATATATATTCCAGGACCGGCTCATTCAGAAGGACGACCGGGATAGTCGCGGCGGCGGCGGCGGCAAGAAGAAGAGACAGCTTCTTTAAAGAAGGCTCCCTGAGAGAGAGGCTTCCTCCCGCAAGGTATCCGATGGCCAAAGACAGCATGAAAACCGTGATGATCCCGCCCCATACATGGATGCTGCTGCCAAAATCCGAAGCCAGGATTCGCCCGCTCAAAAGTTCCAGACTCATTACGAAAAAACCGGACCAGCCCGCGATAAGAAAAACGAGAAATTTGCCCACGAAAAACAGGCTCCTGTGCATGGAGATGACACGCGGGAAGAAGTCTACCACAGTCCGCGGACAGGACACGGCGGCGCGGTTTAAGCGCCGCGCTCCCTTGGCCGTTGTATCCCTTCACCAAAAGACGCAACGCCGAGACGAAAACGAAAGTTCGTTGTTTGCGAATGCAGCCGTTGTCCTTGGCGTTAAAAATACCGGGGCAATACGGCGGTTCGTTCCAGCCGGCGTTTGTCTATAATAAAAAAATCTCGTTGCGCGTTTTTTTCCGTCGTTTAAATGAAAGGCAAATCGTTCATCGTCTGCCGGTTTGTCGTTGTTGACGGCGCTTAAGGAATTCGCATGGAATGCCGCCGGGAATACAATTAGGAGTCAATAAAGCAAACAAGGAGATTTCATTAATGGCCCGGAAATCGCGTTTTTTTGTGCCAATATTGCTTTTCTTTTTCTGCCTTGCGATACCGGCAACGGTTTTTGCTCAAGGAGCGGCGCTTGCGATGTCCCGGCCCGTAGGGGAATGGTACGGCATGTTCCATATGGGAGCCGTCTCAAGTTCGAAAGGCAACAGCTCGTGGAGCATATACGGCGCCCTTGGCCGTTATTTTTTGCCAAACATCGCTTTAGAAGCTTCTGTCGGATACCATTCGGTTGACTATCCGTATGGGGAGGTGACGAGCTGGCCGCTGGCTCTTTCGGTAAGAGCGGGATATCCGGTCCAGCAGGTCTATCCATACGTTATCGGCGGCGTGGACCTGCAATCTGTAAAAGTTGAACTCTGGGGGAACAGCGACAGCGATACCGCGTTTGGGTATCACCTCGGAGCGGGGGCCGAAATCAGCATGTCCGATAGAACATATCTGGGACTTGAATACCGGTACACCTGGATCGAGGCGAATCTTTTCGGCGTGACGCGGAAGCTGGACTCCGGGAATATTTCCGTAGTCATGGGTTTTCGCTTTTGATCTATGCGCAAGCGCAGCAGATTACAGTTTTGTCGATGACCGCAAACCGCGTGGATTGACGTTGCCGGGCATCCGGCAGTCCCGTATCGGGCGCAAAGCCTTTAAGCGTCGGGATCAGCTACAAAGTTGCAAGGAGATATAAGGAGATAAACACCGATGGAAGGGAAACCGGTTTCCGAGTCCCGCTTGGTGCTGGCGCAAATGATGACGGTGCTGGACGCAAACCCCGCGGGAAACGTTCACGGCGGCAACATCATGAAGCTGGCCGACTCGGCCTCCGGAGTGGTGGCGATCCGCCATTCGGGATGCAATGTCGTGACCGCCGTCGTGGACCGGTTCCGGTTTCACGCCCCGGTTTTTGTGGGGAATCTTGTGACGCTTTACGCTTCTCTCAACTATGTGGGGCGCAGCTCCATGGAGGTGGGGGTTCGCGTAGAGGCCGAAGATCTGCGCACAGGGAAAAAGACCCACACAAACTCGTCGTTTTTCGTCATGGTTGCGTTGGATGAAGAAGGTCGCCCGGTCGAAGTGCCGCCGCTGATTCTTGAGACGGATGAGGACCGCCGCCGGAACATCCAGGCGAGGCTTCGGATGGAAGCTCTCAAGAGATCCCGATAATAACGCGGCTTCCGCTTGTGACTCACAGAAACGCTGTTTCCATGCGCGATGAGTTGTTTATGGAAAGCGGAGAAACCGCTTCGCTCGAACAGAAACGTTTTGGCGAAAGCTGTTGTTTTGCCAATGGCGGCTGTAAACATGCTTGATGTTGGAGATGAGGATTTGGATAACCATGTTTGCGCTTCACGGTAAAAACCGCGGTTGCAGCCGTTCGCAGCGGGTTATTTATGAAGCGCCCTGGTTTAGTTTTGGCGGCGCGAGGCCGAAGCAAATAAGGAACAAGCGTGTTTCTAAAAGGGTTTTGCCGCCGGAAAGATCCCTTGATATTTCCGGTTTGCGGGAGTAATGTTTTAAAAATATAGTAATCATGCTCTGCTTAAACCGTTTTTATCAGGTAATCATTTGTCGTGTGTTAGTTGCGGATCGAAAGGAAAAGGAACAGGAATATCAATAATCGATGGAAGGGGGGAGTAAAGCGAACTCGTTTTGCAAGTCGTGCCGCGGCTTAAATCGGTTGGAAATTATTATTTGAGATGGAGGAGCTAGATGAAACGACCGTGGATATTGTTATTAGCCATCGTTATCTGTGCGGGTTTGGTCAGCGGTTGTGCGTCGACTGACTCGATATCGGGCGCCCGCAAACAGTTGGAAAAAGCAAAAGCGGCAGGAGCCAATTGGACTGCTCCTTACGAATGCTTTGCGGCGGAAGCGTATTTGAAGAAAGCGGTTCATGAGGCGGAGGAAGGAAGCCCGAAGCAGGACGTGGACTTCTTCCTGAGCAAGTCTCTTGAGAACTCCAAAAAAGCGCTTGAGTCGGTGGGAGGTGCGAAATGAGGAACCGGAATCTTATTTTTGTCCTGACGGTTCTCGTCGCCGCCGTTCTGACGGTAGGCTGCGGCAACACGCGCCAGATCACCAAAGCGGAAACAGATCAGATCGGCGTTCTTAATACCCAGATCGACAAAGCTATCGGAATGGACGCCAAGGTGTGCGCACCGAAAGAGCTTGCCAATGCGCAGGCCGATCTGGACCAGGCTCGCCTGGAGTGCACGCAGGAATGGGAAAACTGCAATGCAGAAATTGGCAAGGCCGGCAAATCTGCCGACATCCTTACGGCTAAGATCCAGGAGTGCGAGGAAAAGAAAAACATTCCCACATGCGGACTGGTTGCCGAGCCGGAAACGGTAGCTCCCGGGAAGTGCGCCACGCTGAAATGGAAAGGCGAAAACGTAGAGAAGATCGTGTGGGGTTCGAATGAGAAGGACAAAAATGCGGAAGTAGCCCCGATGTCCGGGTCCAAAGAAGTGTGCCCCAAAGAGACGACGGATTATCAGATGAGCTGCGTCGGCAAATGGTCTACCAATTATGAAGCCGCGACAGTGACGGTAGCGGAGCCCGGCGCTCCTGCCCCTGCTCCCGCGCCTGCCCCCGCTCCTGCTCCCGCGCCTGCCCCCGCGCCGAAGGATGCGAAGAAGGTAGAGCTTCGCGTAAACTTCGATACCGACAAGGCCACGATTCGCCCGGCGGATCTCGCCGAGCTGCAGAAGGGCGTACAGTTCCTGCAGGACAACCCTGCGGCCAAAATCGCCATCGTCGGCTACACGGATAGCCGCGGCAACGATAGCTATAACCAGAAGCTGTCCGAAGCCAGAGCCGAAGCCGTGAAGAAGTACCTCGAAGGCGAAGTTGAGATAAAGGCCGAAAACATCAGCGCCGCGGGTAAAGGCAAGGCTGATCCGATCGGCGACAACAAGACAAAAGCGGGACAGTTCCAAAACCGCAGAGTGGAAATCCAGATCCTTGACTGATCTGTAAGTTTCACTCAGGCAGGATATACCGCGCGGCGTTCTCCGAAAAACCGGGGAGCGCCGCGCTTCTTTTTACAGGCTACGCGTACCACACACCAAAAGTTTCTGGCGCAACCCCGGTGTCCTTAAGTACCACGCAAAACAAAGTTCTGCGATAAGCCGGTCAGCATGGGCGGCTTTGTTCGCTTGAGACCCTCTCCCGCCGGGCATGCCTCGCTCACCATCCATGGTTCGCGTCGGCTACGTCTTCCTTGCTCGCTTCTTCGCCGTCCCTGGCTTTTCGTCGGAAAGACTTGCACCCGCCGGTAAAGATCTCTCGCTTACTTTAGCCGCCCATGCCGACAAATTTCCCGCGCGGATTGGTTCAAAACCGGCACTTCTCAGCGTAAAAAGGAGCCGGACGGATACACTCCCTCTTCCGGTAGGAGTAAAATATATTCTTGCGGCATGGCGATTTTGGACAGAAGGAGCATAAAATCCCCGTGAACAAGGAAGCATGGACGGATACAGCGCTGCAACGCATCGAGCGAATGCTCGAGCGCGCGGAGAGTCTTTTGGGTAAAGAAAATTTGCCGCTCCCGGATTCGGCGTTTTTCCGCGATCATTTGGCGTTTCGTTGGGAGCCGTCGGATGGGTCCGGGCGCATAGTTGCCGTGGAACACCCGCACCGGATGGATTTTTCGATGCTGGTCGGTATCGACGGCGCAAAAAAGGAGTTGATCCGCAACACGGAGCAGTTCGTTGCCGGGGCGCCCGCCAACCATGTGCTCCTGTGGGGCGAGCGTGGAACGGGCAAGTCTTCCTGTGTGAAAGGGCTGCTCGATGTATTTGGCGCGCGGGGCTTGAGGATTGTGGAGCTTGCCCGCTGGGATCTCTTCTCCTTTCCCAAGATCGCCGGACAACTCCGCGGCCTGCCGTACCGTTTTATTCTTTTTTGCGACGATCTTTCGTTTGACGAGGACGAAGTTGATTTCCGGGGGCTAAAGACACTTTTGGACGGCGGAGTGGAAGAGCGGCCGGAGAATGTGCTGATATATGCCACATCGAATCGCCGCCACCTTATGCCGGAACAGCGGGTGGAGCTTGGGATGGAGGACGAACTACATCCTGAAGAAGCGATATCGGAAAAGCTGTCATTGTCCGATCGATTCGGTTTGCAGCTTGGCTTCTACCGATTCGACCAGGAAACGTATCTTGCAATAGTGGAGGAGTATGCCAGGCGGCTAAGTATTCCTGTTTCTTCTGAAAGGTTGCAAGAGGAGGCGTTGCGCTGGGCCATTTCCGCCGGGTCGCGTAGTGGGCGGACGGCGAAACAGTTTATAGATGACCTTGCCGGCCGGATGCGGATACAGGGAGCCTGATCTTAAAATGCGATTAATCCTGCTGATCGCTTCGTTTGGCGCTTTGGGATGTGTGGCCCGGTACTTACTTTCCAGAATGGTCAATAACTTCTTCGGCGCGGCCATGCCTTACGGCACCTTCGCGGCAAATATAATCGGGGCGTTCCTGATCGGCCTGGTCATGGGAAGCGGTTCTTTCATTTCCCAGGAATTGCGCATCAGCCTTACCGTTGGGCTTCTCGGCGGGTTCACTACCTTTTCCGCGTTCAGCTACGAAACACTTCGTCTGCTGGAGGACGGCCTGTTTCTGAGGGCGATGCTGTATGTTTTCGCAAGCGTCGCCGTATGTCTTGTCTGCACCTTCGCCGGGATAGCCGCCGGCCGCAGCCTGTGACGCCGACACAAATTTGAATTTAGGCGGTCCTCTTTACGCGCTTCCCGCGTCTCGCTGGTTGGCATGCAAGGGCAGCTTTATCCCAAATCCGTCATTAAAGGTGGCATGGCTGGCACTCACATCGGACATCGCGCAGGGGCTTCTCCTCCGAGGCCGTCTCCGCTTGCCATCCCTGGCTCACTTCGACTGCAGGTTTTCTTCGCTCTCGCCGTCCTTGGCTTTGCTCGGAAACCTATGCCCTCGCCGGAGAACCCCTGCGCGATTTTTGTCCGCTGTGAGTGATGTCACCCGAATATTTCTCCAAAAATGTTGCGTAAACACGCAAGCTTGCTATTGCTTCGCGTCATCGGATGTCTTGTCCGCCATCCCTGGTTTCACGGCGAAACAGAGGTGTCAGAGAGAGAGGCATTTCAGTCGCCCATGCCGGTTGTGAACCTACTAAACCGGACATGTTCCGCGTAAAAACCGCATCCGTCACAGCGGACAATATCGTAGAGGGTTTTTTGAGGACAGTTTGTTTGCCGCTCATACCGTTGCTGCGAAAGATAGCGGGCCGCTATTAAGCGTGATGCAATATGGCATCCGCGCTATCCTGATCTGAAGCGAAAGAGAACGCCACACGGAAACATTTTTTTCAGGAGGAGTTTGATGCGGTCCGACACGGTAAAGAAGGGATTCGAGCGGGCGCCTCATCGCAGTCTGCTCAAGGCTTGCGGCGTCACCGACGACGATATGGGGAAACCGTTCATCGCGGTGTGTAACTCGTTTGTGGAGATCGTTCCGGGTCATGTCCACCTGAACAAGGTTGGGGAATATATTAAAAAATGCATCCGCGAAGCCGGCGGGGTTCCTTTCGAGTTCAACACCGTCGCTGTTGACGACGGCATCGCCATGGGACACAAGGGCATGCTCTATTCCCTGCCATCGCGAGAGATCATTGCCGACTCCGTGGAAACGATGATCCGGGCGCACTGTTTCGACGGGATGATCTGCATCCCAAACTGCGACAAGATCGTTCCCGGCATGCTTATGGCGGCGATGCGCTGCAACATCCCCGCAATCTTCGCTTCCGGGGGGCCGATGGCGGCGGGGCGCACCAGGGCGGGGCGCTCTGTTGACCTGATCTCGGTCTTTGAGGGTGTTGGCGCGTACAAACTTGGGAAGATCTCCGAGGGTGAACTCAAAGAACTCGAAGATACCGGCTGCCCTGGTTGCGGCTCCTGCTCCGGCATGTTTACGGCCAATTCGATGAATTGTCTGTGCGAGGCGCTTGGGATGTCGCTTCCGGGGAGCGGGTCGCTCCTGGCGGTTGACCCCAGGCGCGTAAACATTTACCGCGACGCGGCGTTTCGTCTCATGGAACTGGTTCGCATGGATCTTAAACCCCGCGATATAGCAACGCTTGCGGCGTTTGACAACGCTATTGCTTTGGATGTGGCGATGGGCGGCTCTACGAACACGATCCTTCACACACTGGCAATCGCTTACGAAGCGGGTGTGCCGTTTGATCTGGCGCGGATCGACGCCATTTCACAGCGGACTCCGACGCTTTGCAAGGTATCCCCTTCCTCCCAATACCACATGGAGGATGTCGATAAGGCGGGGGGGATTTCGGCCATTCTCGCCGAGTTGTTCGAGGGGCCGGGATTGATGCACCGGGGCTGCATAACGGTGACCGGCAAGCCGCTCGAAGTAAATGTCGAAGGCGCAAGATCAAAGAACCCGGAGGTGATCAGGCCGCTTTCCAATCCATACAGCGGTTCCGGCGGGCTTACGGTACTCTACGGCAACCTCGCCCCCGAGGGCGCGGTGGTCAAGACGGCCGGGGTTGATCCGAAGATGCTCTCCTTTGAAGGTAACGCTGTGATTTTCGAGTCGCAGGAAGAGGCGTGCGAGGGGATTCTCGCCGGAGCGGTCAAGTCGGGCGATTTCGTGGTTCTACGGTACGAGGGACCCAAAGGCGGACCGGGGATGCAGGAGATGCTGGCGCCGACATCGTACATCATGGGCCAGGGGTTGGGAGACAAGGTTGCGATGGTCACCGACGGACGTTTTTCCGGCGGTACTCGCGGGGCCGTTATCGGCCATGTTTCCCCGGAGGCGGCCGCGGGCGGGCCGATCGGCCTGGTGGAGCCGGGCGACCGGATTCGTCTCGACATCATGGCGCGCAGGCTGGAGCTTCTGGTTTCGGACTCGGAATTGGACAAGCGGCGCAATAGATGGAAAATGCCGGATAAAAAAATTCCCGGCGGATGCCTGGGAAAATACGCCGCCATGGCCACGAGCGCCAGCACGGGCGCGGTCCTTAAGTGGGAATGATCAATCTGTGGTAAAATAAGCAGTTTTTTAAGGCATTTCAAGGAGCCGAAGGCATAGAGATGGATCTGTTCCAAAAGCCGATATATCCGCGCTCAATCCAGGACGAAATGCGACAGAGCTACCTTGATTACGCGATGAGCGTGATCGTGGGAAGAGCGCTGCCCGATGTCCGGGACGGCCTAAAACCGGTTCAGCGCCGGGTTCTCTATGCGATGCACGAGCTTGGAAACGAATTCGGAAAGCCGTACAAGAAATCCGCGCGCATCGTCGGCGATGTCATCGGTAAATATCATCCGCACGGAGAAAGCGCCGTTTACGACGCTCTTGTCCGGATGGTGCAGGAGTTTTCGCTGCGGTATCCGCTGGTGGACGGACAGGGAAATTTCGGCTCCGTCGATGGCGATTCGGCGGCCGCGATGCGGTACACCGAAGTTCGTATGGCCAAAGTGACCGCGGAGCTGCTATCCGACCTCGACAAGGAAACGGTAGAGACAGCGCCGAACTATGATGGTTCTCTCCAGGAGCCGCGTGTTCTGCCTTCCCGGATTCCGAATCTGCTGATCAATGGCAGCGCCGGGATAGCGGTCGGAATGGCCACCTCCATCCCGCCGCACAACCTTGGCGAGGTGATAGGAGCCTTGCTCGAGTTGATCGCTAACTCCGATGTGACAATCGACAAGCTGATGGAACATATTCCCGCGCCGGATTTCCCGACGGGCGGGATTCTCTATGGCATCGGAGGAGTCCGCGAGGCGTATCGCACCGGGCGGGGATCTGTGCAGATCCGGGCGCGCGCGTTTGTAGAGAAGGCCAAGAAAGGCGACCGCGAGTCGATCATCATCACGGAGATTCCGTATCAGGTCAACAAGGCTCGGCTTATCGAGCGTGTCGCGGAGCTTGTGCGCGACAAGGAGCTTGAAGAGGTAACCGATATCCGTGACGAGTCCGACCGCGACGGCATGCGCGTGGTGGTGGAGCTGAAAAAAGACGCCGTTGCCGAAATAGTCCTGAACAAACTCTACAAGTCCACGCAGATGCAGGTCTCATTCGGCGTGCAGCTTCTGGCTATCGTGCAGAACCGGCCAAGAACGCTGAATCTTAAGGAAATGCTTGAGGAGTTCCTGGCGTTTCGCAAAGAGGTTGTCACCCGCCGGACGCTCTTCCTGTTGAAGAAGGCGGAAGCCCGCGAGCACATCCTTGAGGGGCTACAGATTGCGCTTGATCACATAGACGCCATCATCAAGTTGATTCGTGCCTCGAAAGATCCAAAAGAAGCCAAGGAAGGGTTGATAGCGAATTTCCGTCTGTCGGAGATCCAGGCGCAGGCGATTCTGGACATGCGGTTGCAGCGGCTCACCGGCCTTGAGCGCGACAAGATCCTCCAGGAACTGAAAGAAGTGCGCGAAGAGATCGCGCGGCTTCGGAAAATTCTTGCGGAGGAAACCGAGCTGCTCCGTGTGGTCGCGGAAGAGTTCCGGCAGATCCGGGACGCGTACGGCGACGCGCGGCGCTCCGAGATCCAGCGCGAGACGAAAGATCTGCGGATCGAGGATCTGATCGTGGACGAGGAGATGGTGGTTACCGTCTCGCATACCGGATACATCAAGCGCAATCCTATCAGCCTCTACCGCACGCAGCGGCGCGGCGGGCGCGGTAAAGTCGGCATGGGGACAAAAGAAGAGGATTTCGTCTCTATGCTCTTCATCGCGTCGATGCACACCTATGTTTTGTTCTTTTCAGACCACGGGAAGGTTTACTGGCTAAAAGTTCATGAGCTGCCGGAAGCCGGCCGCGCGTCCAAAGGGCGCGCGATCGTAAACCTTTTATCGCTTTCTCCGGGCGAGTCCATCGCGACGATTCTCCCCGTGCGGGAGTTTGAGGACGGAAAATACATCGTCACCGCCACCGCGCAGGGAACCATCAAGAAGACGGAGCTTATGGAATATTCCCGGCCACGGTCCGGCGGAATAATTGCCATGGGAATGAACGAGGGAGATCGCCTGATCGCTACGGCTATCACGACCGGAAACGAGGAGGTATTCCTTTCCACCCGGCAAGGGATGTCGATTCGCTTCCACGAGGAAGATGTTCGTTCGATGGGGCGGTCGGCGGTTGGAGTGCGCGGAATAGATCTTGAGGATGAAGACATGGTCGTCGGCATGGACATACTGCGTCCGGGCGGCACAATGCTTACGGTTACGGAGAAGGGATACGGAAAGCGCACCGACGTGGAAGAGTACCGCAAGCAGTCACGCGGCGGCAAAGGCGTAATCACGCTCAAAGTGACCGACAAGACCGGGCCGGTGGTCGGCGTAAGCCAGGTGCTGGATACGGATGATGTAATGCTTGTCACCGACGGCGGAAAGATCATTCGGCTGGCTGTTGGGGAAATACGTGTAATAGGCCGGAACACCCAAGGTGTACGGCTCATTGGTCTCGAGGAGAAGGAGCGAGTTGCTTCTATCGCCAGGCTGGCAGAGAAGGAAGAGTGACGGAGGAACCAGGACACCGGAGAGAAGAAAAAACCCGGTGACCGATTGCCGAAACGAGTCTGTCGCGGTCCTGGGAGCGGGATCGTGGGGGACCGCTTTTGCGATCATGCTGTCGGAGAGGTACGATGAAATATCACTGTGGGCGCACGAAGATAGCGTCTGCGCGTCCATCCGGGAGCGCCGGGAAAACGAGGCTTTCTTACCCGGGTTCAAGATTCCGGCGGCGGTCCGTCCGACAAACGATTTAGCCGAAGCGGTTACCGGGAAATCCATTGTGGCGTTCGCGGTGCCTTCCCATCACATGCGCGGCATTGCGGTTGAGGCGGCGCCGCATCTTTCCCACGACGTCTGTCTTGTCTCCCTTTCCAAAGGGGTTGAAAATGGCACGCTGCTTCGGATGACGGAGCTGCTTTCAAACGCCTCTCTGCTGCACAGCTCACACGTTGCGGTTCTTTCCGGCCCAACCTTTGCCCGCGAGGTCGCGGAAGGAAAGCCGGCCGGAGCCACCGTGGCGGCCAAGGATCTGGATATCGCCAGGCGTCTCCAGTTTGCGCTGTGCGGGTCGCGGTTTCGCTTATACGCTGACGACGACGTGATCGGGATCGAGATCGGCGGGGCGCTCAAGAACGTTATGGCTATTGCGGCCGGGATCTGCGACGGCCTGGGGTTTGGGCTCAATTCTCAGGCGCTGCTCATTTCCCGTGGTCTGGCGGAGATCTCCCGGCTTGGGGTTTGCCTCGGCGCGCATCAGCAGACCTTTGCGGGGCTCTCCGGCATGGGCGATCTCCTGCTTACCTGTACCGGCGATCTTTCCCGCAACCGGACTGTCGGGGTTCGTGTGGGGCGCGGAGAGCCAATCGGCAAGGTTTTGGAAGGGATGACGATGGTGGCGGAAGGAGTGCTGACCGCCCGGTCCGCGGTGGAGCTGTCCGGCCGGGAAGGCGTGCCGATGCCTATCGCGGAGCAGGTGTTTAGCATTCTCCACGAGGGTAAAGACGCAAGGGAAGCTGTTTCCGAACTGTTTTCCAGAACGCTGAAAAGCGAGAAAGAGTAAAAGCGTGCCCCCGATCATCGACGAAATACGCCGTCTTCTGAAAGAACGAAACGCGGTTCTTTTGGCCCACAACTACCAGCGGGACGAGGTGCAGGAGATTGCGGATATCACCGGAGACTCCCTTGGCCTCTCCCAGTACGCCACGCGGACCGACGCGGATGTAATTGTTTTTTGCGGCGTTCATTTTATGGCCGAAAGCGCCTCGATCCTTTCCCCGGAAAAAACCGTCTTGCTCCCCCGGCTTGAAGCCGGCTGCCCAATGGCCGACATGATCGATGCCCGGCGCCTTGCGGCCTGGCGGCGGGAACATCCGGAAGCGGTCGTGGTGACTTATGTGAATTCCTCCGCCGAAGTGAAGGCGCTCTCCGATATCTGCTGCACGTCCGGTAACGCCGTGAATGTGGTTCGGTCGATCCCGGAAGGGAAGGAGATCTTCATGGTCCCCGACCGGAATCTGGCGCGATATGTTGAGAAGGCGTCGGGCAGGAAGCTTGCGTGGTGGGACGGTTTTTGTCCTACGCACGACCAGCTTGCCGCCGCCGAGGTCATGAAGGAAAAAAAGGCGCGTCCCGGCGCGCTGTTCATAACCCACCCGGAATGCACTCCGGAGATCTGTGATATGGCGGACGCGGTGCTGTCCACTTCGGGGATGCTTGAGTTCTGCCGGCGTTCTCCGGCGAAGGAGTTTATCATCGGCACCGAGTCCGGACTTTTGTACCAACTGCGGAAAGAAAACCCCGGAAAGCAGTTCCATGTGCCCTCCCGCTCCATGATCTGCGCCAACATGAAGATCATTACGCTGGAAGATATCCGCGACTCTCTTGTGTCGATGTCGCCCGCGGTTTCGGTGCCGGAAGCGGTGCGTCTCAAGGCGAAAACAGCTTTGGACGCGATGCTTGCCGTGCCGCGTGACGCTTCCTGAAAAGGACCGCGAGCCCGGATTTTTCAAATGCCTTCTTTCTTGAGTTCCTTGTCTTTCGAACATGTGGCGCTGGCGCTTGACCGGCGCGATTCTCCGCAGTGCGCGCAATGGATGCGCGTTCCTCCCGGCGCGCGTTCTTTCCTTGCGGCGGCGCTGTTTCCACGCCTTTCACGAACGATTTTGTACCTGTGCCCGGACGCGAAAGAGGCTGAAGAGGCGGCGCGGGAGTTGGCTGCCTACCTGGGTTCCGACGCGGTCCTGTCGTATCCTTCCGTCGAAGTGGCGCCGTATGAGCCGTCCAGCCCGTACCTTCCCGCGATCCATGACCGGATGCGCGTGTTCCACCGGATTCTCTCCGGGCCTCCCGTGGTGGTGGTGGCTTCCGTGGAAGCCGCTGTGGAGAAATCGCTTCCCCCGGAGGTTTTTTTAGACGCTGTGGAGACTATTGTCCCCGGCAGCCGGATCGACATCGAAGCGTTCTCCGCCAGACTTGTATCCCTTGGTTATGCCCGGCTTCCGGCGGTATCAGACCCCGGCGACTTTGCTATGCGCGGCGGAATCCTGGATGTTTACAGCCCGGAACATCCGCTTCCGGTGCGGCTTCTGTTGGATGACGATGTGGTCGAATCGGCGCGCCGGTTCCACCCGCAGACGCAGCGGACTATTGCGCCAGGCGCCCGGCTCGAGGAGGAGCCAGAACGGCTGGTCGTTCTTCCCTGTTCACAGATGATTATGCGGAAGGAGTATGTTGACGCGGCGGAAAGAGAAAGGAAGTGGACTCCATGGGTGGACGATCTCCGGCAAGGTATCCGGTTTCACGGCGTGGAATCGCTTCTGCCGCGTTTTTACGGCGGCGCGGCGTCTATCTTTTCTTACCTTCCCGAAGGGTCCGCGGTGGTCGCGGTTGATTCGGTGGCCTGCCTTTCTGTGGTGAGAAGCGTATTCAATGAGGCGCGGGAGAACTGGTCTCTGGCGGGCGAGGAAGCTGGTTATCCGCCGCCGGAGGAACTGCTGGTTGCGGAAGAGGAGTGGCGCGGGGTTCTATCAAACGTGCCGTTGCTGGCTTTCGACAGTATCGAAGCGGCTCCCTTTGGGCGACAGGATTTGCTGCGCGGGGAAACTGATGTTGAAGGGAACATGGATATCCGCCGCATCATTGCCGACACTTCTTCGGAGGGGCTTCTCTATCCGCTGGCGACAGAGGCAAAGAACTGGTGGAAGCGGGGAGAGAAGCTGATCGTCACGTCTCTTTCTCCGTCGCATGTGGACCGGATGGAGGATCTGCTTTCACGCTATGCCATTCCTTTGCTGCGGGTAGACACAATCCGCGAAGCGCTTGGCCGGGAGCGGGGGGTGTTCCTGTGCGCTTCGGAGGTGACACGGGGTTTCCGCATCAAGGAACTGGGCACAGCCGTAATTTCGGAGACGGAGATCTTTGGAGAAAAGACCCGGGCGCGGCGCGCGCGCCGGGAAGCGATCGCGGTGCCGGAGGAGTTCTCTCTTGCGGACCTGCGGGTGAACGATCCGGCGGTGCATGTGGACCACGGGATCGGAATATACCGGGGTCTTTTGCGCCGCAAGGCTGCCGGGACCGAAGACGACTTTCTCGTTCTTGAGTACGCCGGCGGCGACCGGCTGTTTGTTCCCGTGGAGAAGATGTCGCGCGTACAAAAATACGTTGCCTCCGGCGAGGAAAGGGCAAAGCTCTCCAAGCTGGGCGGCACCGCGTGGCAGCGCGCCAGGCGAAAAGTTCGCGACGAACTTCTTGCGATGGCGCAGGAGCTGATAGACCTGCAAGCCAAGCGGCAGTTGGCGGAGAAAGAGCCGTTTTCTATTCCGGACGCGGTATTTCGGGAATTTGAGGCCGCTTTTCCTTACGAGGAGACGCCGGATCAGGAAGAGGCAATTCGCGCTGTGCTTGCCGACCTCTCTTCAAAGATGCCGATGGATCGCCTGGTATGCGGCGATGTCGGGTACGGAAAAACCGAGGTGGCGGTGCGAGCCGCCTTCAAGGCCGCGATGGATGGGCGGCAGACGGCGATCCTTGTTCCGACCACGGTGCTTGCCGAACAGCACAGGCAGACTTTCGCCCAACGTCTTTCCGGGTATCCCGCGCGCGTGGAGAGCCTCTCCCGTTTCGTGTCGAAGAAAGATCAGACCGCGGTGCTAAAAGGGCTGGCCGGCGGTTCTGTGGACATAGTAATTGGAACGCAGCGGCTGCTGCAAAAAGACGTGAAGTTCAAAAATCTGGGGCTTGTCGTAATTGACGAGGAACAGCGGTTCGGAGTGGCCGACAAGGAGAAGCTCAAGAAACTGCGCGCCACAGTGGATGTGCTGACGCTTTCGGCAACGCCGATTCCGCGCACGCTGCATATGGCGTATTCGGGGCTTAGAGACGTAAGCCTGATAGCCACGCCGCCGGAAGACCGGCTGTCTATCCGGACGTTCGTGACGCCGTTTTCAAACGAAACGATCAAAGAGGCGGTGGAGCGGGAAATCCGCCGGGGCGGACAGGTATTCTTCGTTCATAACCGGGTGCAGACGCTTCCGGTGGTGGAGAAATATCTGCGGGAGCTTATCCCGTCGGCGCGAATCGTGGTCGGCCATGGGCAGATGGACGAGGAACTCCTTTCTTGCGCGATGGGCGAGTTTATGGCGCGGCGCGCCGATATTCTCCTTTGCACCGCGATCATCGAGGCGGGGCTTGATTTGCCAAACGCGAACACGGTTTTGGTAAACCAGGCCCACCGGTTCGGGCTGGCTCAGCTTTACCAGTTGCGAGGCCGGGTCGGAAGGGACCGGCATCGAGCCTACGCATATTTCCTTGTTCCGAAAGATGTGGCGCTGACAAAGGACGCGACCAAGCGGCTGGCGGTGCTGGAAGAGTTTACGGAGCTTGGATCGGGCTTCAGGATTGCTTCACACGACCTGGAGATTCGCGGGGCGGGAAATTTGCTTGGCAGGGATCAATCGGGGCAGATTCACCAGGTTGGGTATGAGCTGTATACGCAACTTCTGTCCGAAGCTGTGGCGGAGATTTCGGGGAAAGCCGAGGCGATGGAAGAAGAGCCGGAACTGGACCTTCGCATCCCCGCGTTTCTCCCCGACGACTACATAAGTGAAGCCGGCGCGCGGCTTGAGTTTTACCGTAAGCTTTCTCTCCCAAAGACAGTTGATGCCATTGACGATATAGAGATGGAACTTCTGGACCGGTTTGGCAGGCTTCCCTTGTCGGCCAGAGCGTTGTGCGACCTGGCGCGGATGCGCTCCCGGATGCGGTCGGTTGGAGTGGCGCAGTTAAAACGCGGGCCGGGGAACCTTTTTCTTCTTCTCTCTCCTCATTCGACCTTTGACCGAAGCAAGCTGGTCGAGTGGGTTACCAAGGAGCGCAAGATGTTCTCTTTCCTCAAGGGGGAAATATTCTCGATGCGGCTGTCCGGCGAAAGCCCCGAAGAGGTGTTGTCGGCGGCAAAAAACCTTTTGAACCGCTTTGGTACAGGCGGTTAATTTAAGACAAAAATATCGTTGCTATGAACAAACATTGCTCGGAGGCGGAATATAACTAAAGTGAGGTGAACGATATGACAGACAGGGACGAAAAGCCAACATATACATTAAGAACTAATGAATCTGAATATGAACATTCTGATCTTTCAATTGCAGGTTTCGCGGACTATTTGAATCGTTTTTCGCCTGATTATTGGGATTTTATGATACTGGAACCGAGTAAACCCATAAAAGGAAGTACTTTTATTCAAGTTGGCGCTCCAGATGAAAGAACAGGTTTTAAAATGACGCTGGAAATAGGAATTTTTAACCCAAACAAGATTGAAATGTATCGCTATTATACTGACAATAAAGCGGAGGTACTGCATATACTGGCTGATTATTTTGAAAATCAGGAAATACCTGACTATAAAAGATGGAAAGACGTTTCTGATGAGATGAATTGAAAATATATTTGTATTTATGGATTAGTTCTTATTAATTGTGAAGATATAGTTTCTTCTCAGCCTCGAGAAGATGTATGATAAAAACTATCGCGTTGCTAATGACCGTGCTCCTTCTTTCCGGTTGCGCCACGATGCTGACCGGCAAGACCAGCACCATTTACGGAGACGCTCCCTTCGATACGGTGCTATTTAATCGCTCCGAAGGGGATATAAGGGAGAGAGTATGGCCAGAGATATTTTTATTGCGACTTTTATATGTATTAGTCTGATGTTGATGGGATGCGCAAGCAATTTAGGCAACTATGATTCTTCCGTTCCGCAGGAACAACGTTGCACTCTTAAAATTGACAAAGAACTCTTTATTCGCCAATTCAACGATAACGACGTAAACTGGAATAAATTTTTTCATCATAGTTTTGACTCTGTTGTCCAAATACCCGCAGGGCATCACACGTTCCTCATGGATTATGTATCTGACAGCAGACTCTCCAGGCGTTATGTTAAAAACGTACGATTTAGCTACACATTTGAAGCGGGAAAGACCTATGTAATAGAACCAGTCATATCAGGCAAACAGATATCCATAGAAGTCATAACAAAATAGTGTAATTTACGGGACACCCTTTTTTATAGCGTTGTGTATAGCGCAACGGACAATCCCCGCAAGGCTCAGGACTTGAGGGGCAATATCGAGAAAAAAGCAAAAGAACTAACCGGCCATGAGAAGCGATAAAGAGTAAAATTGCTCAATGCTTTTAAACCATAAAGGACGGAGTTTCCATGAAAAAGTATGTTCGTAACGTCAACCCGTGTGCTTTTCTTCTTGTATTATGCTGCTTCCTGCTGTTTGGCGGTTGCATGAATGCCGCAAAACAGAATCCGTATGCAACCTCACAACAGGCAATGAAAACAGGTGCCATGAATGTAAACGATCTTTCAGGGGTATGGTTTTGCAAAGTAGATACTGGCAGCAAGGTTGAAATTTCTTTTAATGGGGATAAATACAATATTAAAATAGACGGTGTTGATAATAACAGAGGAACATTTTCTATTCAAGAAGTTGGTAATAATAAGTACATTACTTTTAATATTAATGAGAAGTTTGATGAAAAAATTGATTGGAAACGACAGCATATTCTCTTTAGTCTTGATGGTGGGAATCTTGTTTTAAATGGCAGGTCGTATAAAGGTACCTATAAAAAAATATTAAAATAAAAAACCTGAAGGTTCAAATCTAGCTTTCCCCGCACGAAGACACGGACGTGGGTATAATCTTCAGAGTTATCGGCCTGCCGATGGCTCCGGCATAACGGGCGACAGACTTGAGCGAAATATTACGTCCGGACTCCATACGCGCGACGGCAGGTTGAGTTACGCCAAGGCGAACCGCTACCTCGGCCTGTGTTAATCCGGCCTCAACGCGAGCGCGGATCAATGCGTCCGCGATGGAAAACTCGGATTCAAGGGCGTCATACGCGGTTTTATACTCCGCGTCGCCGCGAATTTTTTCATCGTGGTAATCAAAAACATTTTTTCCCATTATTGTGTCTCCTTTGCCCGTTTCAGAGCTATTTTCAATTCATCGACAGGAGTTCGCGCTGTTTTTTTGACAAAAGAACGCAGAATAATCACGCGCCGCCCTCTCGCTGTCACATAAAGACTTCTGGCTATGCCATCCTGTCCGCGCCCACGCATTTCCCAAATTTTATTCTGGATATGGCGCACATAGGGCATTCCGACATTTTCAAGCCCGTATTTGCGGATCAGATCCGCGACACGCATTATGGACGCCTGAAAATCAGCAGGCAAAGCGGAAAACTCCGCTTCAACCCTGTCGTCCAAAAATTAAACCGTCCATTCCATAGACCAAATATAAGCTATATGTGATATTGTGGCAAGCGAAAGGCGTAGTTTGAATCTGGACAAAAACTGGCGCCATAGCGCTTGAGCGGTTCAGGAGTGAAAGACAACAGCCTGTGGCAAACGAATCGAGTGGGTTACACAAGGAGGGCAAGGCGTTCTTTTTCTTCAAGGAAGAGATATTTTTGATGCCGGTTGCCCGAAGAAAGCCTTGAAAAGGTGTTGTCTGCGGCAAAAAACCTGTTGAATCGCTTTGGTACAGGCGATATCATGTAAAATTACTGTATAAAAGCTATCTGCGAGGATGGGTGATTGTCGGCACGATTGTTTAATACCAAAGCGCAATCAACGGGCGGCTTCTTTCGCTCAAGACTCTCTCTTTCAAGCATGTTTGCGACTCGCCGTTACTGTTCACCGCAAAACATTGGATATCGCAGAGGGGCTTCTCCTTTGAGGACATCTTGTTCGCCATCCATGGCTCTCTGCGACTGCGAGTTTCCTCGCTCTCGGCCTCCATGCCTCCGCTCGGAAACTACGCC
This sequence comes from Syntrophorhabdaceae bacterium, assembly GCA_009783195.1. GTDB lineage: Bacteria > Desulfobacterota > Deferrimicrobia > Deferrimicrobiales > Deferrimicrobiaceae > UBA2219. The sequence continues at coordinate 4,988 of WRHP01000021.1, read as the reverse complement.
CTCTCCGGAGAACCCCTCTGCGATATTGTCCGATGTGGCGTATGCGGTTTTCGGGTATGTAGTGTCCGACTTAGCAGGTTCAACTCCGATTATTATGGGTGGCTGGCCTGAGCAAGAGATCTATCCGGCAGGGTACGCCTTCTGTTTTGCCGCAAAGCCATGGATGGCAAAGGCAAGAAACAGGGCCGTGCAGCTTGGCATGAATGTCAGGCAAACGTGCCCAGAGGAAAGCGGAAGAAGTTGCCCGAATGATTCCATAGCTCCCTCCTTTGCCACGGAAACAAAACTCTTCTTCGAGATTGCGTAGAGTGGCGAAATGACAGGATTTACTAAAAACTGTCATATAAACAAGAGAACTGGGAGGGCAGCATGGATATTGAAAAGCTTTGTATTAATTATGCTAAGCGTTTTTGTAATGATGATGACGGCTTGTACGTATAACAACGAACGAATAGAAGACCCGTTAGCGAGAAAAGTAATAATTGGTAGTTTTCTTGTTTCGGTTTTTTGTATATCTTTTGTGTGTCTTTTTGGGCAATTTTTTTCGGATAAAAAGAAGAAATATAAATCTGAGTCAAAAGATTATTTGGGAGCCAGTATATGGCATAAAATAAGTGTGTTAGATATAATATTGTCAGGCGTAGTTTGGATGATTGTTGTGATTGCGAGTATAGCCAAAGGTGATTTTAGCGTAATAAAACAATCGATAGTGGTAAGAATATTAATAGGCGGGTTTTTTATCTGGATCTTTTTAAAAATTCTTGCGTCAATTTTTTTAGACAAAGATAAATAGAATATAAATCCAGGTCATGTGATAGTGAGGGTCCGATAACGTGTGGTGTTTGTAGCGAGAGAAGATCGAGTGGCTGCTAAACAAAAATTAAATCACTAAGAGATACGCGCTAAGATAGGGTAATGGCTTCCATGAACACAAGCCGAGAGGGAAAGTTGAAGGAATATAGAAACGGTTGGGAAAAGAAACTGCTTGTGTGTGTTGCCGCCGCCTTGCTTCTGTTGTCTGCCGCCCCGGCGTATTCGCGTGTTATCGACGGCGTGGTGGCGCTGGTGAACAATGAACCGATCACCTATTCCGAGGTGCGTGAGGAAGTAGCCTCAGGTCTGGGAATGCCGCTTGGCGACGCCGATGTGTTCCTGCGGGAGCAGAAAGATGTCGGCACGGTGCTTCGCTGGGTTAATACGCTGGTCGAGATGTCCCTTGTGAGATCGGAGCTTAAAAAAAAGAACCAGTCGATCCCGGATAGCGAAATTGACCGTGTGCTTGAAAATGTCAGAAAGGCAAACAAGGTGAGTGAAGCGCAGTTTGCCGAAATGCTTGTCGCGGAAGGAACTACTCTTGACGGATACCGGAGTCGCATCCGGATGCAGCTTGAGCGTGGAGCGATTATCCGGGAGCGGAAATTCAAGGAAGTAAACGTGACGGATGACGAAACGCGCGATTTTTTCCGCGAGAATTCGGAACGTTTTGTCCTGGGTGGAGAGGTTCGCCTCGAAGCGCTGTTTTTTCCCCTGCCTTCGGGCGGGCCCGCGCCGGAAGAAAAGGCGGTTCGCGCGCGATACGCGGCGTACCAGGTTGTGACGTCTATACGCAAGGAGCAGCCGCTCTCGGACGGCCTGGAAATCGCGCGGGCGCTGTTCCCGGAGGTCGAAGCTGCGCCTGGCGATTTTATCTCAACGGAAGATCTTCATCCTGAGGTTCAGCGAGAGATCAGACGGCTTGGTACTGGGGAGCGCTCCGAACCGTTTCCAACAGAGGCAGGGGTATACATCATACGCGTGGCTGAACGGCGCGGAGGAAAGCCGCTGGAGTTTTCGCAGGTAAAGGAATCTCTTTCTGAAGAACTGACGGATCGTCGCAGCGAAAAAGCGCTGGTGGACATTATCGCGGATCTGAAGAAATCGGCGTCGATAGACGTGCGGTTGTAAGATCTTTGCCGATGTGGTCCGGCCAGCTTCCAAAAATCGCCGTTACTATGGGCGATCCTGCCGGGATCGGCCCCGAAATTGCCGTTTTGGCCCACGCGCGGCCAGAGCTGTTTTCCTGGTGCCGTCCGGTGGTGTACGGAGATCCCGCTATCTTGCGGCGCGCGATGAGCGTGACCGGAACTTCTCTTGAAATCGCGGAAGACGGGGAGCCGGGGCCAGGGCGGATCGTTGTTGCCGCGCCTTGCGGATTGCGCCCGGAAGAAACCCCTTTCGGGCAGCCGTCTCTTCCCGGTTATGCTGCCATGGCCGGCTATATCCAGTCGGCGGTGCGGGATATTCTGTCCGGAAAAGCGTCCGCTGTTGTTACCTGTCCAATCACGAAGGAGGGGCTAAAGGCTGCCGGAGTTCCGTTTCCGGGGCATACGGAATTTCTGGTCCACCTGTGCGGCGGGGCGGATGTGGTGATGATGCTTGCGGGCGACCGGCTGCGAGTGGCGCTTGTTACGATCCATGTTTCTTTAAAAGAGGCGCTGGATCTTCTCTCTCCGGCGCTTATCGAAAAGACGATCCGCGTTACCGATGCCTTCTTCCGTAAATATATGGGAATGCCCGCTCCACGGATTGCCGTTGCCGCCCTCAACCCGCACGCGGGAGAAGGAGGCATGTTCGGTGACGAGGAGTCCCGCCTGATCGCGCCCGCCCTGGAGGCTTGCCGCGCCGATGGGATCGACGCCACAGGCCCGTATCCGCCCGATACGGTTTTCTACCGCGCGTACCACGGGGCGTTCGATGTGGTCGTCGCCATGACTCACGATCACGGGCTGATTCCGCTCAAGCTGGTTCATTTCGGGGACGCTGTGAACGTGACGATGGGGCTTCCTGTCGCGCGGACCTCCGTGGACCACGGCACCGCGTATGATATTGCCGGCAAGGGAACGGCAAGCCCGGCAAGCCTTTTGGCCGCTGTCCGGATGGCCGCCGGAATGACAGTTTCCGCATGCGAACAGCCAAAGGCGGATCAGCTTTGAGCGTATCCGCTACTTGTCATTCATCTGTTTTCTCGCGCGAAACTCCTTTTTCCGAACGTTTTTGCATACCGTCTACGGCGGCTTCTTTCGCTCGAGACTCTCTCCTTTGGTCACGCTTGCATGACGTCCTTGTGTTCACCGCAATACATCGGACATCGTCGGGCGGCTTCTTTCGCTCAAGACTCTCTCCTTCGGGCACGCTTGCCTGGCCTCCCTGCCAGGCTGCGCTGCCCTGTTTCTTGCTTTCGCCGTCCCTGGCTTCGCTACGAAACAGAGGCACCCGCCGGAGAGGTCTCTCGCTCAAACGAAGCCGCCCGGATGATTCCGCGCTATCGTACGCTTTCGGTTTTCCTGGCTTCGCTGCGAAACAGATGCGACCCGCCGGAGAGGTTTCTCGCTCAAATCCAGCTAAACGGATGAAGGGTGCTGATGGATTAAAGCATTTCAAAGAGAAGTTGTCTTAGATGGCGCTGGACCGGATTGTCGTGCGCGGCGCGCGCGAACACAACCTTAAAAATGTTGATGTGGAGATTCCGCGGGATCGTCTTGTAGTCATCACCGGCGTATCGGGATCGGGAAAGTCGTCGCTTGCGTTTGACACGGTCTATGCGGAAGGGCAAAGGCGCTATGTCGAATCGCTCTCCGCCTACGCCAGACAGTTTCTGGAGCAGATGGAGAAGCCCGATGTCGATGTGATCGAGGGGCTTTCCCCGGCCATCTCTATAGAGCAGAAATCGGTAAGCAAAAATCCCCGCTCCACTGTTGGCACAGTCACCGAGATCTACGATTACCTGCGGCTTTTGTTTTCATCGGTGGGGGTGGGGATGTGCCCGGTTTGCGGTTATCCGCTGCGCCAGATAACTTCGGCGCAAATGGCCGAGCATGTTTCGTCGCTTCCCAAGGGAACGGTCGTGGAATTGCGAGCCCCTCTCTATAAAGTGTACGGCGAGGGTTACGAATATGTATTGAAGCAAACCCGCGAAAAGGGATATAAAAAACTATTGGTGGACGGCGAACCCGTTAACCTTTCGGATAAAACCGAATTGGACGACGAAACCGAACACGTGATTGAAATAATAATCGACAGGTTCACAATAAAGCCGGAAATATATATGCAAATCGCGAAATCTATTGAAGCCGCGATGATTTCCCTCAACGAGGATTTATTTATAAAAGTCGAAATTATCGAAGGGAAAACCCCGGCAATATGTAATTTGCTGGAAGAAACCACCGGGGAAACGCTAAAGCCGCAATTGGCGCCGGCAGAGATTTTAACTTGTATTTGGAGGTAGAACATGCTGCATCTTATTGATACGCGACAAGGCACCGCCAACCAATACCGTTATTCCAACGGCAACACCCTGCCGTACACCGGGCACCCCTTTGGCATGAACCATTTTGTGGTGCAAACCGGCGGCGACCGTGGCGGCTGGTTTTTTCACCCGGAAGACCGCAACTTTGAAGGCATACGCCTAACCCACCAGCCAAGCCCCTGGATGGGGGATTTCCAGCATTTTCTCCTGACGCCCGTGTGCGGCGAAATGAACATGCTGTACCCGTCCACCTTCCACACATCCAGTTCCTACCGCCCGGAAGAAGCGGTTTTTCAGCCCCATTACTTGAAGGTGAAACAGCTGCGGTACGGCATTGTCAGCGAACTAACCCCCAGCACCTACGGCGCCAAGCTCCGCATTAGCTATCCTTCGGCGTCGGAAAACGCCCTGTACCTGCGGGCGTTAAACGGTGTGCAGGATGTGACGGTCAGCGCCGGCGGCACGGAAATTTCCGGCTATATTTCTAACTTTTCCGGCTGCAAAGACCCGGATTTTAAAATGTGGTTTGCCTTCAAATTTAACGGGAAAGTCGTTAGCCATGAAATATTTGAGGAAGCCCAGGCCCTTCAATTAAAATTTGACAGCGTAAAAACCCTGGAAGTAAGCCTTGCCACTTCCTTTATTGGCAAAGCCCAGGCGGCCCTTAACCTGGCGCGGGATGCCGCCGTTGCCTTTGACGAGC
>WRHP01000020.1 GCA_009783195.1 Syntrophorhabdaceae bacterium | reverse complement strand
GAGCAAGGCAATTCAAGCTGTTTTTGAAGAATATGGTTACAGTAAAAGCCTTGCAGAACAGGAATGTGTGGATTTTCATGGGAATCCATTGCCTTGGTACACGTACCCTGCGATTGAGTATTTATCCCAGCTTGATTTTTCACAAAAGAGAGTTTTTGAGTTTGGCTGCGGCAATTCGAGCATTTGGTGGGCAAGGAGGGCGAAAAAGGTTGTATCTGTTGAACATGATAAAAACTGGTACGAATCAAGGCTGGATTTTAAAGAACCTAATTTGGAACTATATTTGAAAGAAGACGAAATATCTTACGCAGGTTGTATTGAACAGCAGGAAGGCTTTTTTGATGTCATTATTATTGATGGAGTGTATAGAGAGCAGTGTGTTGAAAAAGCGCTTAAAAAGCTGTCTTCAGATGGAATGATTATTTTTGATAATTCTGACAGGGTGGCTGAATTTGAAGATTATGAGCGTGCGATAAAAAATTTAGCGACTGCAAATCTTATAGAGGTTGATTTTAAGGGTTTTTTGCCGTTGTGCAGTTGGACGATTGTCACATCAATATTTTTAACACGAAATTTCAAGCCTAAGTATTTGTGCGACAAGTTCCCTGCAAAAAGCATTGGTTGCATTTACGAAAAAAATGACGCAACAAATTAATCCATTTCCGATTGCGTTATTTGTGTGTAGCAGGTTAGGTGCTTTAGTTCAAACAGTCGCAGCTTTAAAAGAAAACTTGCAGTAGCGAGTTGTTTGTTTTTTTTTGACGGGCCAAAAGCGGAGAATGCCCCGAAAGTTTTGGCGGTTTAGGCTCGCCGCTGAACCGCGCTGCCTCCTGTCGATTCCATACCCACCTCCTCGCCAATAGTGGCTTATTGGTGGCGCACAACTCAAGGGGGGCAGGATAGCCGCTCTTTACTCGAAGTGGTACATCGCCATCGATAAAACCGCCAGGGCCGCGGTTTCCACTCGCAAGATCCGGCTTCCCAGTCCCGCCAGGCGGCAGCCGGCCTTCACTGCGTCCCGGACTTCGGCCGGCGAGAAGCCTCCTTCGGGCCCAACCAGCAAAGCGATATTTTTCATGCCGCGCATTCCGGAGAGGATGCTTTTGAGGGAGAAATTGCGCTCCCCTTCATAAAAGATCACTTTTTCGTCGTACGCCGCCGCGCGAAGCAGCGCCTCGTTATAAGACACGATCCCCGAAATTTCAGGCATCCGGCCAGATCCGCACTGCTTGGCCGCGGCCAGCGCCACGCGCTCCCACCGGAGAAGCCGTTTTTTCGCGTCAAGCGGATCAACACGCGGAATGGCGCGTGACGACCGGAAAGGAATGACACGCGATACACCAAGCTCCGTCGCTTTCTCCAGGATGAAGTCCATTTTGTCGGCTTTGGGAAGCCCTACGAGAAGCGTGACGGCGACAGATGGCGCGGGTTCCGGCTCAAACATCTCGAGCACTTCCGCGCGCAGAGACCGGGAGGTTGCTTCCAGTATTCGCATTCGGTACCGCGTCCCTTCCTCGTCGAAGGCGTGAAAGGTATCTCCGACAGAAAGGCGAAGCGACCGAAGCATATGGCCGGCCTCGGCGCCGGAGAGGAGGGCTACATCTCCGGCGATATTTTTTCTCTCTACAAGGAAAGTAGGCATGGCCGTGGTTTATCGCTAAAAGTTTTAAGGTTCTTTGCGGAAGAGCAGGGCTGTCCATTCGCCGTCAATTGTCTCATCCGCCAGCTTCATTTGATGATTGGAGAATTCCTTCACGACCGATCCGCTTTTCTCGTTTATGATTCCGGACAGAACCAGCCGCCCGCCAGGCGCGCACCGCGCCGAGATAAGTTCGGCCAGATCAATCAGTATCTCGGATATGAGGTTGCCAAGCACCAGGTCGAATTTTTCGTGTATTGCCTCAAAGATCGTTCCCTCCACTCTGAAAACATCCGCCACGCCGTTAAGCTCGGCGTTTTTTCCGGCCACCTCGACTGCCACGGAGTCGGTGTCTATACCTAAAACCTGTTTGGCGCCAAGCATTGCCGCCGCGATTCCCAGAATCCCTGTTCCTGTTCCGATGTCGAGGACCGACCGGGGGGGCGAAGCGTCACTCGTGAAGGCGCTTTCGATGAACCGCAGACACATTCGGGTGGTCTCGTGTGTCCCGGTTCCAAACGCCTGGCCGGGGTCCACTGTCAGCACCACATCGTTTTCTTTTGCCGGGTACTCTTCCCAAGAGGGCTTGATAACCAGCCGCTGACCGATCTTCTGTGCCTTGAAATGCTCTTTCCACTTTTCCGCCCAGCCGGAATCCGTGATTTCCGCCGCGCCGTGGAACTCCTCCGGGCCTTCTCCGAAAGATTCTCTAAGCGTCTGGAGAAATTCCAGGAAGTTGCGTTTCAAATCCCACAGGTTTGTCTCCCAAGGGAAATATGCCGTCAGCTTTGTGATTTCCGGAGGCGGAGGGACCGGGGCGGCGGGATCGCCCGAAGCTCCGAGCAACTGCTCATCGTAAGCCATTCCGAGGGACCCTTGCTCCATCAGGAAATGGTTGACTGCGTCGATTGTTTCCCGTCGAACCTTTACGGAAAACGATTTCCAACGGGTCATGATCGTCTCTTTAACCCCTTGTGGACTTAAGCAGCGATTGCGCGAAATGTAGCGGGATCGGACCTTCAAACAAACTTCGTGTATGGTTAAGATAGCATCTTATTACAAAAGGAACCATTATAAAGCGCGGCCGGGTTTAAGACTGTTTTCCCTTCCGCGCAAAGGCGCATAGATCGGCGCGTCGAATATGAAAACGAAAGTTTTTGTTGCATAATGATTATATTTTTGGGCTGGGTTGCCGCGACGATCGGCAGTGGAAAATTGTTTAGAGGATAACAGGCATGAGAAAACCAAAAGTTTACCTGGAAACAACTTTGTTCAATTTCTATATCGACGAGGGCAGGGAAGCTCACGCCGACACCGTAAAACTTTTTAAAGAGATTGCGGCAGGAAAATATGAAGCATACACTTCGGGTACGGTTATTGAGGAACTTGCGAAAGCGTCAAGCGAGAAATACGAAAAGATGTTTTCGCTTATTGGAGAATACTCGATTATGGTTTTGAGTGTCAGTGAAGAAGCAGAAAAGTTAGCGGACATTTATGTTGCTGAAGGAATAATACCACATAAATACAGAACAGACGGTGTTCATATAGCTGTTGCTACGGCAAATGAATTGGATATGATAATTAGTATGAATTTTCAACATATTGTAAAGCGTAAAACTATATTAACGACAAGTAAAATTAATAATTTGCATGGCTATCGTGCTATTGAAATTTATTCGCCGATGGAGGTAGTAGATAATGAAAACATCTAACACGATAGAGCAAGAGATTAATCGTATAAGACTGGAAATTTACGAGGAAACAAAAAACTTAACACCGGCCCAACGAGTGGAGCGCACTAACAAAATTGCGGAAGTAGCTGCCCAAAAATACGGTTTTAAAATTGTCGCAAGCGCGAAAGAAAAAACGCAGGAATAATTTTTACCGCGTAACAGATGCGAAAAAAGCCGCACACGCGGATAAATTCCGAAGCGAGTTTGCTTTGATTGCCACACGCATAGCAACGTTTACGTTGATTAACCCAGGAAAAAAAGGAGCATGAAAATAATGGAGTCGTTACTTTCGAAGAAGCTGATTCCGGTAAGAGAGCGATTAATTTTTGCTCTTGATTATCCAAGCGTCAAGGAAGCCGAAGAAATAATAGAAGTGCTTGGAGATTCTGTTCAATTTTACAAGCTTGGGTTAGAGATTTTTATGGCCGATGGTTACTTTAATTTAATAGACAGACTTCATAAAAAAGGAAAGAAAGTGTTTGTTGATCTGAAGTTTTTTGATGTTCCAAATACGGTTGCTTCAGCCGTTCGTCAGTTGAAAAATCGTCATGCGGAGTTTGTTACGGTTCACGGAAACGATAAAATACTGGAAGCTGCCTGTAATGCAAAAAGCGGTGTAAAAATTCTTGCCGTAACTGTTTTGACAAGTCTAAGCCGTGAAGACATAGATTCACTTGGATTTCAAAATGTCAAAGTGGAAGATCTTGTATATTCGCGCGCAAAACGTGCCCTGGAAATAGGGTGTGATGGTGTAATTTCTTCCGGGTTGGAGATTTCAAGGCTACGCAAAGAACTTGGAGATAAGCTTTTGATCGTTGTTCCAGGTATAAGGCCGGTTGAAAATACAGAAGTTGACGACCAGAAAAGAACAGTGAATGTGGAAACCGCTTTTAATAATGGGGCCGACTATATTGTAGTAGGGCGTCCTATAAAAAAGGCGCCTGACCCCAGGCAGGCGGCGGAAGATATTCAGACAAGTATCGCGAAGGTTTTTGCGGTGCCTTCGGTATCTTCATGAAACGATAGTTTGCGGTTATCGGTGGTTTACGCGTCTTCCGGTTTCGCGGCTTAAGGTTTTCAAAAAACCACGATTGTCGCCCCGTCGCCGCCTTGCTCCCTTGGAGCGGGCATAGATTGTTTTATGTAAGGTGATTTCGACAGGTGGCGGCGGATCGCGGTTTTGAGCGCGCCAGTGCCATGGCCGTGGATAATGAAGGCGTGCGGCGACTGCGCCAGAGCAAGCCGGTCCAGGAAAGCCTCCACCTCGGCAACCGCTTCATCCGCGTACATCCCGCGCAGGTCGATGGTGTTCTCCGGCGATTGAAGGTAAACGCCGGCGGACAACACCTCGGTGTGGCGGCTTGCCGCTTCCTTCTTGAACTCTTTCGCTGCGCCCTGGCCGGGGAATACGCGAATCTGGTCGCGCGGGACGCGAACCTTCATCCCTCCCGCGACAACCTCGGCTTCGCGGTCGCCGGGTGTGGATACGGCGGCCACCTCAGCTTCCCTCGAAAGCGACCGGACAAAAACCTTTTGGCCGGGAAGCAGGACGGCGTCTTGCTCCGCCGGGGCCGTGCGGCTCATCATCGTGCGGACGGCCGGGTTCTCTTCCTCGGCGCGCGCCTTATCTTTCCATTCTTTAAGTACCGTTGACGCCTTCCTGACGGTATCTATCCGGCGGTCCTTGCGCATCTCCTCCATAATCCGGGAAAGCTCGCCCTCCGCCTTTCTGACCTCTTCCATCATCTTTCGGCGCGCGTTCGACACCACGCGCGACTCCTCGGACCGCACCTTCTCCCGTTCCGCTTCCAGTTTCCGGCGTTGCTCCTCCGCTTCCTTCGTCCGCGCGGCCATCGCGGCTGTCTCTGTCCTTAGCCGCTCCCGCTCCGTCTCCAGCCGGTCGATCACCTCGGCGAGGTCCGCCCCCGGTCCGGCAAGATACGTTCTTGCCAGCGACAGCACCTCTTCCGGGAAGCCGAGCGCCCGCGCGATCTCCATCCCCATCGACCGTCCCGGCGCTCCGAGTGAAAGCCGGTATGTGGGGCGCAGGTTGTCGCCGTCAAAGGCCATCGATCCGTTTTCGAACCGCCGGTCGGTAAACGCTATTCCTTTCAATTCCTCAAAATGTGTCGTTGCGATCACCCGCACCTCGCGGTCCGCCAGCGTCTCCAAAAAGGAACGCGCGATAGCCGCGCCTTCCCTTGGATCGGTTCCCGAGACGACTTCATCCAGCAGCACAAGAGATCCCTTGTCCGCCTCCCGGAGTATGCCGTTTAGCCGCCGGATGTGCGCCGAGTAGGTGGAAAGATCGTGCTCAACGCTTTGCTCATCTCCGACAGCCACGAAAATTTTGTGGAACACCGACACTGTCGAGTCGGGCGACGCCGGAATAGACAGCCCCGCCATTGCCATAAGGACGAGCGTTCCAAGCGTTTTCAGCGCCACCGTCTTGCCCCCGGCGTTTGGCCCGGTAAGGACAAGGCATACGTATGGACGGCCAACTTTCAGGTCGTTTGCCACTACGGGACGTCCGCTCAATATAAGCAGCGGATGCCGCGCGCAGCGCAGGTCAACCTCGCCCGATGCGTTCACGGTTGGCTCGGAAGCCGACAATTCGTCGGCCAGCAGGCAGCGCGCCTGGATAAAGTCGATCCTGGCCAGCCTCTCAAGCGCCTGGCGCAGCTCTTTGGCTTTGCGCGCCACATGCCCGGATATTTCCGCAAGGATTCGCGCGATCTCCCGCTCGACTTCGAGTTCCGCGATCCGAACCTCGTTATTTATGGAAACCAGCTCCTCCGGCTCGAAAAAAACGGTCTGCCCGCTTTGCGAGGTGTCGTGGACGATTCCGTTGAACATTGCCTTTGACGCCGTCTTGAAAGGGATGACCAGCCGGCCGGACCGGACAGTTGCGTAGTTCTCCTGAACATGCCGGGCATATCGCTGCGAGGCTATGATCCGGTCGGCGGTTTCCTGCAGGCGGGCGCGTGAGTTTGCGGACCTGCGCCGCAGCGGTCCCAGATCATCGGAAGCCCGGTCGGGAATATTGCCGTCCGGATTGATTTTGAACTCGATCTCTTCGGCGATATCGCGCAGCGGTGGAATCTCATGCGCGTGGTGTGACAGACGCGGGTAGCTGCCGCGCCGGTTATCGAAAAATTTTCGGATACGCTCTCCCGCGCGGGCTGTTTGCCCGATCAGGAGCAGCTCGGACGGCGAGAGGGTAGCGCCCTTGGAAGCCTTCTCCACCGCTTCTTCTATCTCTCCGACGCCTTCCAGCGGCAGCGCTCCGTCATTCAGTATCATCCGGCGGCCGTCCCGGTTTTCTTCCAACGAGATCCTGATTGTATCCAGGTCGGTTCCTGGTAAAAGCGTCCGGCAAAGGGCTTGCCCCGGCTCGGATGAGGCGTGTCCGCAAAGCCTGGCTATGATCTTTCCCCATTCGAGCGCCAGGAGGGCGGCTTCCCTGGAGGAGTCGTTTTCAAAAGGGCTGTTCAACACGCTTCCTTTCGCTATTCAAAAGATAAAGACACGCAAGCAGATTCAACAGCATACAAATAATTCAAAGGCGTGTGTGGGTCACGAATTTTTTATGATAAAGCTTCCGCGCGGTTAATCATCGTTGTTGTGAAGAATCGTTTTGTAATCTTGGCCGCCGTAGAATATGCCGATGATAGAAACCAGATCAGCGGATATGCCGAAGGCGATTACAGCGCGCTTTTTGTAGTTTGTAACGCGAAGTCCTGGTCGTACATCGTCTCGCGTGGTTCCTCGCAGGGGAAAGGCGCGTAAGCTTTCGCAATAAGCGACGATTGACTCTGTGTAGCGTGCCGCAATGTCTGGCGATGCCGCCGTTGCGATATAGCGGTACAACTCGACAAGTTGTTCTTCGGCTTCGGGAGAGAAAACGACTTGATAGCTCACTCACCGCGCCTTTGCGTGTTCGGCGGCAATGCGGGCGCGCACTTGCCCGGCGGAGACCGCTCGGGCCGGGTCGGCTTTCAGGGCGTCGTAGGCTGGGCCTACCTGGTTGCGGAGCCAGGCTTCCACAGCGCGATCACGCGCGAGAAGTGTGCGCAAGCCGTCTCGTATAACCTCACTTTCGGTGGCGTATTCCCCCGTTTGCACCTTTGTTTTCACCATGTCGGCCATGTCGTTCGGAAGGGTGATGCTCAGTTGCTGAGTGGTTCGCATGTTCGCCTCCAATTAGGCAACAAGCCAGTAGGATTTAATCCTATCGCTGCGAGAGGGTGAAGTCGAGGAGTTTTATTGACATTAATGAACGCGTTGTTGCCCCCAATTTATCCGTTGTACCGCAAAACTTCGTCTATACTGGCAGCAGCGCCAATGCCAATTTGATCCCTTTTTTACGCTTTTTCTCAAAGCAAATTCAATGGACGGGTAGTATGAATATGTCCGACGATCCTTCGCGCATATCCTTGGCTCCAACGACCACGACCTTGGCGCGTTCAGAGACGTTATGGTTCCGGTTTATGATGTCTGCCGACCGTAGCCGCTGGAAATGGATACTGATTCTCATTGTCACGATGATCTTTGGGGTTGGGGGAATTGATTATCTCTCAGGTTTCAGGATTTCTTTCGGAGTGTTTTATCTTTTGCCGGTATGTCTGGCGGTTGTTTCGCTGGGGAGGATCGCCGGTGTGATTACGGCGCTATTTAGCGTTGCTGTGTGGCTTAGCGGCGATATCGCGGCGGGCGGCCGCTACGGAAGCGCGTGGGTGCCATTCTGGAACGGGCTCATCGCGTTCGGCACTTATCTGGTCGTAATCTGGCTGCTGGACCTTCTGCTTGCGTCCTACCGCGAAACGGAGGAGCGCGTGAAGGTGCGCACGGCGGCTTTGATAAACGAAGTTGCCGAGCGCAAGCGGCTTGAGCAGGAAATTCTCGATATTGGCGAACAGGAACGACGGCGTATCGGGCATGAATTGCACGACGGATTAAGCCAGCATCTTACGGGTACGGCGCTGGTCGCCCAATGGCTTGGTGAAAATCTGGATAAAAAAGATGCCGAAGAAGCGGGTACGGCCCGGCGCATTGTGACGCTTATTGGGGAAGCCATCAACCAGACTCACTCAATGGCGCAGGGGCTTTTACCCGCCGAAATCGAAGAGGAGGAGCTGATCGCTACGCTCCATGAACTTGCGGCAGCCACGCGCGAGCAATTCCGTGTTGAGTGTGAGTTTTCATTTAACGGCAAGATGGAACTTTTACTGCCGAATGGTTCCATGGCGACGCATCTTCATCGTATTGCGCAAGAAGCGGTACGCAATGCCGCTCGTCACAGCAAGGCGCGGCGAATAGATATTTCTCTTGTTAAAACGCCCGGAATGATAACGCTTGCCGTCGCCGATGATGGTGTCGGGCTGCCGCCTCCGAGCTCGCGCAAGGAAGAGCTTGGGTTGCGCATCATGGCTAACCGCGCCTCGTTCATCGGCGCGGATTTCAGAATCGACTCGACGCCAGGCAGCGGCACCTGTGTTATATGCCGTCTGCCTGTAGCTGATCTGTCCGATGACCAACATAAACTCATCCCATAGAATTTTCATTGTTGACGACCATCCGCTCGTGCGGGAGGGGCTTGTCCACCTGATTGAACGGCAGCCCGGTCTTTCCGTGTGCGGAGAGGCTGAAAAAAGCGCCGCGGCATTTGAGGCTATATCAAGGCTTAAGCCCGATGTGGCCATTGTGGATCTTACATTGGAGGGCGGCGGCTCAGGTCTGGAATTGATCAAGCAGCTCCAGTCTCTGGACCAACCGCCGCAGATACTTGTTCTCTCGATGCATGACGAGATGCTTTTTGCCGAACGGGCGTTTCGCGCCGGCGCGCGTGGCTACATCATGAAACGGTCCGCGCCCAAATATATCATTGAGGCAATTCACCAGTTGTTGCAGGGCAAGCTCTACATGAGCGAGTCCTTCGCCATGCGCATGGCGGGGAAACGCATTGGAGCGCGCGCCGTTCTCGGCGAACCGCCGGTAGCGCAGTTGAGTGACCGCGAGATGGAGGTTTTTCGCATGCTTGGGGAGGGATGCAAGACAAGTCACATTGCTCAAAAATTGCATCTGAGCCCCAAAACGGTGCAGGTTTATTGCGGGCGTATCAAAGAGAAGTTAAACCTCGCCAACGCCACGGAGCTGATCTGTGAAGCCGTGCGGTGGATGGAGAGTGAAAGCCGCGGCGAAGGGAAAATGTAAGCTCCGCGCTTATACGCGAATAAGGTTTTAGATTACAGACAGTTTCCGCTGTCTCCTGTAAGTTTGGGTTCCATGTCGGAACCCTTTTTCTCCATATCTGTTCGTCATTTAGCCGCCACCGTATGCGGCAGCGCCGCCGAAGAAGCGCTAATGAAGCCGGCCGCGGCAAAAACAGGAGCGGTTACGGCCAATCCGGCAGCGCCGCCGTTGTTCCGACAGGCCACGCCCCGCACAATTAAACGGCAGATAAAAGCAGTTTTTTCGCATGTTTGGATAGAGGTGCGAACCTCGCCGCATTGCGCAAAAACTCTATCTGAGCTAAAAACCGACGCGGGTGTATTGCTGAAATATAAAAGAGAACTTCAACCTCTCCGGCACAACGGAGGCAATCCGTGAAGTCGCGTGGTGGATGGAGAGCGAAAGCCGTAGCGGCGGCAAAATATAAGATTCACGCTTACGCGCAACTAAGATTTCAGATTATATGTAGTCGCCGCCTCCTGCTATTCTTGGTCACATGATAAAAATTCTCCCACGATCTATCCTTTATGTCGTTGCCGTTATATGTGGCGGCGCGATGCTCCTTTTGACAGGTGGCACGCATGTTATTGCGGCCGAAGTAGTTGTGAATGAAACAAAAGCGGTAACGGCGGAAGAAACGGCGGTTGATCCGGCTACGTTGCCTCAGTCATGGGATGTCGCGCCTTCCATACCGGCAACGCATGAAATCACGCTGGAAAACTACCTGAATGAAGTTTTAAGTGTCAATCTCGGTTATGCCGCGCAACGCTACAACGTGGACATCGCTAAAGCCGAAGCCGACGCCGCGCATCTCTGGTCCAACCCCGCGCTTGGTCTGGCCGCCAGCCGCGACCTTACTTTTCACGGCAAAAAAGCCGTCGATGGAAGCGGCAACGCTGTTTCTCAAACCTTGTCCGAGCCCCGCTCCATCAGCCTCTCGCAGCCTTTCGATATTTCCGGCAAACGCCGCCGCCGCATCCGCACGGCGGATCAAACCTACAAGGCCGCCGCCACAAATCTGAAAGATTTCCTTCGAAACTTGAGGCTTGACGCCGCAGTCGCGTTTGCCGAGGCGCTTGCCGCGAACGCCACGCTCGAACAGCAACGCAAAGCGGTCGATTATATGACGGAGCTGGTGCAAATCCAGCAAATACGCCTGAAAACCGGCGATATCAGTGAGGCTGACTATCTGCAATCCAGGCTCGAGGAAATGCAGCTGCAAAATGACCTTAAGGCAGCCGAAGCCGACGCGGTCTCGGCCCGGATTGCGATGTGTACATTTCTTGGGCGCGAAAGCGGGCAAACAACCCTGATTCCGGAGGGAAAGCTCAACGCGCCTTTGAACGACTACCAGCTCGACCAACTCATAACCCACGCGCTTGCCGCGCGGGCCGATCTTGTCGCCTTGCGCTACACGCGCGACGCCGCCCAAAACGCGGTGCTGTTGGCAAAAGCGGAACGGTTTGACGATGTGGAACTCGGCATCAGCTATACCCACAACCCGGCGTCAACCAATTTCGATGGAGCGTCGCCGCGTTCAAACGAGTTGGGCATCAGCCTATCGGCGCCGCTACCGTTGTGGAACCGCAATCAGTACGGGATCAGCAAGGCGCAGTCTTTCTTCAGGCAAACTCAACGTCAGCTTGAAGCCGCCGAGCTGAAGGCGGAAGTCGAAATCCGCACAGTCCTGACCCACTATCGCGCGACTCTCAAGCGGATACGGCAGTTTCAGGAAGAACTCTTGCACAACGCCGAAGTAGTGCTCGCCACGCGCCGCAAAAGTTACCAGTACGGGGAAATCTCCTTGCTGGAGCTGCTCGAAGCGCAACGCACCGCAAACGACATCCGAAAAAATTACAATGACGCTCTTGCCGACGCCGTCAAAGTCTATATAGAGGTGCAACGCGCGGCGGCATTAACCGAAACCCCTGTTTTCAACTCAACCCAATGAGACGCAAATGATGAAACACTCACTACAAAACGTCCTGGCAATCCTCTGGTTATGCGCCTGCTTTGCGCTTTTCCCCGGTTGTTCGCGGCAAAAGACCGAAGCCGTCGTACCCTTTGAAGCGCCGGCAATAGAAGAGGAAACGATCCGTTTCCAGGCCGGTTCGCCGCAACTGGCCTATCTGAAAATAGAACCGGCGCAAGAGCACGCGTTTTCCGCGGAAAAATTAAACGGGCGGCTGGCCTGGAATGACGATGTCACCTCCAGGATTTACCCTCCGGTATCGGGGAGAATCGTTGAAATCCTCGCCCAACCCGGACAGCGGGTTGCCGTTGGCGATGTGCTTGCGAAAATTCACTCCCCCGATTTCGGCCAGGCCCAGGTCGATGTACGCAAGGCCAAAACCGATTTGCAGCGGGCCGAGCGCACTCTTATCCGGCTTCGCGAACTGTTCGAGTATAAAGCGGCGGCGCGCAAGGATGTTGAAGCCGCCGAGACCGAATATGTCCACGCGCTTTCGGAAAAGGAACGCACTCTGGCGACGCTTGCGCTTTACGGCGGCGACACCAACGACGATATTGTAACGGCCATATTTTCACTCAAGTCGCCGGTGAGCGGCGTTGTGGTCGAAAAAGCGGTCCTTCCTGGAATGGAAGTGCGCTCCGATCAAGTGGGTGAAAAACCTCTTTTCGTCGTTTCCGACCCGACGAAACTCTGGCTTTTTCTGGATGTAACCGAATCTAATAATGTCGCGCTTAAGGTGAATCAAAAGGTGCGTATTCGCGCCCGCAACAGCCATGACGCTTTCTTTTCAGGACACATCGAAAACATAAGCGAGGGGCTGGATGCGGCAACGCGCATGATCAAGGTGCGCTGCATAGTGAACAACCTGGACAAGAAGCTGCGCGCTGAAATGTATGTAACCGCCGACGTCATCGCCGACTCGACGCCAAAAATCAACATTACCACCCGCGCGATTTTCCTGAATGGCAACAACTGTTATGTCTTTGTGGAAACCGCGCCGGGCGAGTTCCGTAAACGAGCGGTCAAAGTCGGAATGGAAAGCAGCGGTCGCTCCGTGATTCTGGAAGGGCTTTCCGAAGGAGAGCAGGTAGTCTCCGAGGGTGTATTGCTTCTTCAGGCTTTATTGGCGGGAGAAAGCGGTTAATGACAGGCTTGATTGCCAAATATGCGCTACGGCACCGCGCCATCGTGCTGTTGCTTACGGCGTTGTTCATATTGGCGGGCATTAACGCATTGCGGCAACTGCCTATCGAAGCTTACCCGGACGTAACCAACGTGTCGGTTCAGGTGATTACCCTTTTCCCGGGACGCGCCGCCGAGGAAGTTGAGCGGTTAGTCACCATTCCCATAGAAAACGAGATGAACGGGATTGCGAAGCGGATCTCGATCCGCTCAATCTCGCTCTTTGGTCTATCGCAGGTCACCCTGACCTTCGAGGATAACGCAAACGTTGAATTTGTCCGCAACCAGGTGTCGCAACATCTGGCCGCCGTGGATCTGCCGAATGGCGCGCACGCAAGGCTTTCGCCGAACGCTACCCCGGTTGGCGAAATTTTTCGTTACACCCTGCAAGCGCCGCCGGGTTTTTCCGACGTCGAATTGAAAGCCTTGCAGGACTGGGTAGTGGAACGCCAGTTTCGCACCGTTTCCGGCGTTGTGGACGTCATCGGCTTTGGCGGTCCGACCAAGCAATACCAGGTATTGATCAACCCGGTAAAACTTCGATCCTACAACCTCTCGCTTGAGCAGGTTTTCGAAGCGCTCTCCAAAGCCAATCAAAACGTCGGCGGCTCCTACATCGAGCATGGCCCGGAACTTTACATCGTGCGCGGCCTGGGGCTCATCCAGAGCTTGGACGACATCCGCGCCACGGCGATAGATACGCGTCAAGGGACTCCTGTCCGTATCTCCGACGTGGGCGAAGTGAGCATCGGCCAGCAATTGCGTCTGGGGCGCGTTGGCAAAATCATACCGGGCCAGCCTGACCGGGACGACATGGTAATGGGTATCATCATCATGCGTCGCGGCGAAAACGCGCTTGAAGTTTTAAAGCGGGTCCACGACAAGCTTGAGGAAATCAACCGCGACCACCTCCCTTCCGGCATGAAACTTGTGCCGCATTACGACCGCACCAATCTGACCAAACGCACCTTGAACACAGCCGCCAAAAACATGGCCGAAGGCATCGGCCTGGTGCTGCTGGTGCTGATCACGTTTTTGGGGCTGGGCAATTACCGTTCCGCGCTTATTGTCGCCGCCGTGGTGCCGCTTTCGTTGCTTGGCGCTTTTTTGCTCCTTAATCTGCGCAATATTCCCGCCAACCTGATCGCGCTTGGGGCCATCGACTTCGGCATCATCGTGGACACGGCGGTCATCATTGTGGAAAACGTGCTGCATAAACTTGAGCTGGAACCTGGGCGGGCCAATCGTCTGCATGAAGTAATCATTGAAGCCGTACAGCAAATGAGCCGGCCGATTCTCTTTGCCAAAACCATTTTACTGACCGCGTTTATCCCGCTTTTCATGCTGCAAAGCGTTGAAGGGAAACTGTTTCGCCCGATGGCGCTGACTCTGACCTTTGCGCTTATTACCGGCACGTTGCTCGCCTTGACTCTGATTCCGGCGCTTGCCAGTTTCGCCATGAAAAACAAAATTGCCGCCCAGGAATCCTGGATCGTCCGCCGCCTGATCGCAATCTATCGGCCGATTCTGGAATACGCCATGCGCAAACGCATGCTGTTTCTCGGCGGCGCCGTCATGCTGGTAGTGGTTGCTGGCATTGCGCTTGTCCGTTCCGGCACGGAGTTTTTGCCGAAACTCGACGAAGGTTCGCTTTGGGTGCGCGGTTTCATGCCCCAGACCATTTCGCCAACCGATTCCAACCGTTTTTCAACGGAAATCCGCCGCATTCTTGCTTCATTTCCAGAAGTCAAAGCCGTCGTAACCCAGATCGGCCGGCCCGACGACGGCACGGATATCAACGGCTGGGACGTCATTGAATGCGCGGTTGAATTGAAGGATCGCCATGAATGGAAAACAGCTCGCACGCGCGAGGGTCTTATAGAGGCGATGAAAAAAAGACTCTCCATCATCCCAGGCATAGATTTTCAGTTCAGCCAATACATTGAAGATAACGTCAACGAAGCTGTTTCGGGGGTAAAGGCCGAGCTAAGCATCAAAATTTACGGCAAGGACATGCACCAGCTTCAGGCGCTTGCCAAACAGATAGTAGAGCTTCTTCAAAAAACTCCCGGCGCGGCGGATGTCAGTACGGAAAACCTGATCGGGCAGCCGCAAGTGCAGGTAGCAATCGACCGCGCGGCAATTGCGCGTTACGGCCTGGCCATCGCGGACGTACAAAGGATCGTCGAAACAGCGATGGGTGGTTCCACGGCAACGGAAATACTCGAAGGAGAACGCACCTTCAACCTTATTGTGAAAGTCATGCCAGAAGCCACTTCGGATCTCGAAGCTATTCGCAAGCTCCCGGTTTTTGGGTCGGGAGGAGAACGCCTGACGCTTGGCGACATAACTTCGGTGGAAGTGCACACGGGATTTTCCCGCGTGTTGCGCGAGGGAAACGCTCGCCGCACGGTTGTAAAATTCTCCACGCGTGGACGTGATCTCGGCTCATTGATTGCCGAAGCAAAGCAGAAAATAAAGGAAGAGGTTACGCTTCCCGAAGGCTATCACCTTGTCTGGTCCGGCTCGTTCGAAAACCAGCAGCGAGCGTTGGAGCGCCTTAAAATCATCGTGCCCATCACGCTGTTTGTGATTTTCTTTCTTCTATTTACATCCTTTGGTTCGGGACGCCTGGCTCTTTTGATTTTAATGGTCGTTCCTTTTGCGGCCGTCGGCGGCATTCTGGCTCTTCCCGTCGCAAAACTGAACCTGTCGGTGTCCGCTCTGGTTGGCTTCATGGTGTTGTTTGGCATTGCAATGTTGAATGGCGTTATTCTCGTCGAGCGCATCCGGGAGCTGTGCGGAAACGGGATGTCCAGGTTGCAGGCCGTGCAAGAAGGCGCGATCTCGCGGGCGCGTCCCGTGGTTATGACGGCGCTGATGGCCGCGCTCGGGTTGCTGCCCATGGCGTTATCGACGGCGGTCGGCGCGGAAACTTCGCGTCCGTTCGCGGTAGTAATCATCGGCGGACTGTTTACGGCGACGCTGGTTACGCTGCTGATCCTGCCGATATTGTATCCATGGTTCGATGATGGCAAAACAAACCAGCGCGAAGAATTATGAAGCAGCCGCATTATATTGTGACGCTTGAGGGAAAATGTTCGCGCGTAATCGCGGCGCCCGTGTTATATGCCCTCTACCTGTAACGGACCTTCGCAACGGCCAATCGTAGCTTGCCTCATAGTATTTTCATTGTGGACGACCACACGCTTACGCGGGAGGGGCTTGTTCATCTGATCGAACGGCAGCTCGGCTTTTCCGTGTAAATCCAGATTCGTTGTTGAGGTGGCATGTCTGCTGTGATTGATGTCACCCAGATTTTTCCCTCGGAAATGCTGCGGAAACAGGCTTGAAACCATGACGAATCAACAGGTTATTCTAATGGCCGTCATTAGAAACTAATGCCTGATGGCCAATCTGAGATAATGTAAGCTCCGCGCTTATACGCAAACAATCTCTACGATTACAGACAATCGTAACCACGCCCTGTTATCTTTTCTCCCGATTTTATTCTTTGTGTTGTTGCCGACGTATGCGGCGGCGCGATGGTCCAGTTGCAATCCCTTCGTTGCGACTGGACTCAATAAAAACAGGGTTCAGGGTGTCATTTGATGATCTGTAGCGCTATCAAATTCAGAGCGGACAAGAAGGGCTTATTCATAAGAAGAACCGTTGTCGCGGTATTTGCAGTGGTCTTGTTGGTTGCCGTTGTCGCCGCTTGCCAGAAGCGGTCCCACGATACTCAAAAGGCTAATGAAAACGCGGCGCATGCCGCGAATTCGAGAGACAGCCTTACAATCACCGAACAGCAGGCCAGACATATAGAGGTTATTTCGGCATCGTCACAGGAATTCGCGGTGAAGCACGAGGCTGTCGGCATGATTGATTTCAATCAGGACAGTACGGTGCATGTATGGCCGCCCTACCAGGGACGCATACGTCAGGTGTTTGCCAGAGCCGGCGACGATGTAAAAGAAGGGCAAACGCTTTTTTTGATCGACATACCCGAACTGCTCACGGCGGAATCCGAACTGGTTGCCGCGTCAAGCGCGCTGACGCTTGCCGTCAAAGCGCTCGATCGTATGCAGAAGATGCGCTCTGGCGGCGCTGCCGCTGAAAAAGATCTTGAGCAGGCCATTTCAGAACATCAAACCGCTGAAGGCGCTTACAAAGCCGCGCGCGACGCGGTGCGTATTTTTGGCAGATCCGACTCTGAAATCGATTCGATTGAAGCCAACCGGCAGATCGGCGGCGGGTTGCCGGTGCGCAGTCCGATACATGGCCGTGTCACCGGGCGCAACGCGTCTCCCGGATCGCTGGTTCAGTTGGATGCTCCATCGGCTCCTTTTACGGTTGCCGATATATCGACTTTGTGGATGATCGCTTACGTTTCCGAGCATGATTTTCCTCAGCTTAAACTTGGACAGCCGGTATCGGTTTCTGTGATGGCGTATCCCGGTCGCAAGTTCCAGGGCCGCATCGTTAACATAGGCGCCGCCGTAGATCCCGACACTCGCCGTATTGCTGTGCGTTCCGAAATCAAGGACCCAAAGCATGAGTTGCGCGCGCAAATGCTTGCGTCTTTCCTGATCCATACGGGTACTCCGCACGTTTCCCCCGCGGTTCCCGTAAACAGTGTTGTACGCGAAGGCGACGGCGCCCAGGTTGTTTTTGTGCAGGAGGATGATCGTCATTTCATCCGCCGTCCGGTTAAAACCGGCCTTACGCAGAATGGAGTGGTGCAGATTTTCGATGGATTGTCCGCCGGCGAGAAAATCGCCGGCGATGGCGCGCTGTTTCTCCATAACGCTTTAACGCTGCAATCCCGTTAGAAATTGTCATGTTAAAAAACATCGTTACCTTCGTGCTTTCACGCAAACCGATTGTTTTGCTTGGACTGCTGGTATTTTTCTGCGCCGGTGGCATAGCTTATTACAAGCTGAATATAGAGGCTTATCCCAACCCCGCGCCGGTGATTATTCAGATTACCGCGCAGGCGCCAGGGCTGTCGGCCGAAGAGATGGAGCGTTTATATACGCGTCCTCTTGAAGTCGGGCTTGCGACAACTCCCAACCTGACCAACATCCGCTCGACCTCTTTTTACGGGCTGTCTTTTGTTACCCTCACGTTCCAATACGGTGTTGATTACTATTTTGCCTACACGATGACAGCTCTGAATTTACAGCAAAACGTTTCTTTGCCAAATGACGTGGAGCCTGAGATACAGGCGGGCAGTTTAGTCGGCGAAATACTGCGCTATCAGCTTACGGGGCCGCCGCATGTCAACCTGACTGAATTACGTACTTTGCAGGACTGGGTTGTTATCCGCCGTCTGCTGACCGTTCCGGGCGTTATGCAGGTAGTAACCTGGGGCGGGCTGACCAAGGAATACCATGTCGAAGCGGATCTGAAAAAACTTGAAGGCTACAAGGTTACGCTTCCGGAGCTGATCGAAGCGATAGGCAACGCCAACAGCAATGTCGGCGGTCGTACGGTCAATATCGGACAGCAGTCGGTCAATATACGCGGCGTAGGTCTGGTTCGCGACACAACCGACATCGGCAATATCGTTTTGTCGCAATACAACAACACTCCGGTGCTGGTCAAAGATGTGGCCGAAGTTGTCGTAGGCGCCATGCCGCGTCTGGGCAAGTCCGGGCGCGACGATCAAGACGATGTGGTGACCGGCATCGTTATCATGAACCGCACCTTGCGCACCAACGAAGTCTTGAAACGCGTTGTGGCCGCTGTTGAAAAAATCAACAGCGATGGCATTTTGCCTGCGGGGGTGAAGGTAGAGACGTTCTACGACCGTTCGACGCTTGTTGCCACAACCACGCACACGGTGGTGCACAATCTGCTTTTTGGCTGTTTGCTTGTGTTTTTTATCCAGTGGATTTTTCTTGGCGATCTGCGCAGCGCCATAATTGTTTGCGCCACCATTCCTATCGCTTTGTTTTTTAGCATCATCATCCTGGTTTTACGCGGCGATTCGGCCAACCTGCTGTCTTTGGGCGCGGTGGATTTCGGGATCATAGTCGATTCAACGGTTATCCTGGTCGAAAATATTTTCCTCAATTTGCAGAGATCACCCCAAGAGCAGGAGAAAATGCTGCTCAATGCCCCGGCGAGCATGTTCGATGACCACATGCGCAAAAACTGGACCACGCGCATGCGCATGCTGCTGATGAGTACAACGCAAGTCAACACAGCGATACTGTTTTCGTCAATGATTACTGTTGCCGCCTTTATCCCGTTGTTTACGATGCAGGGTGTCGCGGGGCAGATTTTCAACCCGATGGCCCGCACCTATGCGTTTGCGCTTACCGGCGCGTTGCTGGCCACTTTTACGATTACGCCGGTATTGTCCTCGCTGCTTTTGCCAAAGCATGTCCATGAAGTGGAAACTGTCGTTGTCCGCGCGATTCGCAAGGTTTATTCGCCGGTGCTGCATTTGGCGCTGCAAAGACGCAAGATGACGGTAGCGTTTGGCTGCGCGTTTCTGGCGCTTGTAGCGCTATTATCGCCGCGTATCGGCACAGAATTTTTACCGGCATTGGAAGAAGGCAATCTGTGGATTCGCGCGACTATGCCCGCGACCATATCGCTTGAAGCGGGCATGGATAAAGTCAATCGCATGCGTCAGATCCTTAAAAGCCATCCTGAAGTGCTAACCGTTGTTTCCCAGCATGGGCGTCCCGATGATGGCAGCGACGCGGCCGGGTTCTACAACGTCGAATTGTTCGTGCCGCTTAAACCGTTCAACAAGTGGCCTCGCGGATATACCAAAACCCATATGATCCGTGATCTGCAAAAACAGTTTGAAGAGGAATTCGCGGGCATCGAGTTTAGTTTTTCGCAATATATCCAGGACAATATCGAGGAAGGCATGTCCGGGGTCAAAAGCTCCAATTCGGTGAAAATCGTCGGCCCTGATCTTGTAATCCTGGAAGACCTGGCGAATAAAGTTCTGCACGAAATGAAACAGGTTCGCGGCGTTGAAGATCTTGGCGTTTTCAGCGTGCTTGGTCAGCCCAACTACAATGTCACTGTAGACCGCGCGCGCGTGGCTCGTTACGGATTGAATGCCGGAGATATCAATGCCGTTATCCAGGCGGCGGCCGGCGGAACCGAAACGACGATGGTGCAGGAAGATGACCGCCTGTTTGCGCTCGTTGTCCGGTTAGCTCCGCAATACCGTTCCAGTCTTGATTCAATTCGCAGCATCAAGGTTGGCTATACAACGCCAAACGGCGCTACCGCCTATGTTCCGTTGAGTGAGCTGGCTACGATCTCGCTTGACACCGGCGCCTCGTTTATTTTCCGCGAGAGCAATCAGCGCAATATCCCGGTGAAATTCAGCGTTCGCGGGCGCGACCTTGGCGGCACAGTGAAAGAAGCGCAGGAGCGCGTTAGCCGCAATGTTGTTATGCCGCACGGCTACAGCCTTCTTTGGGCCGGGGAATTCGACCAGATGCTGGAAGCAAGGCGTCGGCTGTTTGTCATGGTGCCGATTGCGCTTATCCTGATCCTGGTTTTGCTTTATTCCCTGTTCAATTCATTCCGCGACAGCATTTTGGCCTTGGCCGCGATTCCGTTCTCCATTGCCGGCGGCATTATCGCTCTATATGTTACCGGTCATAATCTAAGTATTTCGGCGTCTATTGGTTTTGTTTCGCTGTTTGGCGTTTCGGTGATGAACGGCATTCTTATAATCACTTATTTCAATCAATTGACCGTCGAAGGCATGCCGTACCTGGAAGCGATGTATCAAGCCGCCGAACATCGAATGCGGCCGATGTTGATGACCTCGCTGTCGGCCTGTATCGGTCTGTTGCCTGCGGCGGTGTCCAAGGGAATCGGCAGCCAGGTGCAGCAGCCGCTGGCAGTCGTCGTTGTTGGCGGCATGCTGCTTGGACCGATCATGCTGCTCATCGTCGCGCCCGCGTTGCAGGTTATGGTGTGCGAATGGACCCGGCGCAGGTAGCCGTTGGCAATTATGGTTCCGGATAGGATTTTTCGCATGATAACGAAACCTGTAAAGCATACAAGCGGAGCAAAAATTTTTGCTGTGCTTTGCGGTCATGGAAGCGCAAAGCGTCGCTGTGGCGGCGTTGCCGCTTTAGCGTCACTGACAATTCTGGCGTTTTTGTTTTGCCAGGGATGCGCGGTCGGCCCGAACTACCGGCGGCCTGAAACGCCGGAGGCGCAAAGCTATACTCGCGAGCCGTTAGAGGCGACGGTTGCCGCTCCGGTGACCGGCGGCGAGGCGCAAACCTATCAAACGGGCGCGGAAATTCCGGCGCAATGGTGGGAACTGTTTGGCTCGGAGCTTCTGAACGATCTGGTGCGTCAGGCATTTACGAACAATCCGACCATAGACAGCGCGCATGCCGCTTTGCGTCAGGCCAGAGCATATGTGTCGGCACAACGCGCGGCGTTTTTTCCAACGATAGAGGCCGGTTATGGAGTCAGCCGTCAGAGTGAACCGACCGGCACGATTGGGCCGACACTGGAATCGGAAGAGCCGATTTATACGCTGCATACCGCGCAGCTTTCTTTGTCCTACGCGCTGGATATATTCGGCTTGAACCGCCGTGCTGTGGAATCGCTGCTTGCGGAAGCCGAAATGCAGCGTTTTCAGCTAAACGCGGCTTATATGACGCTTGCGGGCAATGTTGTTACCGCGGCGATCCAGGAAGCGTCGCTTCGTGAACAGATCAAGGTTTCCGAAGACATTGTCTCCGCGTCATCACGCATGGTTGCTTTGGTCAAGCTACAGGCGGAGCTGGGGTTTTCTTCGGAAATCGAAGTCGCCGCCCAGGAAACCGAACTGGCTCAGGCGGAGCAGGCGATACCTCCGCTGCGCAAGGAACTTGAGCAGACGCGCAACCGGCTGGCTGTGTTAACCGGCAGGCTGCCTTCGGAAAATGACACTGCGGCGATCACGTTAGAGTCGCTGCGGCTGCCGCAGGAATTGCCGGTTGGCTTGCCATCCCGTCTTATAGAGCAGCGCCCTGATGTTCGCGCCGCCGAGGCTCAAGTACACGCGGCCAGCGCTCTTGTCGGCGTTGCCGTTGCCAACCGGCTGCCTCAATTCTTCATCACCGCCGCGTACGGCGGCACATCGACGCAATTCAGGCGCATGTTTGCGGACGGCAATAGATTCTGGAGCATAACCGGCAATGTTGCTCAGACTGTGTTTGCCGGCGGCGCCCTCTACCGTCTCCAGAAGGGCGCAGAAGCCGCGTTGGATCAGGCTACCGCCGATTACCGCGTTGTCGTGCTGGAAGCGTTCAGGGAAGTTGCGGATACGTTGTATGCGCTTGATGCCGACGCCAAAGAACTCGCGGCTGCGTCAACGGCTGAAAAAGCCGCGAAAAGATCGTATGACCTTACACAACACCAGTTGGAAGTGGGCTATATCGATACGCTTACGCTGCTTAATGCGTCGCAGGCGTATCACCAGACCCGTATTGCTCTCATTCAGTCTCAAGCCGTGCGTTACTCCGATACCGTGGCTCTGTTCCAGGCGCTGGGCGGCGGCTGGGAGGCTGATTCGGCGCCTAAACCTTAAGTCCGCCGACGATTGACACTACCCAGCTTGAATCAAGATCGCAGGTTTTCAGGTCAAGGACGTTTCTATTTTTGACTTGCGCGAGCCAGACGCTTCTTCATGAAATTGTCGGATTCATCATTGGATAGGTACCCTTTGCTGGCGGCATCCTGAGCGCGTCGCATCCACATTGCGTCCTCAAGTTCGCTTAACCGTTGAAATTCTTCATATGAGATCATGACGACAGTCGGGCGGCCGGATTTTTCAATGACAACGGGATGTTTGGACGCGTCGGCGACGCAGGCGCCGAAATTCTGCTTGGCATAGGTGGCGTTGACGGTATTCATAATATCCCCTTTCGTTTCGCCTTCTTATAAACATCGCCGTCATTACGGTTACCGACGACATCAATATAAAGGGTCTCGTCGTCATGCCAGTAAATGATCCGGTATTCGCCGACATTTTTTCGGCGGCGTTTTGGCGTGATGCTGCTTGATAACTCCCTGGAATCACCCGGTTCGGGGTCAACACGCAAGGCTTCGGCGGCATCATAAACTTGATAAAAATGCTTGTTCGGCATCTTGTCCATCGCCTTTGCGGCATCCTTGGCGAGTCGTAGCTTCAGCACGGGCACTCCTTAAAAACAGACAATATAGACATTATGTCTATTTGTCAAGCCGTAAACAGATTGGCGCATAGCTATAGCGCGGCAAGCTGTTTTTTGGTCTTGTGGCGGGAAACGACTTCATGGCTGCGGCGATACGAAAGTCAGGCGAAGCCGTCAGAATTGTGGGGATATAAGAATATCGTGATAACATGGCGCGGTTTATGTGGTTATGCTGTGATTAAAATTAACAATGCGCTGACGTTGAATGACTGTGGATCGCGCGCTTTCACGCGCGTGACTTAAAACTTCAGAGAAACGATGCAAAAAAAACCGTTGCCGTTAAAAACAGGGGACGTGATCGCGGTTTATGCGCCCGCCGGGCCTGTGGACAGGTCCCGGTTGAAGTGTGGAATCGCCCGCCTGTCCGCCGCCGGATTTGTTCCGGAGATAGCGGATGATGTCTTTGCGGCGAAAGGATACCTGGCGGGAGACGATAAACACCGGGCGCGCCGGTTTGAATGGGCGCTGACGCTGCCCGAAGCCCGCGCCGCGATGGCCGCGCGTGGAGGCTACGGAACAACGCGCCTTCTCCCGCTGATAGACTGGAAGCGGTTTGCCAAACGCCCCAGGCTTCTGGTCGGATACAGCGACATCACCGCGATTTTGGCTTACGTGTCTACCCGTCTAAAAATTCCGTGCATACACGGTCCGATGGTTGCGGCGGATCTGGCGCACAGGTTTGACGCGTCGGCGCTTGATGCCTTCGCCCGGCTTGCGGCGGGAAAAGTATCTTCACGCGAGCCGTGGGGAGACGCGATGGAACGGCTGCGCGGCGCAAGCGCGGAAGGGGTTCTGGCCGGAGGCTGCCTCTCGGTGCTTACAAGCATGCTGTCCACTCCGTATGAACCGGATTTTCGCGGGTCGCTGCTTTTCCTTGAGGATGTCAACGAGCCCGCCTATCGGCTTGACCGCATGCTGACGCAGTGGCTCCAGTCGGGGCGCTGGTCGAAAATTTCCGGAATCATGGTGGGGAAAATCGCGCCTGTGCGGGGCGAGAAGCGCGAAGAGATCCATCGCCTGTTCCTCGAAGCGGGGAAGCTTCTTTCGGTCCCGGTATGGTGCGGTTTTCCAGCGGGACATGAAGGCAAAAACGTGGCGATCCCGTTTGGCGTTCGCGCCCGCATAGACGCTAAAGGACGGCTGTGCCTTCTGGAGCCGCCGGTGAGTGAAAAGTGACACGCTTTAGCAATCCCGGCGATCCAGGATTTAAAGAAGCCGCCGATCTGCTGGAGGAAGGGATTCGCTCGGAGGCGTATACCGCCGCCGCCCTGCTGGCCGGCCGTGGAGATGATATAGCCTGGGAAACCACAGCCGGATTTGCCCGGCCAGATTCGCTGTTCGACATCGCTTCCGTTACAAAGCCGCTTACAGCCGCTCTTTTCTTTATCCTGTGCCAGGAAGGAAGCCTTTCTCCCGACGGGCTGGTTTCAACGATCCTTCCGTTTGCTTCTCCCGATCCGCGAACGCGCGAGATCCGGTTCATACACCTGCTTTCCCACACATCGGGCCTGCCCGCGTGGCTTCCTTTGTATAAAAAGTTGATGGAAGAGGAGCGGATGGCGGGTACTATGCTCCACGGAACATCCGAAGGGTACGACATGATTCTTTCGGAGGTTCTTTCTCTCCCGCTGGAAAGCGATCCGGCAAGCGCGTGGGAATACAGCGACCTTGGTTACATGATCCTTGGAAGGGCGATTGAGGCGGCGGGTTTCAGGTCGCTCGACCGGCTTCTTGAAAAACTGCTTATCCGGCCGCTTGGCATGACGGACACCGGATATTTGCCTTGCGCGCCGAGGGATCAGGACTACGCGCCTCGCGTAATTCCGACCGGATGGTCCGAGGAAAGACAGCGGGAAAAGGCCGGGGAAGTGGATGATGAAAACGCGGCCGCGATGGGCGGAGTGGCCGGGCACGCCGGTGTTTTCTCGACCACTGGCGATCTTTTCCTGTTTGCCCGCGAACTGCTGCGGGCTTTGAGAGGCGAGGGACGGGTATTGGCCAAGGCTTCGGCAACCGCGATGGCCACTCGCGTGCCCGCGCCTCCCGGATGTCCGCGCACGGCCGGGTTTGATACGCCCACCGCCGGAAAAGACGGGCCGTCTCAGGCCGGCGCGTTGGCTCCGAAAGATGCCATCGGACACCTGGGCTACACGGGCTGCTCGCTTTGGATCGATCCGGCAAGTGAAATTACAGTGATTCTTTTGACTAATCGCGTGGTGCACGGAAGCGGCAACCGCAAGCTGTCGGAGCTGCGTCCCCGTATCCACGACGCCGTATGGAAAGGTATGGGGTTGAGCTTATGAAGAACGCGCACCTGATCGCGGCTTGCGGAGTGGGAATGGCTTCGCTTGCCGGGATGCTGCAAAATAAGGGATTCCGTGTCACCGGCTCCGACGCCAATGTTTATCCTCCGATGAGTACGCAGCTTGAAAACCTCGGTATCCGTCTCGCCAGTCCTTACGCGGCGGAGAACATCCCCGCCGATACGGAAATGGTGGTCGTCGGCAACGCGATTTCCAGAGGGAACCCGGAGGCGGAAGAAGCAATCCGGCGCGGTTTGCCGATCCTTTCGATGCCGCAGGCGGTGGCGGAATATTTCATCAGGGATCTTTCATCCATCGTGGTGACCGGCACGCACGGAAAGACAACCGCCTCCTCGCTTTGCGCCTGGTCGCTTTTTGCGCTTGGTGATGACCCGTCGTTTCTGATCGGCGGAGTCCCGAAAAACTTTCCGGTGAGCTACCGGGTGGGGAACGGTTCGCGCTTTGTTATCGAGGGAGACGAGTACGATACGGCCTATTTTGACAAGGGCCCGAAGTTTCTCCATTACCGCCCCAAGGTTGTTCTGCTTACGAGTATCGAGTTCGATCACGCCGATATCTACAAAGACCTTCCCCATGTTCGGGAATCGTTCCGCAAGCTTGTTGATATCATCCCGCCCGATGGTCTGCTTGTGGCTTGCGCTGATTATCCTGATGTCGTCCGGGTGGCGTCAGGGGCGCGCTGCCCGGTGGTGTATTACTCAACGAAAGCCGACGATTTTGAAAACCATAATGCCGACATAGCGGTTGGGCGGGAAACCTGGTCGGTGCGGGTTACGGGAGAATCTGTCGGGATGACATCCTTCCGGGTGGGGCGCGACGGGCGCTCTTTTGGCTTCCGTTTACCGCTTCCCGGTCTTCACAATGCCGCAAATGCGGCGGGTGTGGCGCTTGTCTTGATGCGGCTTGGGTTTCCGTTTAGCCGGATCGCGGATGCTTTCGAGCGGTTTGCAGGAGTCCGCCGGCGGCAGGAAGTGGTAGGGGAATTCCGGGGAGTGCTGTTGATTGATGATTTCGCGCATCATCCCACCGCGGTCCGCGAGACCATCCGGGCTGTGCGCGCGCGGTATGCCGACAGGCGAATCATCGCGGTCTTCGAGCCCCGGTCCAACACAAGCCGCCGCAGGCTGTTCCAGCAGAGATTCACGGAGGCGTTTGCGGAGGCTGATTCCGTGATCGTCGCCGGTGTGTTCAGCGCGGACAAAATTCCGGAAGATGAGCGGCTGTCGCCGGAAGAGATAGCCGCCGGCCTGCGCGGGATGGGGCGTTCCGCCGAGTGCATCCAGGAAGTGGACGGCATCGTGTCGCACATCGCTGTAAACTGCGGCAAGGGAGACCTTGTCCTCCTCATGTCCAACGGCGGCTTCGGCGGTATCCGCGACAAACTGCGCGAGGCGCTTTCTTAGGTATAACTTCCGTAACAGGCTGACGATATATTTCAATAGCGCCGCCATCCTGGTGCAAACGGTTTGTCCGGTGGGATGGATGCGGTTTTCATGTACATGCCTACGCTGCCATGTTTCCTGCTTCCTCCGTCCATGGTTTCGAGGCGAAACAGAAGGCATACCCTGCGGGAGAGAGATTTCTCGCTCAAACGAAGCCGCCTATGCTGATTAAGGTGCGGTCCCCGCGGGCTCTTTGCTTAGGCTGAATGTGCCGGCACGATACTGGAGATTGACGTTGAAGGCTCCCTTCTGTTAGTTTTTTATGATGCGATTAAAACAATACTCCAAGTTATTTGCGCGCGTGTTTTGCGCGTTTTTTATATTGTCCGTTGTTCTTGCCTCCTCTGCTGCGGCATCGGCCCCGGATTATCCCCGCCGCGTCGCTGTGGCTCCGTTTGCTTCCCTTGCCAAGGAAGATATTGGGACGACGATCGCTGTTCTCCCAAGGCTTATATCGTCCCGCCTGATGGCGCTTGCGGGCGCCGATGTTTTGCTCCTTAATGCCGGCGGCAAATCCGCGGCGGACGCGGCCAAAGAAGCGAGATACCCGCTGTTGCTTGAGGGAACGGTAGCCAAGCTTGGCAAGGGATACAGCATTGACGTAGTCGTAACCGACCTGGCCAAAGGGGAAAAAGCGGGGGCGTTTTTTGCCGCCGCCGCGAACGAAGACGAAATCATCTCCCAGATAGGCATGCTGTCGGGCGATATCGCGGAGAAGGTTTTTGGAGTGCAAGGCGCGGTCCGCGCCGCGTCGCCGCCTCCCGGTTACGTTGCCGTAGCGCCGGTTGCCGCCGCTCCCGTTCCTGATCCGTTTGCCGCCGCGCCGCCGACAGGCGTTGCTGTTACAACGGGCGTAGCCGAATCTGGTCAACATGCGGCCGCTTCCGCGCCTCCTCCTTCTCCTTCCGCGCCTGGCGGCTCCACGCTTGCGTCCGGATGGGTTCCGTCTTCCGTCAAAAGAATCGCCCAGTCCGGCAGAGTTGCCGATGAGTTGAACGGGATTGTCACCGTGCAGGCGGAGGATGGTGAAGGAAACGCGCTTGTGGCGGCCTACGGAAAGACCAACATCTACTTCCACCGCATTAAAGGAGAAGAGGTTCTTCCGTATACCACGATCCGCAGGCCGCTTGGCGAGCATATCCTTTCTGTTGACGTCTTTGATATTGACGGCGACGGCGAAAACGAGGTTCTGGTCACCAGTCTCACGGAAGAGTCGATCCAGTCGTTTATCCTCAAAAAGACGGGCGACATTTACGAAGAGATCGCGGGAAAAATCCGCTATTACCTTGTTGTTCTCCCCGACTGGAAAGGAAAGCCGGCGTTGGCCGGCCAGCACCAAGGAGTAGATACGCCGTTTAAAGGGAAGATAGTTATCCTGAAATGGGACGGCAAGCAGCTTGTTCCCGGCGAAGAGCTTCCGCATAGTACTTCCATTGTCCCGTTGCTATCGGGGGCGCTTGGGCTTTCTTCGGGAAGGTTTGGGAATGAATGGCGCCTGATTTATACGGATACTGACTCGCATCTCAGGGTTCTTGACGACGGCGGGAAGTCCATATACAAATCCCGCTCCCAGCACGGATCAAGGTTAGATTTCTTCGAATGGGGCCCATACATCCATGCTGACGGCCGCAGGAAGTGGTACCCGATCCGTACACCGGCGCGCCTTGCTCCCGGAAGCGGCGAAACACCGCTTGTCATGGTAACGGAGACAAAGAAAGGGCTTCTCGACCTGGTGGGGGGCTCTTATGAATCCACGAGGCTGGTCCTGCTCCAGTGGGAGGTTGGCGAGTTTCTTGAGAAGGCGGGCACCCAAGGCTCCAGCCAGTTTCTTTCGGGGGCGGACTTTTTATCCCGCTCCGATTTTGGCAAAGGCTCTCGGGTCATTGTTTCCGTGATAGAGCAGACGGGGGCGTTTTTCAATGAGCAGGCAAGCAGGGTGCTGTTGTACAAGGTTGATTAGGGAGGTGTCCTGCTCATGACACCGTTTCCGGTGCTTAAGGAGCGTTGCCATTGGTTTTTAGTCCGATGGAGGTAGCGGCCAACGGCAGGCGCGGGAATCTGGAATGAAAACGTTGCTTTTGGCGCTTCGCCGTATGGGTGATATGAGAGGAAAGATCAGGTGACGTCGCATAAGGTGTTTCGTCTATGGAAATGGCGGTTGGCGGGTGTGATACGGGGGCGGAAAGATCTTGACAAGGCATATGAGGGAATGTTATTCAGGTCGGAAAACATAAGCTTTTTTTGCAGGGGTATTTCAGGCAGGATTGTTATGTTCAAAGAGAGGCGCACTGAAAAGAATTGGTTCCTTAAAACGAGAGGAGGTGTGGCAGGCAAGGCTTAAAGGCTTAAAGAGCAGCCTTAAAGTGAAAGCAGGTTAAGGGAAACAGGTAATGCAGGTAAAGCCGCTTTTGGCGTCTTGCCCGGTTAGCGGCGAAAGCGGGAAGCGGCAATCAGGTAAGAGATTATTGCTTTCGATGTCCGGCTTAGGCAGTGGTGGGCGCAAGAGATGAAGGTAGCGCATGCGCCCACGGTGTTGCGGGTGATTGAAGCCTGCTCTCGTTTATGGGAATGGCGGTTTTTTAGGTTATAATTTCTGTTAAGTTTGAATTTTAGTTTTCCCTGGTGTTTATGTTTAGGGTATGGGAAAATTAGGATCTTAAACTCTCAAGGAGGGCAACATGCGGAAAGGTTTAGTCTTAGTATTGGCGGCTGTCCTAGTGGTGGCGTTTGCCGCCCCGGCGATGGCGGATCTGAAAGTCACCGGATTTTACCGCGCGAAAGCCATGTACTCGAATTTCTTCAACGCGGGTGGGTCTAGTTCGGCTCCTCGTACTTTAGGCGGGCTTCAGCAGAAGCATGATAGTGACGGCGCATATGTCGAGCAGCGCATGCGCATCAAGTTCGATATGGGCACCGAAGTCGCCAGAGCGATCCTTCACCTCGAAAGCGACATGAACTGGGGTATGACTGGTAATCAAACCAGCGGTGCTGGCCGTAACACCGGCGGCGCTCTTTCCGCCGATGCGGTCCAGCTCGAAACCAAAGAAGCTTATGTGTGGTTCAGGGTTCCCGATACATCCTTTACCTCCACCGTCGGTATGCAGATGGTGAGCGACCACTACGCCGGCATCTTTGCCAACAACGCTCGTATGACCAGTATCTTTGTCAACGGCCAGTTCGAGCCGGTTAAAGTGACCCTCGGCTGGGGAAAACTGTATGAAAACGCGCCTATCAGAGGTTCTAACGATACCGAAATGTATCTTGTCTCGGGGCAGTTTGCGCCGTCAAAGGATATGAATGTCGGCCTCAACCTCTACATGTTGAAGGATGATTCCGCTCGCGCCGCCGGCGGTGCCGCTTCGTTGGCTGGACCGGTAGGGCGCCAAATAGTCGATGTTTACATGCCAGGTGTAAACTTTGCGATGAACGCAGGCGCGGCCAAGATCTCCGCCTTCGGTTTCTACCAGTTCGGCAGGGCTGCTTCTGTAGTCAGTGGTACTGACAGCTTTGATATCAGAGCCTGGGCGCTTGATCTTCGCGGCGACCTCAAGGTCGGCCCCGGCAACATCTTTGTGGAAGGTTTCTACCTCAGCGGCGACGATCAGAGCAAGCGGCCCGCTGGCAACAGATCCGCCTACAGAGCTCCGGTTACTTTGGGTGATTACACTGGCGGGCTTGCCAACGCCAACAGTAGCTTCACCCGCACCAGAATGTACTTCCTGTTCGGCTTCGACGGCCAGAACGTCAACCAGTGCATCATCGGTTGCACGAACAACGTGCTCGGCCAGAGCTACGGCAACGGCGGTAACGGCCTGTGGCATGTGGCTTCCGGCTACCCCCAGAAGTTCACCGAGAAGCTGAAGGGCGAGTTCAACATCGGCTACGCCGAGGCA
>WRHP01000019.1 GCA_009783195.1 Syntrophorhabdaceae bacterium | reverse complement strand
ATTTCACCGTCGGCTCCACCGGAGCTAGCGCCCCGGTTTCAAAGCCTCCCACCTATCCTACACAAGCTATTCCAAAATCCAATGCCAAGTTGCAGTGAAGGTGCACGGGGTCTTTCCGTCTAGGTGCGGGTAACCGGCATCTTCACCGGTATTTCAGATTCGCCGAGCCCCTCGTTGAGACAGTGCCGCGATCGTTACGCCATTCGTGCAGGTCGGAACTTACCCGACAAGGAATTTCGCTACCTTAGGACCGTTATAGTTACGGCCGCCGTTTACCGGGGCTTCGGATTGACGCTTCCGGGGTTGCCCCCATGACATCGCCCCTTAACCTTCCGGCACCGGGCAGGCGTCAGGCCCTATACGTCGTCTTCACGACTTTGCAGAGCCCTGTGTTTTTATTAAACAGTCGCCACGGCCATTTCTCTGCGGCCCCCCTGGGCTCTGGAAGCAAGTTCCTTCACCCGAAGGGGCCCCCCTTCTCCCGAAGTTACGGGGGTAATTTGCCGAGTTCCTTAACGAGGGATCACTCGAGCGCCTTAGGATTTTCTCCCTGCCTACCTGTGTCGGTTTGCGGTACGGACACCATTCCAACTCCCTACGAGGCTTTTCTCGGCAGCGTGGGATCAGCAAGTTTATGGGGCATACGCCCCTCCCCATCACCTCTCGGAGTTAACGGCTTCCCGGATTTGCCTAGGAAGCCCCCCTACCGGCTTGGACCAGCACGTCCGTCAGCTGGCTTGCCTACCCTTCTGCGTCCCCCCTTCGGTGGTAACGCTGAAATGGTGGTACAGGAATATTAACCTGTTTTCCATCGGTTACGCCTGTCGGCCTCACCTTAGGATCCGACTAACCCTGGGCGGATTAACCTTCCCCAGGAACCCTTAGGCTTACGGCGAGCGGGTTTTTCACCCGCTTTATCGCTACTCGTGTCAGCATAAGCACTTCCATTTCGTCCACCGGTCCTTTCGATCCGGCTTCGACCTACAATGGAACGCTCCCCTACCGCGATCCCCTACGGGACCACCCGCAGCTTCGGCAATGTGCTTGAGCCCCGATGAATTTTCGGCGCAGGCCCACTCGACCAGTGAGCTGTTACGCTTTCTTTAAAGGGTGGCTGCTTCTAAGCCAACCTCCTGGCTGTCTTAGCGTTCCCACATCCTTTTCCACTTAGCACATATTTTGGGGCCTTAGCTGGCGATCTGGGTTGTTTCCCTCTCGACCACGGACCTTATCGCCCGTAGACTGACTCCCGGGATAGCAGTTGACGGTATTCGGAGTTTGGTTGGGTTTGGTAGACTGGTAGGTCCCCTAGCCCATCCAGTGCTCTACCCCCGTCACTGAATGCCCCGAGGCTATACCTAAATATATTTCGGGGAGAACCAGCTATTTCCAGGTTTGATTAGCCTTTCACCCCTACCCACAGCTCATCCGAGCTGTTTTCAACCAACATCGGTTCGGACCTCCACAGGCTTTTACACCTGCTTCATCCTGGCCATGGGTAGATCACCTGGTTTCGGGTCTACCCCACGCGACTATATCGCCCGTTTCGGACTCGCTTTCGCTACGGCTCCGCCTTACGGCTTAACCTTGCCACGTAGGGTAACTCGCTGACTCATTATGCAAAAGGCACGCTGTCACCCTGCCGGGAGTCGCCCCCCGACATAGGGCTACAACTGTTTGTAGGCACACGGTTTCAGGTTCTATTTCACTCCCCTCGCTGGGGTTCTTTTCACCTTTCCCTCACGGTACTAGTGCACTATCGGTCGTCAGGTAGTATTTAGCCTTGGAAGATGGTCCTCCCGGATTCCCGCGGGGTTTCTCGTGCCCCGCAGTACTTGGGTTTCTATCCCAGGGAGCCGGATTCGTTTCGTCTACAGGCCTATCACCCTCTATGGAACGACTTTCCAGTCGCTTCGACTACGAAACCGGTTTTTGACTCCCCGGCGAATCCGCAAATTCGCCCAAATAGACCCCACAACCCCCGACCTACAACGCTTGCGGGCTTGACATAAGTCGGGTTTAGGCTGTTCCCCGTTCGCTCGCCACTACTAGGGGAATCGCGGTTGCTTTATATTCCTGAGGGTACTTAGATGTTTCAGTTCCCCTCGTTGGCCTCAAGCACCTATGTATTCAGTGCAGGATCCTGCGGGTTTGCCGCAGGGAGTTTCCTCATTCGGAAATCTCCGGGTCAAAGCCTGTTAGGCGGCTCACCGGAGCTTATCGCAGCCTTCCACGTCCTTCATCGCCTCCTGACGCCAGGGCATCCACCGTGCGCCCTTGTTCGCTTGACCACTACTCAACACATGAAAGAATTTCGGACAGCGCATTCAGAATCGATTTTCAAAGAACTCAGGACACTGTTAGTCCTTGTACAATCCACAAAAAAACAAACTTTGTCACGATCTCATCGACCGGGTCCGCCATCCAAAAAACCGCTTTAGCGGTTTCAAAATGGTGGAGGTGAACGGGATCGAACCGATGGCCTCCTGGTTGCAAACCAGGCGCTCTCCCAACTGAGCTACACCCCCGAGAGCCCAGACTATGTAGCACCGGGGAGCCTTAGCTCCTGCCGGCCCGATATGCGTGGTGGGCCTAGGTAGGCTTGAACTACCGACCTCACGCTTATCAGGCGTGCGCTCTAGCCACCTGAGCTATAGGCCCAAGGGAGCGGATCGTTCAAAACTGAACAGGGAAGAAAGCGCGATTTCGGATCTGCATATGTCGCATCGCCGAAGCATGCGACACGTGCTCCATAGAAAGGAGGTGATCCAGCCGCAGGTTCCCCTACGGCTACCTTGTTACGACTTCACCCCAATCACTGACCATACCTTAGACGCCTACCTCCCTTGCGGGTTAGTCCAGCGGCTTCTGGTACAACCAGCTTTCGTGGTGTGACGGGCGGTGTGTACAAGGCCCGGGAACGTATTCACCGCAGCCTGCTGATCTGCGATTACTAGCGATTCCGACTTCATGGAGTCGAGTTGCAGACTCCAATCTGAACTGAGGCCGGCTTTTTGGGATTCGCTCCACCTCGCGGTATTGCTGCCCTTTGTACCGGCCATTGTAGCACGTGTGTAGCCCTGGGCATAAAGGCCATGAGGACTTGACGTCATCCCCACCTTCCTCCGGTTTAACACCGGCAGTTTCTTTAGAGTGCCCAACTGAATGCTGGCAACTAAAGACAAGGGTTGCGCTCGTTGCGGGACTTAACCCAACATCTCACGACACGAGCTGACGACAGCCATGCAGCACCTGTCTCCTGGCTCCCCCTTACGGGGGCACCTCCCTGTTTCCAGGAAGTTCCAGGGATGTCAAGCCCAGGTAAGGTTCTTCGCGTTGCGTCGAATTAAACCACATGCTCCACCGCTTGTGCGGGCCCCCGTCAATTCCTTTGAGTTTTAACCTTGCGGCCGTACTCCCCAGGCGGGGCACTTAATGCGTTAGCTTCGGCACGGGAGGAGTGGATACCCCCCACACCTAGTGCCCATCGTTTACAGCGTGGACTACCAGGGTATCTAATCCTGTTTGCTCCCCACGCTTTCGCGCCTCAGCGTCAGTATCGGTCCAGGAGGCCGCTTTCGCCACCGGTGTTCCTCCCAATATCTA
Source organism: Syntrophorhabdaceae bacterium (assembly GCA_009783195.1). Taxonomy (GTDB): domain Bacteria; phylum Desulfobacterota; class Deferrimicrobia; order Deferrimicrobiales; family Deferrimicrobiaceae; genus UBA2219. The sequence continues at coordinate 28,451 of WRHP01000019.1, read as the reverse complement.
CGAATTTCACCTCTACACTGGGAATTCCGCCTCCCTCTCCCGTACTCAAGCAAGGCAGTTTCAGATGCACTTCCCCGGTTAAGCCGAGGGCTTTCACATCTGACTTGCCAAGCCGCCTACACGCGCTTTACGCCCAGTAATTCCGAACAACGCTTGCACCCTCCGTATTACCGCGGCTGCTGGCACGGAGTTAGCCGGTGCTTCTTCCTACGGTACCGTCAGTTTCCGCAGCTTGTCCCTGCGGAAATTTCGTCCCGTCCGAAAGGGCTTTACGACCCGAAGGCCTTCTTCACCCACGCGGCGTTGCTGCGTCAGGGTTTCCCCCATTGCGCAATATTCCTCACTGCTGCCTCCCGTAGGAGTCTGGACCGTGTTCCAGTTCCAGTGTGGCTGATCATCCTCTCAGACCAGCTACCGATCGTAGCCTTGGTGAGCCATTACCTCACCAACTAGCTAATCGGACGCGGGCCCATCTCCCGGCAACTACGTTGGCAAGCCAACGCAGCCTTTGGCCTCAGGGTCCGAAGACCCCGTGGTCTCATGCGGTATTAGCGACCCTTTCGAGTCGTTATCCCCCACCAAGAGGTAGGTTACCCACGCGTTACTCACCCGTTCGCCGCTTTACTCAGGGAGTTGCCCCCCCTTTCTCGCTCGACTTGCATGTGTTAGGCACGCCGCCAGCGTTCGTTCTGAGCCAGGATCAAACTCTCCACTTAAAAAGAATAAGCGGGAAAACCAATCGATCCGTTTCGCGCTTCGCACTCCCTGTTCAGTTTTCAAAGATCCGACGATTTTCCGCCTCGTAGCCGTACACCGAGACGGACTCATAAGATTGCCAAATTCGCCATGCCTTGTCAAGCAATTTTCATCGATCTTTCGTTTCCGGTCACCCGGAGAACGGGCAGGCAGACCGACGAGGCTACCAAAATACGCCAGGCTTTGTCAAGGGGTTTTAAATCGGAAACCAGGAAAAACAAAAAAACATTTTTTCGGTATGACAGCAAACCGAACCCTGAACCGAACCCCCAAGCGAAAGACTGAAATCTATCAAACAGCGGAACCCGATGCAAGCAAAAAAGCACATTCATCGAATTTTTTTTTGCATGTCGCAATGTTTCAATATGAAAGAACTACAAACTCTTTCTTCCCGATCTTCAGACGAATCTCACCTTCCCTGGATGGAACCATAGCAGGGTCGGAGGCCCGCTCTCCGTTTACCTCGAGTCCTCCCTGGACAATAAGCCGGCGCGCAGCCGACTTGCTGCTGAAACCCGGTGAAACAAGAGAAACCAGGGTGGCAAGATCAGCCTTTTCTGGAAGCGTCTTCCCGTCCACGCGTCGCGCATCCTGCGGAAATTCTTTTGCGGAGAAACGCTTTCTGAATCCTTCCTCCGCCTCGCGTCCGGCAGCCGTGCCGTGGAACCGCGTTACCATTTCGCGCGCAAGCGCTATTTTCGCGTCCATAGGATGACGAGAACCGTCGGAGAGGCCATTTTTCAGCTTCGCTAGATCCGATATGCTGAGATCGGATAACAACTCGTAATAAGTCAACATAAGATCGTCAGAGATCGACATAAGTTTGCCGAAAACATCTTCGGGCGATTCTGTGATTCCCACATAATTGCCAAGGCTCTTGCTCATCTTGTTTACGCCGTCCAATCCCACCAGCAACGGCGTAGTCATCACAACCTGCGGCTCCTGTCCGTAAACGCGCTGAAGATCTCTCCCGACGAGAAGATTAAACTTCTGATCCGTGCCGCCAAACTCGACGTCGGCCCTAAGCGCCACGGAATCATATCCCTGAAAAAGCGGATAGAGAAACTCGTGTATGGAGATAGGCCGCTCTTCCTCATACCGCTTCCGGAAGTCATCCCGCTCCAGCATCCGCGCAACGGTCATCTGAGCGGCAATGCGAACTACCTCTTCGGTGCGCATGGAGGACAGCCATTCGGAGTTAAACCGCACCTCCGTCTTTTCCGGGTCAAGAATCTTGAAAATCTGCTCCTTGTAAGTAACCGAGTTCCGCTCTACCGCATCCCTGGAAAGCGGCTTGCGCATTTCGGACTTCCCTGTCGGGTCCCCGATCATCGCTGTAAAATCGCCGATAAGGAAGACCACCTGGTGGCCCGCCTCCTGAAAATGTTTCAGCTTTTGGATTAGCACGGTATGTCCAAGATGCAGATCGGGCGCCGTCGGATCAAACCCGGCTTTTACGCGTAATGGACGTCGTTGTTTTGCGAACGCGGCAAGTTTTTCGGAGAGTTCCTCTTCGGAAATCACCTCCGTAGTGCCGCGCTTCAAAGATCTGAGAACATCTTCCATGTCTCTTTGTCCCTCATTTTCATCTCTGTCAGACAAAACGGTTGAACCCGGCGACAAACGCCGCTAGATGGATCAATATCCCAAAATACCCCGCATGCCTCCGGCTCGCCCGAGCCAACATCGAAGCGAACAGGCACATGCAAGAGGAGCCTGTTCAGGACTCCCTGTGCATCCATCCCTATGATAGAACCGGCGGGACCACACATACCGGCGTCGGTAATGTAACCTGAGCCTTTGGGCAGCAACTGCGCGTCGGCCGTTTGCACATGCGTATGTGTTCCCGCAACCGCCGAAACTTTTCCGTCGAGATAAAACCCCAACGCGCGCTTCTCGGAAGTCGCCTCCGCGTGAAAATCAACCAGTATGCAGGAAGCCTCCTTCCGGATTGAAGGAAGATGCTCATCCGTCCAGCGAAACGGGCAGTCGACAGGCGCCATAAAAACTCTACCGGTCAGGGAGACGACAGCATACGGCGTTCCGCTGCGCCCGCGGAAGACTCCCCAGCCCCGGCCTTCCACTCCAGGCGGATAGTTCGCAGGACGCAGAATCCGTTCGTCGGTTCGAACCAGGTGCGCGCCTTCCTTTTTATCCCACATGTGATTGCCGCCGGTGAATACATCAATCCCCGCATCGAACAGTTCACGAGTTGTGGACTCGGTCAGCCCCATGCCGGCCGCGATATTCTCGCCGTTGGCAATGGCAAGATCCACATCCCGGTATGACCGGATACGAGACAAAAATTCCGATGCCGCCTTGCGGCCCGGATTCCCGACGATATCACCCAGGAACAGAACCCACATGCTATCTGGCGTACTCAATGGCCCTCGTTTCCCGGATGACAGTTACGCGGATCTGTCCGGGGTACGAAAGGTCGCTCTCCACTTTTTTGGCGATGTCGCGCGCTAGAATACACGCGGCGTCGTCACCGATCTTTTGGTTATCAACTATGATCCGGACTTCGCGTCCCGCTTGAATAGCGTACGACTTCTCTACTCCAGAGAAAGACTTGGCTATGGTCTCAAGCTCCTCGAGCCGCTTAAGGTAGTTCGCCAGCATCTCCCGACGAGCGCCGGGCCTTGCGCCGGAAAGAGCATCGGCCGCTTGCACCAATATGGGCAGGATGTCCTTTGGGGATTCGTCCTCATGGTGCGCCGCGATAGAGTGGACCACCCGGGAAGATTCACCGTATTTGCGAGCAAGGTCCGCTCCGATAAGCGCGTGAGGGCCTTCAACCTCGTGATCCACGGCTTTTCCGATGTCGTGGAGAAGCCCGGCCCGTTTTGCCATCTTTGCGTTGAGCCCAAGTTCGGCGGCAATCATGCCGCATAGAAACGCCACCTCAAGCGAATGCGTATAAATATTCTGGCCGTAGGAAGTGCGATATTTCAGCTTTCCAACCAGTTTCACCAACTCCGCGTGAACTCCGTGAATACCGAGGTCGAACAACGCTTGCTCTCCGGCCTCCTTGATCGTCTCATCGACCTCACGGGTTACCTTCTCCACTGTTTCTTCGATACGGGCCGGATGAATTCTGCCATCCTGCACCAGCCGCGAAAGAGAAATGCGCGCGACCTCACGGCGAACCGGGTTGAACCCCGACAGGATCACCGCTTCCGGAGTATCGTCGATGATTACATCAATACCTGTGGCCGCTTCAAACGCCCGGATATTGCGCCCTTCCCGCCCTATGATTCTCCCTTTCATCTCCTCGGACGGCAGAGGAACCGCCGTGACCACATGTTCTGTCACATAGTCCGCCGCGTATCGCTGCACGGAGACCGCAATCATCTTTCGGGCTTTCTGCGCCGCTTCTTCCTTGTACTCCTCTTCGATAACTCTTACTTTTTTGCCTGCTTCGAGCTTGGCCTCGTTCACAATCATTTCCACGATTTCGGCCTTGGCCTGTTCAGCGGTGAGGCCGGCTATACGCTGGCGGTCCGCCTGTGCCTGCGCAATTTTCCCATCGAGATCGACACGGCTTGCCTCGACCTTGCGCTCCTGCTCCACAAGTTCGCGCTCTTTCTTAACTATCTCGGCGTTGCGCGTCTCGATATGTTCGTTTTTCTTTTCGAGTATATCTTCCTTCTGAAGAAGACGCTTCTCTACCTGGTTCAGTTCATTCTTGCGGTCCCGTGTCTCCCGTTCAAAGTCGAGCTTAACCTGGATCATGTGGTCTTTCGCCTGCAAGGCGGCTTCCTTCAGGATGTTTTCCGCTTCCCTTCGGGCTCCCTGAATAACCTCCTCCGCCTTCTCGGCTTCTACCCGCGCCTTGCCCTCGATGACCTTTCTCTTGGAGACCAGGTAAACCACGTACAGCCCCAGTACCAAGACCAGCACCGATAGCGACACTATGACAACAATTGCCATATCCAATGTCAGCCTCCTTGGCGAACCATCTGTTTTTTACGAATTACAATGCCCTACCGGCAGCGGATCATCTCTTCTTCCGTAACAATCATGTGCATCCTTGCGTCCCATTCGTCTACCGGCACTTCATCAACTATCTGTTCCGAGTAGGCAAAGCCGATAAAAAGCGTACTCCCGGACATACGACCAAGGAACCGGTCGTAATATCCCAACCCCTTTCCCAATCTCCTTCCCGCGCGATCAAAAGCAAGACCAGGAACAAGAATAAAATCAAAACCATCCTGTTTTGGCGGAAAACCTGACAAACGAACGGGCTCGGGAATCCCGTAAGCCCCTTCAACCCAAGGATCACCTTCGTGGTAAGGGAAGAACGCAATCTCCCCCGGACCAATAACGCAAGGGTAATACACAACAGTCCCGGCGGCCAAAGATGCCTCTCGGATTCTTTCCGTCCCCACCTCTCCACGGACAGCATTGTATATGGCCAAAGTCATGTCGCGGCGTGGCGGCAACACCGACAGGAGATGCTCCTGGGCACGCTTACCCGCCAGGCGAAACTCCTCTGAACCAGCCTTTGCCAAGAGGAGATCGCGACACATCTTGCGGAGCATCTCCTTACGCTCCTTGACAAGCATGCAAAACCTTCTTTCCTATGAAAAGAAAATCAGAGGGGGCAAAACCGAGAGGATACTGCGTTTACGTTGCGGAGGCGTCCATGACCCTATTTCTCCTATAAATCAGTCAAGGCAAATTACCGCCGCACCAAACTGGAAATAAATATACGACGCAGTAGCAACGATTTATACCACCTCAAATCTATATAAAAAGGCAAAACCAAACCCGACCTACCAATAAGACCCCTGCGTGTGCCGTGTCGACCATTGAGCTGAACCTGGCGTTCACCAGGTGGGTTCCCTAAGACGACTTCAGGTTTCCTCGCGAACGGGGATACGCACCATCGCCTGGGAGGGATCCCGTTCTCTATCTGTTGGTCAAACTCGCCGGTCAATCACGCGCACGGCAGGGGCCAGATGAACTGCTTTCCGTCGCGCTATTTCAAAGCGTTGTCCAACACCTCAAGGAGATCGCGGTTCCTGCGTTCAAACTTTTCCTGGATCTTTTCCCGCTCTTTCCGAAGCGCATCGGCTTCCGCCCCCAACGCAAAGAGCTCTTTTTCGAGGACTCTCAGCCGCTCCTTGAGGCCGTTCGTTTCTTCCTCGAATCTGAGCGCTTTTTCCGCAAATTCGCGGCTTTCCTTTCGGGCCTTTAACACCGATTCCTTTGTGGTCAGGACATCGTCGGCAAGCTCCATAGCCGCCAGCATGACCACGTTCAGATAATTCGCCGTACCCCCGGTCTTCTGAATCTCGCGAACCTTTTCGTTCAGCGTTTCGGTAAGACGTTCCATATAGACCGCCGACCGCTCCGTCTGCACAACCAAGCCGTAGCCGGCGATATTCACATTGTACTGATTCGTCATTCTACCGCTTTATTATACCTCTAACGTCTTATAACTCAATGGCGTCCAGACGGGAAAGGATTCTCTCGACCCGGTCTTTTACCTCGCCGCGCTCACGCGTCAGCTCGGAGAGTTTTTTGGTCATTTCCTTCGTTTCCCCCTCCAGCCGCGAAATTTCTTCGGCAAGGGTTGCTTTCTCTTTTTTTAGCGCGTCGACGACCTGTATCAAGTCGTTGATCTTCTTTTCGATCAGTTCGAAAGATTCTTCTGCCATATCGTCGACTCCCTTCGAAATTTCAAGTTGATGTAAGGATACATCGGCATTCCGGTCGATTCAATGAAACAAACGATCTACTATACAAAATAATCCGCCACTAAAATCACAAGCTTCCTTGCGAAGATCTTATAAAAGTCTGGATGCCGAAAACATCCGACACGCCAGCCCTAAAAAAATGTGAGTCGCAGCCTTCAGGGAAAAACACACGATCCACCGCCACAGGCGCGATAGATAGACGCAGATAAAACGAGCCGTAACACCAAGTCGCGTTCAGTTTTCTGTTTTGCGCCTCATTCCCGCATTTATCCACTTCTTGCATATGACCCTGATTCGTCATCAGGCATTAATTCCTATCGACGACCATCAGGATAACACATTGATTTATAATGGTTTTGGGTTCATTTTCGTAGCATTTTTGGCGGAAGTTTCAGGCGACATCAATCACATCGGACAGACCATGTTACCTCTATTTGACGGATTGATTACCTCTTTGCCGCGCTTACCCATTCCGTGCGCCTAAAAGTAATTATTGGCAATGTCCAATCCGATACGACATGCTTTTTTCATGGCCCGTCTCTTTTTTAGGTAATCCTCAGACACCTATAGCACTCTATGCCGTCGAGTCTATGACTCTTCAGGAGACATGGCTACGCCACCAACCTGGTATCAGATCAGCTTCTTTTGCTTAAGGGGCACTCTTGCGGACATCGGCCAAGCTTATTATCAATCCGCATGAAGAGGTAGTCGATCATCGGCAAGCAGATATCAGAAAAGCGCCTCCGCAAAGCTGCCGGGATCGAAGGGACGCAGATCGTCGATTTTCTCTCCCACTCCGATGAAGCGTATAGGAACATTCATTTCATGGGTTATGGACAAGACGACGCCGCCTTTCGCCGTACCGTCAAGCTTTGTTAGAGCCAAACCCGTAACGCCCGTAAATTCCTGGAATGTCTTTGTCTGGGCGATGGCGTTGCGGCCACTCGTAGCGTCGAGAACCAGCAGGACTTCATGAGGAGCGCCGGGAATCTCCTTGCCTATGACGCGAACTACTTTCTTGATCTCTTCCATCAAGTGGGATTTAGTGTGGAGACGACCCGCCGTATCTATAAGCACCACTTGAGTTCCGCGAGCCTTTGCCGCGCGAACCGCGTCGAAAGCGACCGCCGATGAGTCAGCCCCTTCCTTGTGCCTGACAAAATCGGCGCCCGCGCGTTCCGCCCAAACCGCAAGCTGATCAATCGCGGCGGCACGGAATGTATCCGCCGCCGCAATCATGACCGAATTATTCTCCGACCGTAACCACCCAGCCATCTTGCCTATGGTGGTTGTTTTCCCTACGCCGTTTACTCCAACAACAAGGACTACGAACGGATACGGCGCCGCGGCAACAAGAGGCTTCGCCTTTGGCGCCAGCGTTTCCCCGATCATCTGCCTAAGTTTTGCTTTAAGCGCCTCCACATCCGGCAACTCGCCACGACGCCATGCCGCGCGAAGCTTATCGACATACTCCGTGGAAAGCTGCGCCCCCACATCAGCCAAGATAAGAGCCTCTTCCAGCTCGGAGAGGACTTTTTCGTCAACAGGGCCGATGCCGCGGGCAATCGCCTCCACGTTCATAAACAACAGTTCCCGCGTCTTCGTCAGCCCCGCCTTCAGGCGGGAAAAGAACGAACCTCCGGGATTGTCGTCGATCTCGCTCAAAAAAGCGCTCCTTCCGACAAACTATAGAATCAGTTGGTCAACTTTACGGATACCGTCTTGGAAACCCCTGGCTTCTCCATCGTGATTCCGTAAAGGACATCCGCCAACTCCATCGTGCGCTTGTTATGCGTGATCAGGAGGAACTGGTACCTGGATGACATCTCCCGGACCATGGCATTGAAGCGATCGACATTGGCGTCGTCCAGCGACGCATCCACCTCATCAAGCAGACAAAAAGGCGACGGCTTGACCAGGAAGATGGAGAAGATGAGGCTGATCGCTGTAAGAGCGCTCTCGCCCCCAGACAAGCTATGCAATGGAAGCGCCTTCTTGCCCGGAAGCTGCACAAAGATCTCCACGCCGGATTCAAGCAGGTTGTCTTCTTCCAAAAGCCGCAACTGGGCCTTGCCTCCCTGGAACAGGCGAGGAAACAGCTCGGAAAACTTCTGGTTGATGTCGTCGAACGCCTGGGCAAAACGCTCCCTTGTCGTCCGGTTAATCCGCTGGATCGCCTTGTGCAAATCTTCAAGCGACCGTTCCAGATCTTCTTTTTGCGAAGTTAAAAAGAGGCGGCGTTCCGAAAGTTCCTCGTGCTCCTGTATCGAAACCAGATTTACTTCGCCCATCGCCGCCATTCGATCACGGCAAGCTTCGGCGCGCGAAGAAAGCTCCGTCAGATCCTCTTCAGTTTCCGTGTTTGCTTCCAGTTGCGACAGATCGGCAAGACGAATCTCATATCTTTGGTAAAGCAACGCATCGAGTCCTTCGATATCCATCTCTATCCGTTGCAGCCGCAGCCGCTCCGTGGACTGGCTCTCCGCCATCTCCGACTCGCGCACCCTGGTCTTTCGAAGTTCGTCTTCTATTCCTGAAACATGCGAGGCAGCCACGGCAAGCTCGCTGATCCGACCTTCGATCTGGTCTTGCATGGCGCTCAGGCCAATCGCCGCCTGCTCGATCGCCTCGCGAGCGGATACCATATTCGCGTCGAGAGACACCAGCGCGCCCTCGTCACGCTCTTTTCGGCTACCCCGATCCGCCAGCAGACGCCGCTTCCCTTCCGACTGCTCCGTTACCGACGCCAAAAGCGCGGCGGAAGCGCGTTCCTTCTCTTCGAGTCCGGCATGAGCGATCTCGGCGGCGTGGGCTTGTTCCAGCAGCGAATCGAACAGGCGTCTTCTCTTTTCCAACTCTACAAATAAGCCCTTGGAGCGCTCTTCCTCTTCGCCACGCGCCAATTCTGTCTCTTGCGCGGCAACGAGCAAAGCTTTCAGCTCCTCGGCCATCCTCTCCGTCTCTTTGCGGAGAAATGTCTGCTCCTGCGCGCGCTCATCGAGGAGCAAACGCGCCTGCAAGAGCGTCTCTTCAATAACCGCCTTCGCTTTAACAGCCGCTCCGTGGGCAACCGCAGCCGTCTCGCGAGCGCGGAACGCGTTATCGCGCCGTTCCTCCAACTCGGACCGGGACCGGCGGATCGCCTCCTCAACCTCAAGGGCTCCGCCCCGCCTTGCCCTCAACTCCTCAATCTCTCTCGAAAGCTCCCGGATTTCCCTCCGGCGCGCCAGTATGCCTGCCTCCGCCACTCCGGCTTCGCTCTCCTCGGCTTCCATGTCGTTGTCCCCGCCGATGAGAATCCCGTCGGCGGTTACCACGTCGCCATCGAGGGTCACATAGGAATTCCACACCCCATTGCGATTCCAAAGGCGAAGCGCCGTGTCGAGATTGCGCACAAGCAGCGTCCCACCAAGAAGCCCTTTGACCAACTCTCCGTATTCCAGCGGCGCCTGGACCACGCTTGTCAACGGCCCGACAACGCCTTCATCCTCCGTGTAGGCAAGCGCCTCATCACGGACCCGCAGCCCCACCGGAACGAAGGCGCTTCTTCCTTCCCTGCTTTCCTTCAGATATTGGAGGGCCGACAGGCCATCCGAGTGGTCCCGCACAACAACGGATTGCATTCTCTCCCCAAGAACCGCCTCAACCGCCTTCTCATACTCCGCGTCGGTCTCTATCAGATCTCCCATGACGCCGAAGATCCCTTCGGCTGCCTTTTCCCGCGCTCCGCCATTCTGGAAATGATGCAGCACGGCGCGAACGCCGGAGGAAGCCCAGTCGCGCGCCTCATAAAGCCGTGACAAGGTAGCCAGCCTGGACTCGGCCGATTGCAGCTTCCCTTCCGCAAAACGCGAAGCCTCTATCGCCGCGTCCAGCCGCGATGCCGTATCCGTCAACCTTGCGCCCATTTCAGCCCAGGAGCAGTCCGCGTTTTCCAGCGCCTCCCGCGCGGAAACCTCGGCCGCGGAGGCTGATTCGTACTCGGATGCCGCTTTCCCAATCGCCGCCGAAGCTTCCCCGATACGTTCGGAAAGACGGGAAAGATTGCGCTCGCTCTCCTCTATCCTCCGGGAAAGCGCCTCGGCTCCAGACCGCGCTCCGGAATGCTGCGTTACCCGAACCATCAAATCGGACGCGGCCCGGTCGGCTTGCTCTTGCGCTTCCCGGTGCTGCTCTCTTGCCGCCGAAAGCGCCGCCCGCGACCGATCCAGCTCCTCTTGCGCGCGGGACAGCTCATCTTTGCGCAACAACGTTTCCTCGCCCGCGCGCGTAAGCCTCGCGTCGAGCCCTCCGATCTCGGCCCGAAGCGTCTCCATCTCCTGCCCGGTTTCCACGATCGTCCGGCGGAAATGTTCCGCCCGGTCGAGTAACCCGCCCCATTCCGCTTCTCTGCGGGCGGCTTCTTCCTTGCGGCGGCCATGCTCCTCTTTGATGTCCGCCAGCGCCCGTTCCCGCTCCGCCTGCCAAAGCTTTGCCTCTTCCCGCGAAGCCTCGAGGCCGGATATACCGGAGCGGCAAGCTATAAGCGCGTCATCAAGCTCCGCCAGGCTTTTCCGGATCGCCTCCAGGTCGGCCGCCATCGCCTGATGCTTACGGTCCGCGACACGCAGATCCAGCTCTTTGAGTTCGGCGCGGATGACCTTATACCGCTCCGCCTTTCGCACCTGGCGATCAAGCGATCCGATCTGCCTTCTGACCTCGTCAAGGATGTCCTTTACTCTGGCAAGGTTTTGTCTGGTGCTTTCCATCTTCCGCTCCGCCTCCCTACGGCGGACGCGGAACTTGGCGACTCCGGCAGCCTCCTCGATGATGAGGCGCTTCTCATCGGAGCGAGCGTTGATTATCTCGCCTACTTTTCCCTGACGGATGATAGCGTAACCGCGCGCTCCCGCGCCGGTGTCGAGAAACAGCTCGGCAATATCTTTGAGGCGGCATGGCGTTTTATTGATGAAGAACTCGCTCTCTCCGTCGCGGAAAGTCCTGCGGGTGACAGCTATCTCGCCGAATGACTCGTACCCCGGCGGCGCGACGCCGTCGTCATTTATGAAGGTGAGGGAGACCTCCGCCATACCAAGCGGTCCGGCGGCATCGGACCCGGCGAATATAACGTCTTCTAAAACCTTGCTGCGGAGGTACGAAGGAGCGTGTTCACCCAAAACCCATCGGATAGCGTCCACGATATTCGATTTACCGCAGCCATTGGGGCCGACAATCGCGGAAATCCCATCGGCAAAATCAAACGTAGTCTTGTCGTAGAACGACTTGAACCCGATCAACTCGAGTTTTTTTAGCTTCATCGGTCCCCATGACCCGCAGCGGAATAATGACCGGAAACCTCAATATCCTGTGGATATGCGCTCCGGTAATCGCAATATATGGTGCTTTTCGAGGAAAGTAAAGAATTTATGGCAGGCAAAAATACTTACAATAACGAGAATTATTACCAAACAATACTACTTTTTACGTTTTTTCCCCTCCATCCGTCTCCGTAACGCCGATTGAGCCGCGGCCAACCGAGCCACGGGAACGCTGTATGGAGAACAGGAGACGTAGTCAAGCCCCACCCTATCGAAGAACTCCACCGAACGCGGCTCCCCGCCGTGTTCGCCGCAGACGCCCAGTTTGAGGTTCGGGCGGACTGATCGTCCTTTTTCCGCCGCAAGCCTTATAAACTCCCCCACACCCTCCACATCGAGGGTATGGAACACGTCCGACTCCAGGATATTCTCCGCCTTCCGGAGATATTTCGCCTCGCATGAAGCGCAGGACAAATTCTTCTCAAGCTTCCCGCCGCACCTCTGGCATAATTCCGACCGCGACAGGTAGTTCTGGATAAATTTTCCGGCATCGTCTCTGGAGAATCCGAACGTGGTCTGCGTAAGATCGTTGGTGCCAAAAGAAAAAAACTCCGCTTCCCGCGCTATATCTCCCGCGGTAATAATCGCCCGCGGCACCTCGATCATAGCTCCGACGGAATACGCAATCTTGCGCTTGTATCGCTTCATCGTTTCATCGGCCACCTGGCGGATGATGTCTTTTTGCGCGCGCATTTCGCTTACCAGGCTGACCAGAGGAACCATGATCTCGGGGCGCACCGCGATCCTTTCACGCGCTGCCTCACAAGCCGCCTCGAAGATGGCTTTAACCTGCATCACCGTAATCTCCGGGAAGCATATGCCCAAGCGGCAGCCGCGCATCCCGAGCATTGGATTGATCTCCTGCAACTCCTCCACGCGCGCCAACACCATCCGCTTTTCATCAATGAGAGTCCGGTCCGCGCGGGAAAACTCCAATTTGGCTATCTCCACCAAAAGATCCGCGCGTTTTGGCAAAAACTCGTTCAACGGAGGGTCCAGAAGCCGGATCTTGACCGGGTGCCCCTTCATTTCCCGATACAGTTTTTTGAAATCATCCCTTTGCATCGGCAGGAGGCGGGCCAGCGCGGCATCCCGCTCTTCTTTCGTCGCGGCAAGTATCAGCTCACGCATAATGGAAAGCCTGTCCTCGGAGAAGAACATATGCTGGGTCCGGCACAGACCTATACCTTCCGCCCCAAAATCGCGCGCCACCCTGGCATCCCTTGGGGTATCCACGTTAGCGCGCACCTTCAGTCGGCGCACAGAATCGCCCCACGACAGGATGACGCCGAATGCCCCGGTCATCTTCGGGACGGTCAGAGGCACTTTTCCAAAGATCACCTCTCCGCTGGCGCCGTTCAGTGTTATCTCGTCTCCCTCATGCAAAACACGGGTACCCGCTATAAAACGGCCCGTCGCCTCGTCCACATCAATCGCTTCGCACCCGGTAACGCATGTTTTCCCCATCTGGCGCGCGATCACCGCGGTGTGAGAGGTCATTCCTCCCTTTTCCGTCAAAATCCCGCTAACGATCTCCATCACGCGAATATCTTCCGGGCTTATCTCCCGCCGGACAAGAATCACGTCCTTTCCGGACATAGCCCGCTCCATCGCCTTGTCCGCCGAAAACACAATAACTCCGGTCGCCGCGCCCGGAGATGCCGGAAGGCCGGCGGCTATTACATCGACTTTCGCTTCCGGGTCGACAACAGGATGGAGAAGCTGCTCAACTTGACGCGCGGAAACACCAAGAAGCGCCTCTTCCCTGGTCAGGATCTTTTCCTTGACCATGTCCACAACCATTCGGAACGCCGCGGCGGCGCTACGTTCCCCCTGGCGGACCCGAAGCATATAGAGCGCGTTTTTTTCAATCGTGAACTCAAAACTCAAAACAGTTTTGTATCGCTTTTCGAGCCGGCCGGATATCCGGGCAAGCTGGTCATAGGCTTTCGGGAATTCCTTTTTCATGTTGCGAATCGGGCTCGGCGTCCGCAGTCCGGCAACCATATCCGTGCCCTGCGAATCGACGCGATACTCCCCGCAAAACTCCTTCGCCCCCGTTGAAGGATTACGCGTAAACCATACCCCGGCAGCCGAGTCTTTACCGGCGTTGCCAAAGACCATCGCCTGAACTATCACCCCGGTGCCTGTCTCCTCCGGAATCTTCCGAAGCTTGCGGTAAGACCTTGCGCTTTCAATGTCCCACGAACGAAACATCGCGTCGCGGGCCATCGCAAGCTGAACCGCGGGAACCTGAGGAAGTTCTTTCCCATGCCGCTCTTTCACAAGCGCCTTATATTTGCGGCAAATATCCACAAGATCGCCGTCGCCCAGACCAGATTCGTCGGATGCTCCAACGTCGCGCTTTTTTTCCTCCAAGATCTGCAGGAAAGGCTCTATCGGGACACCAAGAACCACATTGGCAAACAACGAGATGAAACGGCAATAGCAACTATAAGCAAAGCGGGCGCTGCCTGAGACCGTCGCCAACCCTTCGACACTTTTGTCGTTTAGCCCCAGGTTAAGCACGGTGTTGATTGTTCCGGGCATCGCAAAGCAGGCGCTCGGGCGCACGGATACCAGCAACGGGTTTTTCGGGTCCCCAAGCTTTCGCCCGGTCAATTTCTCCAGCCTCGCAAGGCCCCGCTCTATTTCCCTGTTTACGTCGGTTGGCAGTTTTTCACGGTTTTCGCAGAACAACTGGTGGGCCCGCACAGCGATGAGGAAACCTGGCGGAACAGGAAGCCCCTGTCCGGCCATATCGGCCAATGACGCTCCTTTGCCGCCAAAAAGGTTCTTCATTCCAATGTCGGCTTCGGATTTTCCGCCGCCGAAGGAATACACCAGCTTGCTTTTCATATGTCGCCACCTCCGGCTATGCCGGTTTAGTTAGCCTGGAGACGATATTTTGGAAAAATCCGCTACGGAGGAAAACACAGCGGACAACCCTTTAAGCAACGCCAGTCGGTTGTTCCGGACATCCGCGTCTTCCGCCATTACAAGCACCTTATCAAAAAAAGCGGCAACAAGCGGCTGGAGAGCCGCCATCTCGCGAAACGCCTCGGCATACTTGCCGTCGCGAGCCGCAATGCAGACACGGTCCGAAACGCCATGCGACGCCTCATAGAGCGCCTTTTCTTCCTGTGTATCGAAAAACCGCTCGAAAACCTCAAGCGGTCCGGAGTACGCCTTGGTAATGTTGATAGCCCGCTTGAATACCTCGGCAAGCGGCTCGAACGCTTCCTGGACGCGGAACGCGGCCAGCGCATCCAGCTTCGACCGGAGATCCACCACGTCCGTCATCCCCGCGGCGATCACCGCCTCGACAAGGTCGGCGGGAATACCGTGGGAGACCTGCAGATTAAGGAATCTTGCTGCGATAAATTCCATAACCTTCTGTTTGACTTCGCCCACCGGAATTTTAAGTTTTGAGGAAAGCGTCGAAAGCGACCGGTCCACCAGTTCCTCAATCCGTATCCGAAGCCCTCTTGCTTCGAGTATGGACAGTATCCCAAGGGTGTGCCGGCGCAGGGCATAAGGGTCGGCCGTGCCGGTAGGAATAAGCCCCACGCCGAAACAGCCGCATACCATGTCTATCTTGTCCGCAATCGCAACCGCCGCGCCTACATCGGTACGCGGAAGGTCGTCCGATTGCCCTTTCGGCAGATAGTGCTCAAAAACCGATTCGGAGATTTCATCATTCTCGCCTGTCTTTAACGCATAATGCCGGCCCATCACGCCCTGCAGCTCAGGAAACTCCTTGACGACGCCGGCAGTCAGATCCGCCTTGCTTAGAAAAGCCGCTCTGCGGCAATCATCCGTCTTTTCAGGAAAACCGAAAGAGGCGACAAAGGCGGCGATTTCCGCCATTCGTTCCGTCTTCTCCCAATAGGTGCCCATGTCGGCCTGGAAGAGCACTTTTTTCAGCGCTTGCGCGCGGTCAAACAGCGGTATTTTCAGATCGTCCCAATAGTAAAACTCCGCATCGGACAAACGTGAGCGCAAAACCCTCTCGTTGCCCGCCACAATAACCTGCTCATCAGGAACAACCATGTTGCTGACAAAAGCAAAATACGGGCTTAACGCTTTACGATCATCTTCGAACGCAAAATACTTCTGGTTGTTCCGCATAGTGGTGACAAGAATCTCCCTTGGGAGAGCAAGGTATTTCTCTTCGAAGCACCCCTGCAAAACAACAGGGAACTCGACAAGATTGGCCGTCGTCTCCACCAGAGGCTCGTCTTCTACCAGTCTCGCTCCCGTGCGCTTTGCCACCTCTTGCAACCCGGCGCGTATCCGGCTTTTTCTGTCCTCAAGGTCAACCAGCACAAACGCCTCCGCAAGTTTCCCTTCGTAGGCGTCCGGCGAAGCAAGATCTATGGAACCCGGCGAAATGAACCGGTGGCCATACGTCGTCCGGCCCGCGTCAACATTGCCAAACCGGAACGGGATCACATCCTCTCCGTGAAGAGACACTATCCAATGCACCGGCCGCGCAAAGCGAACATCGAGATCGGCCCAGCGCATCGACTTTTTAAACGGGATCGACGGAACAAACTCGGAGGCGATCTTCGGCAGCACCTCCCGCGCCTCCAAAGCAGCCTCCTCGCGCATGAACCCCACGTATTCGCCACGCTCCGAAGGAAAAACGGAAAGAGCCTCTACATCAACTCCCTGCGACTTGGCAAAACCAATAGCCGCTTTTGTCGGTTTCCCCGCCGCGTCAAACGCAACGGATTTCGGCGGACCTAAAACGGCCTCGCTGCGGGTTTCCTGGCGCCGCGCCAACCCTCGAACTATAAAAGCCAGGCGCCGTGGCGTTCCATGTATATCTATCTTCCGAAAACCAAGGCGCGCCTTGCGCAGAGAATCCTCCAACAGACGTCCGCCGTTGAACAACGCCGGACCGATAAAACCTACGGGAAGTTCTTCGCACCCGATCTCGAGCAGATAATCATGTTCCATCTATTTTTCTTCCTCTTCCACGGTTGTCCGATATTTATAATTTTGCGAAAACACCTACCGCCCAGAGGGGTTCCTGAGCAAAGGGAACCCCATCTCCTCCCGCGTCTTAAGGAATCCTTCCGCGCACCGGCGCGACAAGTTACGCACTCTCCCTATATAGGAAGTGCGCTCGGTAACCGAGATGGCTCCGCGCGCATCCAGCATATTGAAAGCGTGGGAACATTTCAGGCAATAATCGTATGCGGGAAGAACGAGTTTACGCTCCAGCAGCGAAACGCATTCCTTCTCAAACATGCCGAACAGGGAAAACAGCATCGGAACATCGGCCGCCTCGAAATTATAGGCGGACCATTCGACCTCGCCGCGATGATGGACATCGCCATATGTCACGTTTCCCACCCACTTCAAGTCATAAACATTGTTTACATTCTGAAGATACATAGCGATCCGCTCCAGGCCATAAGTAATTTCACCGGGAACAGGTTTAAGGTCGATACCGCCGCACTGCTGGAAGTAGGTAAACTGCGTAACTTCCATCCCGTCAAGCCACACTTCCCACCCGAGTCCCCAGGCGCCAAGCGTGGGTGATTCCCAATCATCTTCCACAAAGCGGATGTCGTGCTCCAATGGATCAATACCCACCGCCCGGAGGGAATCAAGGTAGAGTTCCACGTAGTTGACCGGGCACGGTTTCATGATCACCTGGAACTGGTAATAATGCTGAAGCCGATTGGGGTTTTCTCCGTAACGGCCGTCCGTTGGCCGTCTTGAAGGCTCGACATACGCGGTGTTCCACGGCTCCGGGCCAAGCGACCTCAAAAAAGTCGCCGGATGAAAAGTTCCCGCGCCGACCTCCGTGTCATAAGGCTGATGGATCACGCAGCCTTTATCGGCCCAAAAACGCTGTAGGGAGAGAATAAGATCCTGGAAAAACACCAAAACCTCCCGGCAAAAAAGTGATAGGCATACTTACACCCGGCGGGAGGTATTGTCAAGAAGTCGCTGAATTATTAAAGGTTTTAGCTATGATGCCTCAAATTCCCTGGAGGCTGCGCAATGTTTTCCCAAGGCAATACTCAACATATTTTGGTATAACCGCTTGTAATTCACCGGCAATTCCATCCGAAACCTGAAGCCGCCCTCTTCCGTGCGCGTTTTGTCCCTGAAGCGCCTTCCATGTTTTTACCGCTCCAAGGGAAATTCTGACACCGCTTCCCGCCGCGCACGACTCACACATCACTCCTCCATTGGAAGGCATAAACCTGTACCACATGCCATCCGTCTTGCCGCACTTCCGGCAACCCGAAAGATCCGGCCCCCATCCTCCGATCGACAGAAACCTCGTCTCCGTCCGGCGAGCCACCTTCTCCGGACTTTCCCCGGCCGAAAGCGACCGCATTCCGTCGAGCAGCAGATCAAACGCTTTGGGTTTCGGGCCTCCCTGAGGAAAAATCTCAACCGCCAATTCAAGGAGGTAATCGGCGTAGCGCACGCGATCCCACTCCTCCAGAATCGACCAGAAACTCGCCGAGAGGGAAACCGATTCCAGAACCGGCATCTTCCCCTGGATCTCGGTCCATGCGATGTCGAGGAGAACATATCGCTGGAGCATACCGCCAAACCGCTTTCGGCTCTTCCATGCGGATTTTGCGACGGTAGACACGACACCAGCCGCGCGGGTAAAAAAAGTCAGACGCCGGTCGGCTTCTCCCATGTCGGAAGCGCGCGCCAGGAACGCGGGAGAAACATGAAAAACGCGCTTCCCGGCGGCGCTCCCACGACTCATCGGCCAAAGTTCATAGTTCGAACCCGGCCGCTTTCTCCGAAGGGTGGAAGCCGTTGTCCATTCAGCGTACCGATTACGCCGCCGGCGTTGCCAAGCCTGACAGTGAGTGCCTTCTCGGCCTTGATGCTTATCTTGTCGGCCGTTTGAAGCGTTACCTCAATGAGATCGCCGCCATCCAGGTTGTACGTCAGCCACGTATGCTCGCTTGCTTCCAGAATAAGCTCGAACGGACCGGCCACCGACACATTCCTGCCTGTTATCGAAACCTTGGCGGGAGAAGAAGCGGCTGGCGGAGCATTGGCGGTAGCAGCGGACGAAGGCGTGGCGGGCGAAGGTGTAGCAGGCGGAACACTGGCGGGAGCGGCGGGCGGAGGCTTGGGGGGCGGAGGCGTAGCAGGCGGAACACTGGCGGGAGCGGCGGGCGGAGGCTTGGGAGGCGGAGGCGCAACCGTTGCCGGTGCGGTTTTCGCGGCGATGTTGGTTTTCGCCTCGTCTTTCGCCGCCACGACATTATCAACCGCTGACGCCGTTACTTTCGGCTCGGATGCCGATACATCGTCCCCGGAAGCGGAATTAATCTGTGCGGCATTTTCGGTTTTGGATTCGCCCGTAAAACGCTCGGGGCTTTCCGTTTTCCGCATAGTGAAGAAAGCAAGCGCCACCCCGATGATGAAAACAGCCACGGTTATGAAAACATAAGGGGTCTTGCGGTTTCCCCGCTCCATCCATTCGGGGCGTATTACCTCCTCTTCTTCCTGTGGGGGTTTTTTCAGTGTTTTCTCATAAGCATCAAGGACAGGCGACGGATCAACAGAAAGGTATTTCGCGTATGTTCGAATGAACCCTGTCGAAAAAACCTTTTCGGGCCATCCTTCGAAGTTGCATTCCTCTATGCCACGCAAATACCGATGACCAATCCGGAGAGTATTGGATACCTCGTCGAGGTTTTTACCCATTTTCTCCCGTTTTTCCTTCCAAGCCGAACCCATATCATTTCCGCTCATCGTCGTCGCTCCGTTCCGAGGACGGTAAGATACCCGGAAGCCTGATCCCGGATATCGGAGTCCTCGGAAATCGACAAAACCGTTTTGAATGCGTCAACCGCTTCAGAATGACGTCTCATCGAAACGTATATGCGGCCAAGCTGCATCCATCCTTCCGCATAATTCGGCACCGACTGGAGACACTGGACCATGGTATTCGCCGCATCCCGCGCCCGGCCCTTTTCAAACAACATGGAAGACAGGCTTTTGCATGCCGGTCCATACCCAGGGTTGACCTTAAGCGCCTGCCGGTACTGATCTTCCGCCCGATCCGTATCTCCTTTGTGGCGATACGCTTCAGCGGAGTTGTAGATCGCCCGCTCAGGCGTCTGGTACTGAACGTTTTCATACGCGCTTTTGAATTCCCGTACAGCTTCGTCCCATGCTCCGCGATCCGCAAGCACAATCCCCAGATTGTTATGCGCATCGGCAAAATCAGGTTTTTTGTCGATAGCCCTTCGCAGGCTCTCTTCCGCCTGCCCGCCGTCGCCCCGCGCCCTATACGTCATTCCGAGTATCATATCGACCTCCGGATTGTTCGGGTCGAGTTCGGAAGCGCGAATCAACTCTTTCATCGCCATCGGCAGGTTGTCCTGCTGCAGATATGTGACTCCCATCTTCATCCGGGCGTCCGCTTCTCTTTTGCGAGCCTCGGAAATACCAAAGGCCGCGCAGGAAGATAAAACCAACGCCGCGATTACGACCGGCAGTAAAACTCTGGGCATGACAAGAATTCTCGCGTTCACAGGTATTTCCCCATCAGGAGCGACAACCGCCTGCGGGTTGCCGCCGGGATTTTCTTGCGATCGGTGATAATTGCGTTCTTGAGCGCCTCTCCGCACCCACACCCGCCCGGATGCGGAAAACGCTTCGCCACTTTACGGATGATCTCTTTCGAATTTTCAACATTGCGCATGAGGATCTTGAGAACGGTCTCTATCGCAACATCTTCCTCGCTCTTGTGCCAGCAGTCGTAATCGGTAGCCAGCGCCATCACCGCGTAACACAGTTCAGCCTCGCGCGCGAGCTTTGCTTCGGGCATGTTGGTCATTCCGATGACGTCAATCCCCCACTTGCGGTAGATCTCCGATTCGGCTCTGGTAGAAAAGGCAGGTCCCTCCATGCACAGGTAGGTGCCGCCACGATGGACCCGCTTGGCAACACTGCGAGCCGCGTCGTAAACAATCCCGGAAAGCGCGGGACAAACCGGGTCCGCCAGGGAAACATGACCAACCACGCCGTCTGTAAAAAACGTATTCTCCCGCCGCTTCGTGTGGTCGAAGAACTGATCGACAATAACAATGTCGCCCGGACGGATCTTCTCTTTCATGCTTCCCACAGCGGAGATAGACAAAACCGCGCCGGCGCCGATCTTTTTCATCGCGTATATGTTCGCGCGGAAATTGATATCTGACGGCCCTATACGATGCCCCAATCCGTGCCTCGGCAAAAAAGCCATCGGCCTTCCCTCGAGTTCGCCAACGACCAAAGCATCGGATGGAAACCCAAAAGGAGTGCGTACTGTTACCCGGCGGACATTTTTCAATGATTTCATTTCGTAGAGGCCAGAGCCACCTATGACGCCAAGAATCCCTGACATTAACATGACTCCTTTTCGGGAAACCCTTTGTAAACTATAGGAAGATCGGCAACTTATCTCAACCTCTTTTTTATGAATTTTAATTTTTTTAGCGAATATCCGCGCAAAGTTGCCCGCACGCGGCTGCGATATCCGCGCCGCGCCGCTCTCGTGTAATCGCCTGGAGCCCCTCCGCCAACAAGATATCCCGGAACCGGTCGATCACTTCACGCCGCGGCGATCTATACGAAGACTTGCCGTGCTCGTTGTAAGGGATCAGGTTCACTTTTATGCGCGCGCCCTTGAGAAGCCGCGCCAGCGCGGCGGCGTCTTCGGGCGTATCGTTTACTTCCGCAAGCATCACGTACTCGACCGTAACCTTCCTGTTGCTTTGCAGTGGAATTTTCCGCATCGCCGCCACCACTTCCTTTAGCCCGTGCTTGCGGTTAACCGGCATCAAAAGAGAGCGTTGGTCGTCCCTTGACGCATTCAAAGAGACAGCAAAACTCACCGGGTATTTCCCCGCCAGCGCCTGCATTTCGGGAACAATCCCGACGGTGGACACTGTGACGCGCTTTCCTGAAAAGCAAAATCCGTGTTGGGAGAGCAGGATGCCGATCGCGCGAGAGACCTGAGAGAAGTTCAGCAGCGGCTCTCCCATCCCCATGAAAACAACATTGGAGAGTCTTTCCCCACGCGCCGCAAGCCGCCTGGAGAAGAAGCATACCTGGTGCACAATTTCCGAGGAGAGCAGATCGCGGCGAAACCCCATCGCCGCCGTGGCGCAAAATGCGCACCCAAGAGCGCACCCAGCCTGGGAAGAAATGCAAAGCGTCCGGCGCCCCTCATCTGGAATGAGGACACTCTCGGCCGCCGCGCCGTCCTCAAAGCGAAACAACGCCTTTTCCGTTCCGTCTGATGAAACGTCGATCCGCTCCGCCGCAGGAGATGAAACCCGGCAGGCCAATGACAACAGGGCCCGGAACTCCTTTGACAGATCGGTCATCACGGCAAAATCGTCCGCAAGCTTGCCATAGAGCCACCGCGACACCTGCCGAGCCCGGTATCGCTCTTTTCCCCATTGAGAGAAAAACGCTTCCAGTTCCTCGATGGGCATCCCCTTCAGGTCGACTTTATTGGCCGGCAAAAAGGTTTCGCTTTCTCGCGGCGAATCAGCTGACGATTTCCAGCTCACTGAAGAAATATCGGATTTCCGTGGCCGCCGTCTCAGGGGCGTCGGAGCCGTGCACGATGTTATGTTCGATGTTGTCCGCCATGGAAGCGCGTATCGTGCCGGCATCGGCTTTCTTCGGATCGGTGGCTCCCATCAACTCGCGGTTCCGCGCGATGACGTTTTCCCCTTCCAGCACCATGACGACGATCGGGCCGGAAGACATGAAGTCGGTGAGCGACCCGAAAAAGGGACGCTCACGGTGAACCGCGTAAAATCCTTCCGCTTCTCGCTTGGAGAGGTGCAGCATTTTCATTGCTGCAATGCGTATCCCCGCCGATTCGAAACGCCGAACGACTTCTCCTATGACTTTTTTGCGGACACCGTCCGGCTTGATGATCGAGAGAGTCCGTTGCATCCCTTGCTGCTGCATCAGTTAGTTCTCCTTTCGACGAGCTCATATCCGGCGGCAAGCGCCTTTCGATTCAAATCTTCGGTTCCTTTTGGCACGCGGGATAGCACCGCTTTTTCTATAGCTTCACGGCTGACCCGCCCGGTCAGCGCCGCGATGGCGCCGATCGCCACGATGTTGGCGACGAAAGCCTTCCCCACGTCTTCGGAAGCTGTCCGGATTATCGGAAGCCGGATCGCCTTGAAGTTTCCGTTCGGAATATCCCGCACGAAATCCTCGTCCGCCAGCAGCGTTCCGCCGTCTTTTATGTCGCCGCAGTACTTTGTGCATGCTTCCTGGGTAAGGGCAAGCATCAGGTCGATCGAAGTCGCTTTCGGAAAATCGATCGTATCGTCGGACAAAATAACTTCAGACTTGGAGGCGCCGCCGCGCGCTTCAGGCCCGTAGGATTGGCTCTGCGCGGCATTTTTTCCGTCGTAGATAGCCGCCGCTTCGGCAAAGATAACACCGGCCAGGATCAACCCCTGGCCGCCGGAACCGGAAAACCGGATCTCATATCGTTCGCTCATGGCTTGCCGGTCCCTTCTTTTTCTTTCAGCCGCTCAACCATCGCGAAATAAGCTTCGCAAAACTCCGGCGCTCCTTCTCTGCTGTGCAGAATACCCATGGGAAGCTTGCCTTGCGTCTTTTCAGGCGGGAGCTTCTCGAAGGCTTCAACAGGAACGAAAGATTCTTTCATCCACAGGAGCAAATCGGTTGGGCTTTTGAACTTGTTGCGCTTACCAAACGCTGTCGGACAGGCATTCATGATCTCGACAACGGAGAAACCTTTGTGCCGCATCGCCGCCACGATGAGCCGATCAAGAGCTGGTACATGATACGCGGTCCCGCGAGCGACAAACGTCGCTCCCGCGCCTCTGGCAAGCGAAGGGATATCGAAAGCAAAGTCCACATTTCCGTACGGCATGGTGGAAGCAGACAGGCCGTATGGAGTGGTCGGCGAGTATTGTCCTCCCGTCATTCCGTAGGTGTAATTATTGAACACCAAAAGCGTCATGTCGATGTTACGGCGGCAGGCGTGAATGAAATGATTCCCGCCTATCGCTGTCGCGTCGCCGTCGCCGCTGACTACCAGAACATGCTTGTCCGGCTTTGCCATCTTGAGTCCCGTGGCAAATACCAGCGCGCGCCCATGCGCCGTGTGCAGCGTATTGAAATCCACATAGCCCGGCAGACGCGAAGCGCAGCCGATGCCGGAAACCATGGCGATATCGTTGCGGTCAAGCTTTTGAGCGTCGATGGCCCGCAAAAGCGACTTGAATACCGTCCCGTAGGTGCATCCCGGACACCAGATGTGGGGAAGTTTTCCGCCCCTTATATATCGCTGGTAATCGAATGCCATTAGAGAGCCTCCTGTATCCGGGCAAGGATTTGCGCCGGATGGATCGGGTCGCCGTCGACGCGATGGATTCCCTCGACACGGCAACGTCCTTTCGAGCAGCGTTCCACCTCGAAAAGGATTTGGCCCAGAGAAAGCTCCGGAACTATAATCGCCCGCGCCCGCGCGGAAAGAGCGGCAACCTGCGCCTCGGGAAACGGCCAAATGGTCAATGGACGCAAAAGCCCCGCGCGAATTCCTTTTGCTCTGGCAAGATCCACAGCCGCTTTCGCGGAGCGCCCGCAGATGCCGTAAGCAAACACCGCCACATCGGCATCATCGAGACGATATTCGACGTTTCGCGCGATATCGTCGCGGTTGGCTTCCACCTTGCGCAGAAGCCTGAGCTGGTCCGTGTGGATACGGGGAGAAGCGTTCACAGGGAAACCGTCGGGACCGTGGTTCAACCCTGTAACGTGATAGCGGTATCCTTCAAAGAAGTTCGCCATCGGCGGGACATCACCCTGACTGTCGTCATAAGGAAGATACTCTTCCGGCGGACAGATCGGTTTTGTCCGGTCAACCACCGAAAGCGCTCCCGCCTCCGGGATCTCTATTTTTTCCCGCATATGCCCGACGACCTCGTCAAAAGCCACGATCACCGGGGTACGGTATTTTTCCGACAGGTTGAACGCGCGAACCGTCTCGGAAAAAATCTCCTGCACGTAAGCGGGGGTAAGGCATATCGACGGATGATCGCCATGCGTCCCCCAACGGCACTGCATGATATCGCTTTGGCCGGGACCGGTGGGAACCCCCGTGGACGGACCGCCCCGCATGACGTTGACGACAACACATGGAACCTCGGTCAGCATGGCAAATCCGAGGTTTTCCTGTTTCAGCGAAAAACCCGGACCGGATGTGGCGGTAAAAGCCTTGCAGCCCGCCAGCGACCCGCCGATCACCGCCGCCATCGCCGCAATCTCGTCTTCCATCTGAAGGAAAACCCCGCCGCGCTTCGGAAGCTTCTTTGCCATGTGTTCGGCCACTTCCGTTGACGGCGTAATCGGGTATCCCGCGAAAAAGCCGCAACCCGCGTAAAGCGCGCCCTCGGCGCAGGCTTCATTTCCCTGAAGCAGTCGCGCCCGGCTCATTGGATCGCCTCTTTCTTTTCAACGGAGATAGCAAAATCGGGACAGCGCATCTCGCAATACATGCAAGCGACGCACTTCCCGGCGTCAACGACTTTAGCTTTGAACAACTCCAGACCAAGCGTCTGCGTGGGACAAAGTTTCACGCAGATTTCGCACCCCTTGCAGTACCGCGGGATGATCCTGATCCGGACCTTATCGGTTTCCCACTCTTCGTACTTCTCCACAATTTGCTGCTTCCCTTTCAGCAATTCGTTCCTCCAGTTATCGGCTTTAAAGCTTTAATTTTCCCTGTCGGCTCCCCGTTTGACCACACTGGCCATTGTCTTGCCTATATCCGCGGGAGACTCGGAAACATGGATGCCCGCCGCCCGGAATACGGCAATCTTGTCCGCGGCGCCGCCCTCTCCGCCTGAGATAATCGCGCCCGCGTGCCCCATCCGCTTTCCTTTGGGGGCTGTCAGCCCGGCGATATAGCCAACGACCGGTTTAGTCATGTTCTCCTTGATCCACCGCGCCGCTTCTTCCTCCGCCGTGCCGCCTATTTCGCCGATAAGGACAACCGCGTCTGTCTCCGGATCATTTTCGAAGGCGCAAAGAACATCTATAAAATTAGTCCCGTTAACCGGATCTCCGCCGATGCCGATACATGTGGATTGTCCTAATCCCACGCCGACCAGTTGATGCACCGCTTCGTATGTAAGCGTTCCGGAGCGGGAGACAACACCGACACGACCGGGCGCGTGGATGCTTCCGGGCATTATTCCCGCCTTGCACTCTCCCGGAGTAATTACCCCCGGACAGTTGGGCCCCACCAGGCGGGCTTTCTTGCCTTCCATGAACCGTTTCACCTTCACCATATCAAGAACCGGGATGCCTTCCGTGATGCATATGACCAGGCCAATTCCCGCGTCAACCCCCTCGCAGATAGCATCGGCCGCAAAAGCCGACGGAACGAAGATGACGGAAACTCCCGCTCCTGTCTCCCGAACCGCCTGGCTTACCTAGTTGAATACAGGAACGCCTTCCACCTGTATTCCGGCTTTTCCAGGCGTAACCCCGGCGACGACCTTTGTCCCGTACTCAACCATCTGGCGCGTGTGAAACGCCCCCGCCGAGCCGGTAATTCCCTGAACGACAATGCGGCTTTCCTTATTGAGATAGATGCTCACAGGCCGCCTCCACCAGCCGCCGCGGCGACTGCCTTCTTCGCTCCATCCTCCAAATCGGCGGCGGGGGTGATATTCAGCCCGGACGCCGCCAGGATCTCTTTCCCCTTCTCTCTGTTTGTGCCTTCAAGACGAACGATCAACGGAACCGACAGGCCGATTGATTTCGCCGCCGCGACCACGCCTTCGGCAATTACGTCGCACCGCATTATTCCGCCGAAGATGTTAACGAAGATAGCCTTCAGGTTCGGGTCGGAAAGGATAAGCCGGAAAGCGTGCGTCACCTGCCCTGTCGATGCGTTGCCGCCCACATCCAGAAAATTGGCCGGGCTGCCGCCGCACAATTTGATCATGTCCATGGTAGTCATCGCCAGTCCGGCGCCGTTTACCAAACAGCCGATATTACCCTCAAGACGGATGTACGACAATTTATGCCCGGACGCTTCTGTTTCGGCAGGGTCCTCCTCGTCAAAATCGCGCAACGCCTGGATGTCCTTGTGGCGAAACAACGCGTTATTGTCGAAGTTCATTTTCGCGTCTAACGCGAGAAGCTCATTTTCTTCAGTCAAGACAAGCGGATTGATCTCCGCAAGGGAGCAGTCGGTTTCAACGAAAGCTTTGTAAAGAGACATTATTATCTTTACCGCCTTGTCGGTGAGACTATCCGCCAGCCCAAGCCCGAAAGCAATCTTGCGGGCCTGGAACGGCATAAGTCCCAGCACCGGGTCGATCCACTCCTTTATAATCAGATTCGGGGAACGCTTTGCGATGGTCTCTATCGAAACCCCGCCTTCCGTGGACGCCATTACGGCTATTCTGGAAACGGATCTATCGACAACCATGCCCAGGTAATACTCCTTGCTGATCCGGCTGGCGCGCTCGACCAGCACGCGCTTGACCTGCTTGCCTTCGGGCCCGGTCTGATGAGTCACCAGTTGCATGCCAATAATGTCTTCGGCGTGTTCACGCGCATCGGAAATGGTCTCCGCCAGTTTCACGCCGCCGCCTTTGCCCCTGCCACCCGCATGGATCTGCGCTTTTATGACGACGGGCATGCCAAGCCCTTCCGTAATGCTGACCGCGTTTTCCACAGTATCCGCCACATCCCCTTCCGGAACCGCCACCCCATATCGGGACAGGACCGCTTTGGCCTGGTATTCGTGTATGTTCATATCCGCCGACCTCCTTCTGACAGCCGGGCATCAGCACCCAAGCCGGTCCACCGCCTCGCAAAGCTCCTTTACTGCCGCCGCCGACCGCTTCAACGCCTCAATCTCTTTCTCTTCAAGCTCGAAGCGCACAACCTCCTCGACCCCGCTTTCTCCAAGCTTCGCCGGCAGCCCCACGAATAGCCCGTCGCACCCATCGTACGCCCCGTTGGAAAGGACAGCGCACGGAAGAATCATTTTCTTGTCGAACAGGATGGATTCGCACATCTGCACCGCCGCCGCCGAAGGAGCATAGAACGCCGACCCGGTCTTAAGCAGGGATACGATCTCCGCTCCTCCTTTGGCGGTCCGCTCTATAATCTGGTCCAGCTGGTCGCGCGGAATCAGGTTTTCAACGGGGATTCCGGAAACCGTGGTGTATTTCGTTGACGGCACCATCGTGTCGCCGTGTCCGCCAAGCACAAAAGCCGTCACGTTTGTAACAGATACGCCCAGCTCCGCCGCTATAAAGGCCCGAAAGCGCGCGGAATCGAGAACCCCCGCCATCCCCATTACGCGATGCGCGGGAAACCCGCTGTGCTTGTGGGCTACATAAGTCATGGCGTCAAGCGGATTGGAGACGACGATTATGATCGCGTCCGGCGACTTGGCGGCCGCCTTGAGCGTCACTTCCTTCACAATCCCAGCATTGACTTTAAGGAGGTCGTCACGGCTCATCCCCGGCTTGCGCGCAAGCCCGGAAGTAATGACGATGATGCGAGACCCCGCCGTTTCCTCGTACCCATTGGAGCCTGTTATCTTCACGTCCGA
>WRHP01000018.1 GCA_009783195.1 Syntrophorhabdaceae bacterium | reverse complement strand
ATGCCTCAATCAGCGCCGCCGGATTGCTTACCGCAAAGAGCGTCAACTCCGACAGGAACGTAACCGTCAACGCAAGTTACACAAGCGGAAGTGTAACAAAGACAGCCTCTTTAACCGTAACCATCAAAAATGTTGCCGCCACATTGAGCAGCATCGCTATCAACGGCGCCGCCTCGGTTAATGAAGGAACCACCGCGACTTACACAACTACAGCCACATGGAGCAACGGAACCACTTCTACCGTCTCTCCGGCCTGGAGCCTTTCAAGCACCAACTACGCTTCAATCAATTCCAGCGGAGTGCTTACCGCAAAGAGTGTCAACTCCGACCAGACCGTAACGATCACCGCAAGCTACACAACCGCCGGAGTAACAAAAACCACATCCAAAACCGTAACCATCAAAAATGTACCGGTAACACTGAGCAGCATCATGATCAACGGAATCTCCTCGGTCAATAAAGGAGCCTCCGCAACCTACACAGCTATTGCCTCCTGGAGCGACGGAACCACTTCCATCGTCTCTCCAACCTGGAGCCTTTCAAGCACTACCTACGCTTCTATCGACTCACAGGGAACGCTTACCGCAAAAAACAATGTCAACTCCGACCAGACTGTAAAGATCACCGCAAACTATAAAACCGCTGGGGTAACAAAAACCGCATCCAAAGACATAACCATCATGAGCAAGGGACAAACTGTTTATCCCCCTGCTTACCCGAATAATCCGCGTCTCAGCACGAAGGACGAAGAAATCTGGAAACTCTCCTGGGACGAGGTTAAAACCTACGCGAACGGAGACTTGCTCCCGGCCAACTCCTACATCCTGTACCAGGCGTACTGGACCACAGACGCTTCCCTCAAGCAAAGCAGCTTGATTGAACTGGGCCGGCTGACATCGGATACCAGCATAGACTTCCAGCCGATATCTATTGGAATGGCGTCTGGGGAAAGGGTATTCCTCCTCGTTCGGGCAATCCTTGGCGGAGGAGAAAAGTCCAGCTTATCCGACTACTTGACCTGGAAGGTTCTTTACAGGGAATCGGAGCCGCCGAAAAAAGGCAAGATCGGGTCTCGTTAAACTGATATCCACACGTTAAAGAAACACGAAGGGGGCGCCGCTGCCGACGCCCCCTTTTGTGTTTATACGCCTGCTGACTTTTTTGCTTACACGGAAGCCCCTATATGCTTGCCTTTCTTCTTCATCTTCTTCTTGAGCGTAGCCTGGGCCGCCGCCAACCGGGCAACCGGCAACCGGTACGGAGAACCGCTTACGTAGGTAAGACCGATCTCGTCGCAAAACTCGACGGATTCCGGATCCACCTGCTCCCCGCATATCCCCATCTTCATCCCCTTCTTGATCTTGCGGCTGTTCTCGATGGCCATCCGCATGAGCAGGCCCACGCCTTTGCGGTCAAGGGTGATGAACGGATCGCGCTCCAGGATTCCTTTCTCGACATAGATCGGCAGGAACCGTCCCGCGTCGTCGCGCGATAGTCCCCAGGTCGTCTGGGTCAGGTCGTTCGTGCCGAAGGAATAAAAATCGGCAGCGGGAGCGACTTCGTGCGCCAGCAACGCGGCCCTGGCGATCTCGATCATCGTCCCCACATCATACTTGACGCGGACTTTGTAGCGTTTCTGGACTTCGGTAGCTATCCGGATCGTCATCTCGCGCATTACCTCCAGCTCTTTCACGTCGGCAATAAGCGGAATCATAATCTCTGGAATAGCCTTTACCTTTTCAAGGGCAACTTCACAGGCGGCTTCCATGATTGCCTGCACCTGTATCTCGGAGATTTCCGGATAAGTAATCCCCAAGCGGCATCCGCGGTGTCCCAACATCGGGTTGAACTCGTGAAGCGCCTTGTTCCGAGCCAGCAGCTTGTCGACCGGAACATCCATCTCCTGCGACATCTCTTCTATCTCTTCCCGCGTTTTAGGCAAAAACTCATGAAGCGGCGGATCCAGCAGGCGGATAGTAACCGGCTTGCCGTTCATGACCCTGAAGATCCCGGCGAAGTCCTCGCGCTGCATGGGCAGGATTTTGGCAAGCGCCCGCCTGCGTCCTTCCGTATCGTCCGCCAGGATCATCTCGCGCACCGCTCTGATGCGGCCGGTATCGAAGAACATATGCTCGGTGCGGACAAGCCCGATCCCCTCCGCGCCGAATTTAAGCGCCATGCGGGCATCATCAGGCGTGTCGGCGTTAGCCCGGATTCCCAGCTCGCGGATCTCGTCGGCCCACTTCATTACGGTATTGAAGTCGCCGCTCAGATCCGGGAGAACAAGCGGCGTCTCTCCCAAAATTACCTCGCCGGTCGAGCCGTTTAGGGTAATGAAGTACCCCTCCCGGAAGATATGCGAACCAATCGTCATAACTTTTGTTTCTTCATCTATATGGACCGCCGTACAGCCGGCGACGCAGCATTTGCCCATGCCGCGGGCAACAACAGCCGCGTGCGAGGTCATGCCGCCGCGAGCGGTCAGAATTCCTTGGGCGGCATACATTCCGCCGATGTCCTCGGGGGAAGTCTCGGTGCGAACCAGGATTACTTTATTGCCGCTTTTTGCCGCTTTTTCCGCGTCCTCCGCCGTGAAGACCACTTTGCCAACAGCCGCGCCAGGCGACGCCGGAAGCCCTTTCGCTATAACCTTCACCGGAGTATTCGGGTCAAACGACGGGTGCATCAGGCGCTCAAACTGTTCCGGGTCGATCCGCATGATCGCGGTCTGCTTGTCGATGCGTCTCTCTTTAACCATGTCGATTGCGATCTTGAGAGCCGCTGCCGCGGTCCGCTTGCCGATTCGGGTTTGCAGCATGTAGAGCTTTCCGTCTTGTACGGTGAACTCGAGGTCAAGCATGTCCTTGTAGTGGTCTTCCAGCTTCCGGTAGATCTTCTCGAGCTCCTTGTACGTGCCGGGAAGCTGTTTTTTAAGCTCGTCAATGTGAAGCGGCGTTCTGATCCCCGCCACAACATCTTCGCCCTGCGCGTTGGGGAGATACTCGGCGAAGAACTGCTTTTCGCCGGTGGACGGGTTCCGGGTAAAGCCGACGCCCGTTCCCGAATTCTCGCCCATGTTGCCAAACACCATAGCTTGAACATTGCATGCCGTGCCGAGGTCGTGAGGAATATTGTTATGCTTGCGATAGGTAGCCGCGCGGTCGGAGAACCAGGAACCAAACACCGCGTTTATGGCGAGCTTGAGCTGCTGCAGAGGATCGCTGGGAAACTCCCTTCCGGTCCCGCTCGCAAAAATCTCTTTGAAGATCCGGACCAGCTCTTTCAGGTCTTCTATTGTCAGGTCCGTGTCTAACTTTGCCCCCCTATCCTCTTTCATCGCATCGAGAGCTTTATCAAAGCGCGAACGCTCAAGCCCCATGACGGTGGAGCCAAACATCGTAATCAGCCTGCGGTAGGTGTCGAGGACAAACCGTTCGTTGCCCGTTTTCTCCTGAAACGCTTTCATGGTCGTTTCGTTTAGTCCGAGGTTGAGCACGGTGTCCATCATACCCGGCATGGAGAATTTCGACCCGGAACGCACTGATAGCAGGAGCGGGTTCTTCGATCCTCCAAACTTCATCCCCATCGCGTCTTCGACTTTTTTAATGTTGGCAAGCACCTGCTCCCACATGCCGTCGGGATGTTTCTTTTTCTTTTCGAAATAGCTGTTGCAGGCTTCCGTGGTGATGGTGAACCCGGCTGGGACAGGAATCTTCAGGAGCGTCATGTTGGCAAGCCCGGCCCCTTTCCCTCCCAGGAGATCCTTCATTGCCCCGGTGCCATCCGCCTTGCCGTTCCCAAAGAAATACACGTACTTTTTCGCGCTTTTAGCCATCATTTCCCTCCAAAAAACTGGTTGAATTGCGTAGCTTTAAAAACACGCCCATAAACAAGACTCGCAGATCATTAAAGTCATAGACAGAAGAGTAAACGAAACAAATTTATGCAGTAAATAACCCGCGACTAAAAAATCAGCGAAAGTGTCTTGCGGAAATTTTATGAAAGAATCGCCCTTAATTCAACCCGGATTCGTCATCAGGCATTAATTTCTAATGATGGTCATTGGAGCAACTTGTTGATTTGTAATGATTTCAAGTCCATTTTTGCAGCATTTTTGGTGAAAGATTTGGGGGGCATCCATCGCGGCGGACAGAAACCGCGTAAGGGGTTTCCGCGACAAGAGCATAGGTTTACAGGCGCAACCAAGGACGGCAAGAGCGAAGGAAACATGCGGTCGCAAAGAGCCAGGGGCCGAACAGAGACGCCTCGGCGGAGAAGCCCCTAAGCGCGATGTACGCTGTGAGTACCGGCCATGTCACCTCTGATGACGGATCTGGGTTTATTAGCTCTTGCCATCTTTGGTTTTGTTGTGAAACAGAAGCTTCCACGAGAGCGGTCTCTTGCTTTTTGCCGCACATGCAAATATCAGTTTCAAAGTGAAATTGTCCCAACTTTAAAGCCCCGACTCCAAAAAGAGCCGGGGCTTTAAAAACATCACAAGCTATGTCCAAATCCGTTATTGCGTGGCTGCCGCCGATAGAAGCGGCAAGCCGCGTTACTTTTTCTCTCCGACAGGCTTAGCCTTCGGAGCCTTCCGCTTTATGGCCGCTTGACCTCTTCATCCAAAGCTTGCCGACAGCGACAACAGCAAGAGCGAAGAAAATCTGAAATCCCCAGTCGACATACTTGCTCGGGTGGAACTTATTGTGAACCCATGAGTCGGTTATTATCATCTCGCCGCCAACCTTGCCCAAAATCATGGCGCCGATCGTAATAATGATCGGGAACTTCTGCATCAGGGCGGAAAGAAGGGTGCTGCCAAAGATAACAATAGGGATACTGGTGACAAGACCGATAATAATCAGAACCATACCGCCGTTAGCCGCGCCGGCCACAGCCAAAACGTTGTCGATGCTCATTACAAGGTCAGCGACAAGAATGGTCCATACCGCGGCCTTGAGGCTGCCCGCCGCCTCGACATTTTCCTCGTGTCCCTCAGCAAACAGCTTGACCGCGATCCAGAGGATAAGGATACCACCAACTACCTTCAGGAAAGGGATCGTCAAAAGCACTACCGCAAAACCTGTAAGGATAATTCTCAAAACAACGGCAAGACCCGATCCGAGGATAATGCCCCATTTCTTCTGCACTGGCTCAAGCTTGTTGACCGCCAAAGCAATGATGACAGCGTTGTCGCCGGACAAGATCAGGTTGATCAGCATGATCTGCCCAAGCTGCGCCCAAAACACCCCGTCAATTGCGGGCATCGCCCAATTAAGATCTCCCATTTACATTTCCCTCCCGTGCGGAATATATTCTCGCGTCAGTCTGCGAATAAATCTTATGCGGAAAAAACAAGAACTTGAAATCCTTGTTTCTTTCTATTTATTCATTTGGGCCCAACAGGCGGCAATGGCTTTTTTAAGGGATTTCATGGCTTCCGAAGTCTCTTTCGGACGGAAAACCACCAAATTTCTCGCCTTCGCGTCAGACAACTCCCAAGGGTCGTTCAAAAAAGCGGCGCCTTTCCACTCTTTTCCGGGAATGACACGAACCGTAGAGCTTGACCCGGTTACATCGCGTACCATTTCCGCAACATCCTTCCAAAGAACATAAGCAGTGGCAAAATTAAATGTCTGCCCGTAGGCTACGGGATTAAACAGACACTTCTCAATTCCCTGCGACAAGTCTTCCATGTGGAGGAAGCTACCGCCGGCTCCAGCCGGCACTTCCAGCGCCTCGCCCGAGGCGGCGGTCTTTAACATCGCCCGCAGATGCTTGCCGCCGATTTCATCCCCATACGCCCACCAAAAACGAATCACGGTGGACGGCACTTTCCCTTCCTTGCTATACATCACACATAGTTTCTCGGCCGCGGCTTTGGCAATTCCGTATAAGGGCTTCCTAGCCTCGTCCACAAGAAGCGGATGCTCTTCGTCAACCGGAGAAACTTTTGGCTTTCCATATACCACGGCGGTGCTGGCATAGATCAGGTGCCGAACTTTTTGGGAAGCCGCTTCTTCAAGAAGGTACAGGTGCCCGATCAGGTCTTGCTCAAACGTTTCCAGCGGAACCTCGGAAAAAGACCATGCCAGATGAAAGATCGCGTCTGTTCCTTCAACAGCTTTCTTTACCGCGTCTCTATCCTCAAGCCCCGCCTGAAATACTTCCAATCTATCGTTTTTGATCGCCCGGAGAGGCTCTGTGTCCTTATCGATTACCCGAACTTCATGGCCAAGGTCCAGAAAACGGCCGGCCAAGTACTTCCCGCATGAACCAGCTCCGCCTGTGATCAGTATTTTCGATTTAGTCGTCATGCCTTGAGCTGCCCTTCTCAAAAAAAACGGTCCGGAAAACTAAACGCCTTCAGTTCTCCGGACCGCTTCTCAAAATTACAACCGTAAAAGCGCCATATCACATCAGCTTCAACCTGATCAGGCGGAAGCCTTCTTCCTCTTTTCCAGGAAACCAGAAATGCTCGGCCAGAAGAATATGATAAAAGCCGCAATCATGATCAGTAAGCAAAGCCAACTGATTTCCAAACGCCCGGCTTCGTTGATCTTCAAACCGATAAGAACGCCCGGATTGCCGCCCGACATAAGAAGCGACTGCCGAAGCGCCGACTCCGCCATGCCTCCCAGAACAAGAGCAAGAACCATGGGGGCGATCGGGTAATCAAGCTTTTTGAACAGATACCCGAAAACGCCAAAGACGATCATGTAATAAATATCGATCATCCGGTTGTTGACCGCGTAAGCGCCGATCGCGCAGACATAAACGATGATCGGCATAATGATGGCAAACCGAACCCGCAGGATAGCGGCGAAAAGCGGCGCGAACGCCATAACGATAAACAGGCCGAGAATATTCCCGACCCAGCAACTGCCGATGAACGCCCAAACAAACGTAGCGTGTTCCTTGAAAAGCATCGGCCCCGGAATCAGGCCGAAGATCATGAGACCGCCCATGATAACAGCCATGGTCGGAGAACCGGGAATTCCCAACGTGATCATCGGAAGAGCCGCGGAAGTGCCCGCCGAGTGAGTAGCTGCCTCGGGAGCTATAATTCCCGCATAAGCGCCTTTTCCGAATTCGTCCTTGTTTTTAGCTCCCTGCTTGGCAAAACCGTATGCCATGAAGGACGCAGGGGTAGCGCCGCCGGGCTTTAAACCCATCCAGGCGCCGATGCCAACGCCAAGGACCAGTGCCTTCCATTCCTTGCATATTATGACAAAACCGTCTTTTACATCTTTGAGCGAAATCTTTCCGGCCTTGCCTTCGATCTTCAGACCTTCCTCGACCGTCAGCAAAATCTCGCCAAGACCAAAGAGACCGATGACCGCGATGATGAAGTCAAAACCGGCCATCAGGTCAATAGAGCCGAAAGTCATGCGCATTTCACCGGTAACGATGTCCATGCCGACGCAAGCCAGCAGGAACCCGATGAAAATGGAAACGCAGCTTTTGACCGCGTCTTTTCCGCCCAGCCCGACAAAAGCGCTAAACGTTAACATCATGACCGCGAAAACCTCGGACGGACCAAACATCAAGGCAAAAGCGGCAATGATAGGCGCGAAGAAGCTGAGCAAAATAACGCCGATAACCGCTCCAACCGAGTGGGCCAAGAAGGACAAAACAAGAGCTTTTCCAGGCTCCCCTTTATTTGCTAACGGGTAGCCGTCAAAAGTGACCGCCACCGACCATGGCTCGCCAGGGATGTTGAAGAGGATGGCGGTGATGCCGCCGCCGTACAACGCCCCCCAATAAATGCTCGCCAGAAGAATAATGCCGGCTACCGGATCCATGGCAACTGTCAACGGTATTAAGATTGCTACGCCGTTCGCGCCGCCCAAACCAGGTAGCACGCCGACGATGATGCCGAGAGCCAGGCCGACGATGGCAGTTATAAAATTCACCGGCATCAATGCGGTGCCAATGCCTGACATCAGTAATTGCATATTCTCTGCCACGTAGATCTCCTTCCGATATCAAAATACAAGCCTAACCATGAAAAACCTAACTAAAAAATAACGTCGTATAACTTTCCAACCGGCCCAAACAAATAATCACCAAGTATTCCACTCGGCAAAGGGATCAAGAACACTTTGTCAAAAATGATATACAGCGACACAGGGAACAGGATGCTGATGAGAGCGCATTTGTACACTTCGATCTTCCCGACCACCTTCATGTAAAACGCAATGTAAATGAGCGCCGCCGCATGAAGGCCAAAAATCGGAACGATCATAAGCATAACAGTGGAAGGAATCAAAACCCACAGGATCGGTCCAAGCCCCCCTTCCGGGATCAACGGTAATCCTTTATCTTCTTTTTTAAACTCTCTTAAGATGATAAGCGCCGATCCTACTACACAACCAAGCGCCAGGTAAAACGGCAGGAAGCCCGGACCAGGACCGGTCACAGGCAACCATCTGAATCCTATTCTGACCGAATCATAGAGGCAAAGCGCCCCTAAAGCCAAGAAAAAAACAGCCAAACCTACATTGGCCTTGCGCATCTTTCCTCCCCATCTAAACCGGTATTAGAGGTGCGCAACGAGGGGAAGCAGGTGTAAAAAAATCCTGCTTCCCCTTTTATTGCGCTTACATCAAGCCTGTTACTTTAAAAGACCACCGGAAGTCATAAGTTCTTTGACTTCCTTGTCTTTAGCTTCAAGCCACTTCACATATTCATCGCCGGCCAGGAACGAATCTTTCAGCCCCATGTCCGTAACGTATTTCTTCCATTCCGGAGTCTCAGACACTTTCTTGAAGACATCGACATAGAACGCCAGCTCATCCGGCTTCACGCCGGGAGCCATGAAGATGCCGCGAAGCATCAGATAGGAAACATCTTTGCCTGTCGATTCTTTAAGCGTCGGGACTTGCTTCCAATCCGGCAGGTCGATTCTTTCGTTATCGCAGACTGCCAGCGCGCGCAATGTTCCATTCTTCATATGGCTAACAGCTTCCGACGGATTGTTTACGGTGGAGTCAATGTGCTTGCCGACGAGCTCGACCGCGACCGCGCCGCCGCCCTTGAACGGGACGTAGTTGAACTTCAGGCCGTAGGTCTGCTCGATAAGAACTGTAAGAACCTGATCTTCCTGCTTGGCGCCGGTGCCGCCCATGACGAACTTGCCGGGAGACTTCTTGACCGCGTCGAAATATTCGGCTGCGGTTTTATACGGTGTATCGGTGTGTACCCAAAGAATGAAATAGTCAAGCGCCAGCTTGGCGACCGGGGTCATGTCCTTCCAGTGGAAGGGCACACCGGTGGCCAGCGGGGTGGTAAACAGGTTGTCAAGAGTAATGATGATTACGTGCGGATTGCCTTTCTGGCCCTTCACGTACATGAACCCTTCCGCTCCCGCACCGGCTGACTTATTGATGACTACAAACGGTTTGGGGGAAAGCTTGTGCTTGGAAATAATCGGAGCAATAAAACGAGCCATAACGTCCGCGCCGCCGCCAGCTCCTGCCGGGATGATGAACTCGACAGGCATCTTGGGCTCCCAGGCTTTTGCTGTGCCGATTGAGGTTGCAACCATTGCCAAAGAGCATGCGACAACCATCAGAATCTTAAACCAAGAAAATCTTTTACTCATGGAACTACCCCCATGTGAAAGTTTTATGACCCCCGACCTCAAAAGTCGCACAACAACAGCCTCCTCCCTTCCTTTACAACGCCCCCTGCATCTTGGTCGAACAGAAACCAAAAACCTGTTCGTCTATTCCTTTAATCTGTCCGGAGCCCTGAGCAAAAAGCCAGCTTCGAAACAGTTTGTCCCAGGAGTGATACCAGAGGGGACTGCCCAGAGCACAACCGGGACCTGATTTCTTATAGTGCAAGGATAGACGATTTTATCAAAATTGCATCAAAATTTTTAACCCTAATGTAAAAAGAGGGACACAGGTTACCCTGTGTCCCTCGGTCATACAACCGATTAGGCTTCTTCTCTCGGTCCAAGAACCGGGACTTCGATCGGCTTGCCAGGGGCCTTCACCTTCGCCGTGATGAATGCCTGCATCTTGGCGATGTGCTCTTCCTGCAGGTGGTTGAAGCGCTCCTGACCCTTCATGTACTCTTTTACCGGCTTGTAGGTCTTCGGAACGTGCTGATAGACATACTCGCCCTTTTCCCATTCGTAGTTGACCCAGAAGCCGGTCTCGACCGCCAGTTTCGCAACACGAACGGTGTCTTTGCAGTTATACAGCCAGCCCTTCGGGCACGGGCAGTGAATGTGTACGAACGCGGGGCCTTTGTAGTTCAGGCCTTTGCGGCACTTGTTGATCAGGTCGACCGGATAGCCAACCGAAGCCGTCGCGACATACTTCAGCGCGGGGTGACCGCCGATGAACAGCTGCGGCGCGTCTTTCGGGAACAGCTTCTTGCCTTCGGGGATCATCTTTCCAGGAGGCGTGAAGGTGGTCTTGCCGCCGTACGGAGTCATCGGGGAGGTCTGGATACCCGTGTTCGCGTAGGACTCATTGTCATACATGACAAACAGAACATCGTGACCGCGATACATCATCGCGGAGGCAGCCTGCAGACCGATGTCGATCGCGCCGCCGTCGCCGGCCATAACAACGATGTTCGGCAGCGGGCCTTTGTACTTGCCCTTGCGGATCAGAACGTTGTATGCAGCTTCGATACCGGAAGCAACCGCGCCGCCGTTCGTGATCTGGCAGTGCGTCCAGGCATAGGCAAACGGGGTGCACATGTAGGAGCAGTTCGCAACGTACATGCAGCCCGTCGGGCCGAGGAAGATCGAGTTTTCGCCAGCAGCCAGGGAGACCAGTCTGTAGCAAAGGGCCGGGCCGCAGCCGGCGCAGGTACGGTGACCAGGAACATACCATTCCTTCTGGTCGATACCGCGGAGGTTCTTAACAAGTTCCATTTCCTTGGTCGGAATTTGTGCCATTTTATGTCACTCCTTGTTTTTTCGTGTCGCGGAAAATTAGATGCCGTTGTCGAAGCCGACCCAGTACACATACTGCTCGGCCTTACCGGCTTTCGCCATTTTCTCGAGGATCTTCGCCATGTTGTAGAACTCCTCGAGGGAGATGACTTCGCCGCCCAGACCGGCCATGAACGAGCAGCAAGCCGGCTGTTTCGGGGAGTCATACAGGGAGGAGCGAACTTCGTGCTGCAGCTCGCCGCCCTTCATGGCGCCGCCGTAGTTCGTCTGGGACTCAATTACGCCAACAGCCTTGAACTTGGAGAGAACTTCGCAAACCTGAGTCGTCGGCCAGGGACGGACGAAGCGGAGCTTCACCATACCGACCTTCGCGCCCTTCTTGCGGAGGTGATCAACCGCGAAACGGGCCGTACGGCAGTGTCCGCCCATCAGGAAGAACACGTACTCGGCGCCATCAGTCTTATACTCTTCGAGCCACGGGGTATAGTCACGGCCAACAGCCTTATTGTAATCGGCAATAGCCTGCTCGATGACTTTCGGGGTGTTCAGGAACGCCTGAGCTCTCTGAAGATCGATCGCCGGTCCCTGATCCGGGAAGATCTGCGGACCATGGTTGGTCGGGTTCTGCGGAGTCAGAGCGTGCGGGCAGTTATACGGAGGCAGGAATTCATCGATAACTTCCTGATCCGGAATGCTGACCTTGTTCGGGATGTGCGACACGAAATAGCCGTCCTGAACCTGCCACTGCGGCAGCATGACTTTCGCATCTTCACCGATACGATAATAGATGATGCAGTTATCCATTGATTCCTGCGGCGTCTCGGCCCAGCCGAGGATCCAGCCCTGGTTGCTGCAGGACATAACGTCGGTATGCTCGGAACCGAAGTCACCGGGGGGGTCATACGCGCGGTCGGCAATCGCCATCTGGCACGGATACCGGCCACCGGAGATCGGGGAGTAAACTTCCATCGCGTAGGCAACACCAACGCCCGAGGAGCCGGTGTATGCGCGGGCGCCCGAAGCGGACGCGCCCTGGGTAACGGAGACCTGAGCGTGCTCGCCTTCGCCGTGAACGAACTCGGCATCCAGCTCACCCGCCGCCACCATTCTTGACAGTTCCATCATGATACCAGTGTACGGACGAATCGGGTACGAGGTGATGACTTCAACTCTCGCTAACTTCGCGCCGTTTGCAGTCGCGGCGCAACCAGCCATATAAGTTTCTTTCGGCATCTGAGTTTCCTCCTGGGAATCTAGTAAGGCTTATCAAGACGGGCGACGCCGCCCTTGAAATTCAGTTCGTTCTCGGTCCGGAGCGCATCGGCCGGGCACTCTACGACACAGATATGGCAGCCTTTGCAGTAAATGGCGTTCCACACCATCTTTTCGGACTTCGGATCCAGGTGCCAGCAAGCATCCGGGCAATAGATGAAGCAGTTCAAGCAGGTGGTGCACTTTTCCTGATCAATGACCGGACGCTCAATCCGCCAGTTGCCGGTCTTCATCATCGGCTGCTCGCCAACCGGGGCCGGAACCACAGCGCCGTCAGCGATTTCGAGGTGCTTGGGGATCCGGAACTTTTCGCAATACAGTGGACTCATTTTCTTCTCCTTCCAGGCCTTATAAAGTTTTCACTACTACAGTTTTTTAACAACGGCGGTCTTCTCGCCTTCCTTCACGCCAGCCTTGTTCGCCGCGGTAGCGACTACGTTGTCAAGAGAGAACAGGTTGCAAACTTTGGTTGCAGCGCCAGCCAACGGAGCAGAAACAGCCACGCCGACCGAAACGGCTTCAACGCCACCCTCGGAACCCAGGAAGTCGAGGGCTTCGAGGCCCGTGCCGCCAGCGATACCAGTGGCGTCTACGGTGACGATTGCGGACAGAAGGTCTTTGTTCGGGATAACAGCAAGGATCTCATCAGCCGACCGCTTGGTGTTAACGACAAGCGCGGTACCCTTGGTGGCTCCGCGGAGAATGTCGATACCCTTTACGATAACTTCTTCCATAACGATAACGAGCGACGGATTGTTGTTCTCATACACATACCGCATCTCAATCTCTTCGTCGCTGATACGGCAATACTTGCGAAGCGGAACCAGCACGCGGTCCGGAAGGTCCGCATAGTTGTCCCAAGCCTGAACGAACTTGCCGCTCTTAGCTGCTGCATTGGCAAGAACCAGCGAAAGGTGACGCCCTTCCATATCCTGGATCACGCCACGGCACCAAATTGTTACTTCAAACACGTCTGCCATTGTGTCCTTCCTCCTTCGGTTGTCTACAACAGGTAATTGATGTACGAACTGCTAAAGCGACTAACCAGTTCACCTCCTTTCCTGTCGTCTTTAAGAAACTTGCTTGTTGCCTCCTGCTTTTTCCACCGCAATTTCGAACAAGCTGTTCTCTATATCCAACAAGTGCTCACGCATGGCCTGCGCCGCGCCTTCCGAATCGCGGACCTCGATCGCGTCGAGCAACTCCCTATGACGCTGGACAGATTTTTTTGGTCTTCCTTCCACCTGAAGAAAGTTGTCACGGCTTTCCATAAAGAAACCCATGTTACTGTCAACGATTTGCAGCAAAAACCGGTTACGGGCCGCATTAGCCAAAAGATAGTGAAACTGTTTGTCAGCTTCCGCTCCCGATTCTCCACGGAGAACCTGCTGCTTCTGGAGACTCAATGTCTTTTCCATCTGTACTATTTCTTCGTCTGTCGCCCGCTCGGCGGCAAGAAAAGCCAATTGAGGCTCGATAAGACGGCGCATCTCGAAAAGCTCTTCCTGGCCATCTTTCTGGGAACAAATTACGGAGGCCAGCGGATTCACCA
The DNA here is from genome assembly GCA_009783195.1 of Syntrophorhabdaceae bacterium. GTDB lineage: Bacteria > Desulfobacterota > Deferrimicrobia > Deferrimicrobiales > Deferrimicrobiaceae > UBA2219. The sequence continues at coordinate 18,465 of WRHP01000018.1, read as the reverse complement.
ACAATTCAACGGGATGCCGAGCAATATAGGTACCGTCGCCCTGCCTGCTCTCGAGAAGTCCCTGGCTTTCCAAAGAACGAATGGCTTCCCTTACAGATGACCGGCTAACCCGGAAAACTTCCGCCAACTCTCTTTCAACAGGCAGCTGGTCTCCTGATTTAAGCCGACCCTTGTCGATCATTTCTTTAATCTTTGCAACAACTTCTTCGTAAACTCTTACTTTTTTAGCAGGCTTTAACAGCGCCACCTTTTTCTTATCCTTAAGCGAAGCCACAACGAAAAAAGCTTTATCCCTTCAGAATACGGGATCGAATCGTCGCGGCGGCTCCCGACTGGTCGTTAGCCTGCTCGAAATGCTTCAAGGAAATTGCCAGCTTGCTGTAATCGGGCTTCTCTTCCTTGAGTTCCCCTTCCTCTTCGAGCACCTGCATGACAGCCTTCTTGCAAAGGGTCTCGAGATCCGCGCCAGACCAACCTTCGGTGGTATCCGCAAGCGCGTTGATATCGACTTCGGAGCGGAACGGCAGATTCTGCAGGAACATTTTGAGAATATCAACCCGATCTTCTTTGGAGGGAACCGGGAAATCAATGATGGAATCGAAACGGCCGGCCCGAAGCAGCGCGGGCTCCATCAGGTCGATCCGGTTGGTGGCAGCCAGGATCATGACGCCCAAAGAGCTTTGCAGGCTGTCGAGCTCACGGAACAACTGGCTGACGATTCTCTGGGAAATCTGGCCGGAATCCTCGGCGGTCCGCGCCGGAGCCATCGCCTCGATCTCGTCGAAGAAGAGAATGCACGGCGAAGCCTGCTTGGCCCGCTTGAATACTTCCCGAAGTCCCTTTTCGGATTCGCCGACCCACTTCGACAGCAACGTGGGGGGATCGACGGTGAACAGCGTCATGCCCATTTCGCCCGCAACAGCTTTTGCCAGGAGCGTCTTGCCGGTTCCGGACGGACCGGAGAAAATCACGCCACGGGGCGGAGTCAAGCGGGAATCGGCGAACAGCGAATGTCCCCGCAGAGGAAGCTTCAGCATGGACATGAGGTTTTTCTTTATCTGATGCAGGCCGCCAACATCCTTAAGAGAGATGTTTGGCCGTTCGCTCATGAACTCGCGGGTGGATGTCGGCTCGACTTCCTTGTAAGCGGTCATGAAGTCGTCCATGGTGACTTTGACTTCAGAGCCTTCTTCCAAAGTCGGCTTCTGATCCACTCCGAACTTGATCGACGGCAACAGGCGCCGCAACGCCGCCATACCCGCCTCGGTACACAGAGCCGAAATATCGGCGCCGACGTATCCGTGGGAGATCTCGGCAAGGCGCATCAGGTCAACATCTTCGGCCAACGGCATTTTGCGGGAATGGATCTTCAGAATCGAGAGGCGCTCATGCCGCTTGGGCACGCCGATCGTGATTTCACGGTCGAACCGGCCAGGGCGACGGAGAGCGTAGTCAACAAGCTCCGGCATATTGGTTGCGCCGATGATGACGATTTCGCCGCGTCCGACAAGGCCGTCCATCAGGGCGAGCAACTGGGCGACGACACGCTTTTCAACATCGCCTACGACCGTGGCGCGCTTAGGAGCCAGAGCGTCCATTTCGTCGAAGAAGATGATGGCGGGGGCGTTTCTGCGAGCTTCTTCGAACACCGCGCGAAGCTTCGCCTCGCTTTCCCCGTAGAACTTGTGAATGAGCTCCGGCCCGTTAACGTGCAGGAAGTGGGCGCGAACCTCATTGGAGATAGCGCGGGCTATAAGAGTCTTGCCGGTTCCCGGAGGCCCCGACAGGAGAACTCCCTTGGGAGGATCAATGCCAAGCTGGGCAAACATATCGGGGAACTTGAGGGGAAGCTCGATCATTTCACGTACATGACTGAGTTCCCTCTCCAGACCGCCGATGTCTTCATAAGACGTGCGGGTCGCCTTCTCGGAGGTAAAATCGGAGCCGCGGAAAGTAATGTCGGTGTGAGCGGTGATACGGAGCGCGCCGCGGGGGCTTGCGCCTTCGACCATGTAGAACTGCGGCCGCGTGCCGAACATGGTGATCTGGATACGGTCGCCAATGGTGACATGAAGACCAGACAGCAAGTGCCGGATGTGAGGGATTTCCTGGTCTTTCGGCAGCGCGCTGCGAACATCGACCGGCGAAAGAATTACGCTGTCGGCCTGCTTGTAGGGAACCTTCTGAACCGTGCACTCCTCATCGACCGAGACCTGCGCGTTGTCGCGGGTGATGCCTTCCATGAGGATCAGGCCCTGGCCGCAGAACTGCTGCGGAGCATGGGCCGCTTTAGCCACCGTGGAGCGGCGGCCGGTGATCAGGATCGCGTCGCCCGGCACCGCGCGTAGAGCGTTAAGATCATCGGGGTCCAGACGGGCCAGCCCCTTCCCTTCGTCTTCGATAAAAGACTTCATGACTTTCAGCGATATTTTGTCTTTAGGGTTGGACACTGTCGTCGCCTCAGCTTGGGATATGTGTAGCTGTCAAGTTGTATACAGAATACAAACTGATGGTCGGACCAAAGTCTAATTGAGCGCCGCTATGGCTGTCAAGCAAAAACTGAACATATATTAATAGGTAATATTTCTAATTAGATACGCCCTCAAAATCCGGGTATGGACCGCTAAAATCCAAAAACCCGTACAAGACCCGTCAATCCGGAAAATCCGCAACCGGCGCCGGAACTCCTCCGGAAATGAAAAAAACGCGGGGAATATTTGCCGTAAAGTGTATACACGAGCCGACAAGTACCAGCACGGGTGCGTAATCTTGGAAATCGTATGCATGCGTCGCCATTTTCTTGCCAACCTGTTACCTGCCGGGCAGCATCTTTGCGTTTGTATTGGGCGCGCCGCTTGAGGAAAAAACAAGGGGTTGCGGACACCCGCGCCCGCAACCCCGTTTAGACATGGTCGGGATGACTGGATTTGAACCAGCGACCCCCTGGTCCCGAACCAGGTGCTCTACCAGGCTGAGCCACATCCCGTTAAGGCCGATCATCGTACCAACGGCAGCAACAGATCGTCAATAGATAGTTTTGCGCGGGCAATCCGATTGCGCCTCTTCCAGCGTTCAAGCCTGCCCGCCGAGGGCCGCTTGAATGTTTTCCCGCATGAGCCGGATCGTCTCCCCGTAATCCGGCGAGCCGAAAACTTCAGAGCCCGCCACTATCACGTTGGCGCCGGCGGAGGCAACCTTCCCGACGTTATCGACCTTGATGCCGCCATCGACCTGAATGTCCACATCGAGCTTTTCCCTGCGAAGCTGCGCGCTAAGCCGCTCTATCTTGGAAAGGGACGCCTGTATAAACGTCTGCCCCCCGAAGCCCGGATTGACGCTCATGACCAAAACCATGTCGATATCCCGCATAACCCATTCGACAGCGGAAAGCGGCGTGGAAGGGTTCAGCGATACGCCCGCCTTCTTCCCCAGATCCCGGATACGCGCCACGGCGCGTTGCAGGTGAGAGGTGGCCTCCGCGTGGATTGTTATGATGTCGGCACCCGCTTCCGCAAACGCGTCGATATATTTTTCGGGCTCCACGATCATCAGGTGGACATCCAGCGGGATGGAGGCATACTTCTTTATCGCCTTCACAACAATTGGTCCGACCGTTATATTCGGGACGAACCGGCCGTCCATCACATCCACGTGAAGCAGATCGGCGCCGGCCTTCTCGACAGACCGGACCTCTTCCGCGAGTTTCCCAAAATCCGCCGATAACAGCGACGGAGCGATGTAATACTTCATGGCGTTCCCCGTTTTCCCGGCAGTTGCCGTGTCTGTCCTACTTTACCTTTTTTTCAAAAGCGCGGCGAAAAAGCCATCCGTTCCGTGCCGGTGTGGGTACAACCGCATAAACCCTTCCGAAGACCACGCGTCGGCGGGCCCCGGCCAGTCCGGCGGAGGCTCCGAAAGCGACGCGTCCGCCGCAACAGAGAGAAAGCCAAGGATTACATCCTCGTTTTCTTCCCGCAAGGGCGAGCAGGTGCAGTACAGAAGCGTTCCTCCGGAACGCACCGCCTCCCACGCGTTACGCAAGATCGACGCCTGGGTCCGGGCGATTCCCGTCGGAGCGTCGGGGCGAAACCGCCACTTCGCGTCCGGATTCCTCCGGATCACCCCCATCCCGGTACACGGCGCGTCCACAAGAACCTTGTCGTATGCCTGGCGCGAAGAAGGAAGCGCCGCGCGGGAAAAATCGTTCAAGGCGGTATCAACACCCGGCGCGGTTGTCCTTGCCACCGTATCCCGCAGCATCCGGATACGGGCCGCTGAAACATCCGCCGCGATGATGGAGGCCCGCCCGCCCGCGAGAGCGCAAAGGTGCGTCGTCTTTCCTCCGGGCGCCGCGCACACATCAAGAATCCTGTCGCCCGGAGAGGGAGAAAGAAGCGGAGCGATCAGTTGGGCGCCTTCGTCCATAACAAGATAAGCCCCCTGCCGAAACGCAAGGTCCGCGTGAATCGCCGGTGGCTTTCCGAGAAGAAGCCCTTCGGAAGCGAAACGGCAGGGAGAAGGTTCCATCCCTTCTTCGGCAAGCCGTGAAGACAATTCGGCAACGGCGGCGCGAAACGGGTTCGCCCTTATGGCGAAAGGCGGCTTATCAAGCGCCGCCAAAAGAAACGCGCGCGTCTCCTCCTCGCCCATTGTCCGGGTAAGCGCCGCGATAAGCTCCGCCGGAGCGGAAAGCTCGGCCTGTGGTCTGCGCGGGTCCCCAGGTTTGGGGAGAGAGGGATTTTTCCCCGCGCGAAGAATACCGCGAAGAACGGCGTTCACAAACCCGGCCGCCCAGCCACCTCGCGCGGCTTTGACCGCCGCCACCGTCTCGTTCAGCGCCGCACGTTCCTGAATCCTGGTGTAAAAAAGCTGGTAAGCCCCCACCCGCAGAGCATTGCGGACATATACATCGGTTTTTTCGAGGGGGCGGGACAGAAACGGCAGGAGAGCAAAATCTATAGTTCCGCGACGGCGCAAGACACCCATGACGATCTCCGTCAGCAAAGCGCGGTCTCTCGGATCGTTGAAAGAGGACTCGCGAAGCGCGCGGTCCAGCACTATGTCGGCGAAGGCTTCGTCCCGGTCCACCCGGACAAGGACCGAGACAGCCGCGTCCCTTACGATAACCGTTCCCTCTTTTCCAGGCGGCGTCCCTGCGCATAAGCCCAGGCATCCATTGCCTTCCCGCCTTCCGGCTGGACGGCCGCAAGAAGCAAAACACCGCTTCCGCACGCAACGGAGACTCCTTCCCTTCCCACGGCAAGAATTTCGCCGGGTTCCCCCGCCGGCGCGGCGTCTTCCGAAACAACGGCGCAGGAAAGAACTTTAAGCGTCCTGCCGCCATGAACCGCGGTCGCGGACGGCCACGGCGTCATTCCCCGGACAAGATCGCGGATCTTTCGCGCCGGACTTCTCCAGTCGATCTTGCCGTGTTCTTTTTTAAGCATCGGCGCATACGTCGCCGCCGCGTTGTCCTGCGGCGTTGAAGCCAGAGCGCCTTCCCGGAATATTTTCAACGTTTCCACCAACGCTTCGGCTCCCAAAACGGCAAGTTTGCCGAACATGGTTTCAGCCGTATCTTCATCGCCAACCGGCATTCCGCGCATATGGAGTATCGGCCCCGTGTCCATCCCCTCGTCCATTTTCATAATGGTGACGCCGGTTTCCTTTTCCCCGTTTGCCACAGCCCAGTTTATGGGAGCGGCGCCCCGGTACTTCGGCAGGATGGACGCATGGACGTTGACGCACATTGTTCGCGGTATATCGAGAACGGATTTGGGAAGGATATGGCCATAGGCGACCACCACGATAAGGTCCGGTGCCTCGGCGGCAACACGCGCCACCGCGTCCGGCGCGCGCGCTTTTTCCGGCTGAAAAACAGGAATCCCAAGCCGGACAGCCTCGTTTTTTACCGGAGGGGAGGCCATTACCCGACCGCGCCCGGCCGGCCGGTCCGGATTGCACATGACAAGCGTCACGTCCTCGGTCGCCGCCAGAGCGGTAAGTGACGGAACGGCAAATTCCGGCGTCCCCATGAATACGATTCGCAAAAGATCCGCGCCGATCTCCGGAGACGTCAGGCTCACTCCGTGGTCGCCGACGACGGCTGAATCCGGTCGATAAACAGAACTCCGTCGAGATGATCGATCTCGTGCTGAATCGCGCGTCCCAATATCCCGCCGGCGCGCAGCATTACCGGTTCGCCGTTTTCGTTCATGCCCTGGACAAGCACGGCTTCCGGGCGAACAACTTCCCCGGTGACGCCGGGAACGCTCAGACAGCCTTCATTCGCGGCTATATCGGGGCCGTCGCACCCGACGATCTCGGGATTCACCAGCGCGATCGGAACACCGCTTTCATCGGAAGGGGAAACATCCAGAACTATTACCCGTTTATCCACACCAACCTGCGTGGCGGCCAGCCCGATGCCTTCGGACTCATACATGGTGTCGAACATATCCCTGATAAGTTTTTTCAGTTGTTCATCTATTTTTGATACCGGAGCCGCTCTCTTGGATAAAAAGGAGTCGGGGTACGCAAGAATATCTCTGACCATCTAAACTCACCCTTTCCAGCGAATAACGCCAACCTAATATTCTTAACCGTTTCCTTATATATATCCTCAAAACAGCGCGCGGCCAACGCCCCCGGCAACCGCCGCCACGGGTCCGGAAAAGACTCCCGAACCGGCCGGCATAGCAGACAACAATAAAAGCTCTTGAATATTACGACTTTACCGTCATTTTCCGCGTTGCATCCAGTCGCGGAGAACATTCGCGTTGCGCAACGCCACCCCCGCCACATGTCCAAACGCGGTGAGCATATCAAGATCCTCTTCCTGGAACCCGTCCACCTCGTTATGATCGAGATTGATAACGCCCATGACCTCGGTTCCCCACTTGATCGGAACAGCCATTTCACATCCCACGAAGGGGTTTGCCTCGACGTATCTCGGATCGGCCCGTACATCGGAGACCAGGATAGGAACACCTTCTTTTGCCACCCACCCGGTTATCCCTTCCCCGATCCGCAGTTTCAGGGCGGATTTGACCGCTCCGCCCAACCCCCGTTCAGCCTCGATGTAGAGCAGGCCGGATGAGTGATCCACCCGGACAACGGAGCCAACGGAGGCGCCCAGCAGATCCGCCGCCCGGTCGATAATAAGCTGGAACAGGTCCGCGTGGTCGGGTTCTTCGTTCAACGCCTTGCTGATCTCGAAGATAGCCGACAATTTCCGGGCTCTTTTATCCAGCCGGGCGACCAGAGCCGCGTTCCCCTGAGCGGCCGACGCAAAATTCGCCATAACTGTCAGCAGTTTCAGGTCGTCGTCGCCAAGCTCACGGCGATCCAGAGGAGAAGCGGCAATCACCAGGCCGATGACAGAGGAATCGTTCTTGATCGGAGCAACGATAAACCCCTGGACATCCAGGCGACGCATAAGGCGCAAAATACCGCGGTCGATCCCCGGACGCCTCTCGGATACTATGACCCCCTCGCCGGTTGACAGGACCGGCTTGACAACCCGGTGCAGCAACTCGAGCCGGTACTTTTCCAACGGTTTCCCCCGGAAGATCCCCGCCCTTGAGCGGATCTGCGGAATCCCGTCTTCAGGCTCCAGGAAAAGCAGCACGCAATGCTCGACGCGCAGGATCGAAGCGGAAGCGGAGGTAATAAGGTCGAAGCTGGGCTGGACATCCTCCGCCGGACGACTCAACGCCTGGGAAATTTCGTACAAGCCAGACGTCAAGGCAGCCGCAAAAGACACGCCCTTTGTCGTCTCTTCGCCGGAGCGCCGTTCGCCCCGCAACGCCTCCAGAAGGATCGAAATGACGCTCATTTTTCCCTCTTTATAAACAGGTCTGATACAGAAAAAATCGGTTCCTCCAGAATAAACAAACCAAAGCCTGTTTTAGCGGCTTCCGGATGGTCTCGCCCGGTCCGGCCGCGCCGTAAAATCTGGACTATACAAAACACCTTTAAAATTCGCCATACTCTTCCCCCCAGCGGGGAAACGACCCCGTATCTATGCCGATTCGGGAAAGCGCCCTGGCGGCGACAAAATCCACAAGGTCGGACACCGATTCCGGACGATGATAGAAACCCGGACACGCGGGAAAGATGTCGGCTCCGGCGCGGGCAAGACTCAACATGTTTTCGAGGTGGATAACAGATAGCGGAGCCTCGCGGGTCACCAGCACAAGCGGCCTGCGTTCTTTGATAACGACATCGGCGCACCGCGTCAGCACGGAAGAAGAAACGCCGGAAGCGATCCGGCCGACAGTTCCCATGGAACACGGCGCGATAATCATTGCGTCGGGAGGATTCGACCCGGAAGCAAATGGTATCCTGAAGTCGTCGTCGGCATACAGCCGGAACGGGCGTGACGCGGAGACAATATCGGCAAGCCATCGCCGCCTGTCTTCGAGTCCGGCGGGGGCTTCCTTCCCTTTTCCCACTTCGTCGGACAGTATCTTCCATGCCGTCCGCGTAACCACGGCATGCAGTTCCACCTCCCGCGACAAAAGCAGGGAAGCGCATCGCACTCCGTAGGCGGCGCCGCTTGCGCCGGATATTCCAAGCAGAACTCTCATGGGCCGCGCCATATAGTGAGATCAAGGTAGGTAAACAGGCAATACGCGATGCTTACGATGCCGTTCAGGTTGAAAAACGCCACGTCAAGCCGGGAAAGGTCGTCCTTGCGGATGATCGAATGCTCATACACCAACACGGCAAAACACAGTATTAACCCCGCAAGATACAACCACCCAAGCCCAAACAGATAATAACTCAGCAGCAAAAGCATCGCCATGACCAAATGGAAAACCCTGGCCGCCCACAAAGATTTCCCCACGCCAAGAAACCGGGGAATGGAGTGCAGACCAACCGCGCGGTCAAACTCGATGTCCTGAAGCGCATACAATACGTCGAAACCGGCCGTCCAGAACATGACGGCAAAGCAAACCGAAAGGATTCTCGCGTCAGCCCCCCCCGTAACCGCAATCCATGCCGCAAGCGGGGCCGCCCCGAGGCACGCCCCAAGGACAAGGTGGGAAACCCAGGTAAAGCGCTTTGTGTATGAGTAGAAAAAGAGAAACAAAAGCAAAACCGGGGAAAGCCTCAAAGCCAGCGGATTGAGTTCCCATGCCGCAAACACAAGCAAAAGAGCCGAGACCGCCACGAGCGCGCCGGCCATGCCCCGGCTTACTTTCCCGGCGGGAATGGCGCGGTCCTTTGTCCGGGGATTCCTCGCGTCTATTTCAGCGTCCGCCAGCCTGTTAAACCCCATAGCCGCGCTGCGGGCTCCAACCATCGCCAGCAGGATGAAAAACACGGTCCGAGGGGCAGGCAGAGCATATGCCGCCCCGCTCTCGCGCGACGCAAGGAACATCCCGACAAGCGCAAACGGCAGCGCGAAAACAGTATGCGCTACCTTTATCATCTCCAGGTACGTGCCTATCCTACGGAGTATCCCGGCTGACTGAACCACCCTTATGACTTCCCCACAAAGAAATGATGCCGCTTGAAGGCAAAACTCCTCTTTTTATAGTAATTTCGCTTTGAAATTAGCGCATGCGCGGCCTTGGACAAGAAACCTCTCCTTATAAAGGCGCCTTCTGTTTCGCAGCAAAGCCAAAGTTGATTTGCTCTAAAAACCGTACTCTTTCCACCTGCGCGTCACCAGATTCATGATCTCCTCAGGCATGGCGATATCCTCAGGCCATTCACGGGAGAACCCTTCCGAAGCCCACTTTCGTGTTGCGTCTATCCCCATTTTCGACCCGTAATGAGGAACAGGAGAGGCATGCTCAAGGGCGTCCACCGGACCTTCGACAATCATTGTGTCCCGGCGCGGGTCCACGTTGTTTCCGATCCGCCATAACACTTCGGACATATTCTGTATATTTACGTCGGCGTCGAACACGACGACGAACTTTGAAAACATGAGCAGCCCAAGCCCCCATATAGCGCTCATCACCTTGCGGGCATGCCCTGGGTAGCGCTTGTCGATGGAGAAAAAAGCGTAGTTGTGGAAGATCCCCTCGACCGGCAGGTTCATATCCACGACTTCCGGCAAAATCTTTTGAAGCATCGGAAGAAAGATCCGTTCGGTGGCTTTCCCCATAAAAACATCCTCCATAGGCGGCTTGCCGACGATGGTCGCGGGATAAACCGGGTTCTTCCGGCGGGTTACGCATGTCAGGTGGAAAACCGGATATTGATCCGCCAAAGAGTAGTACCCCGTATGGTCGCCAAATGGCCCCTCGGTCCGCAATTCCTCCGGATCGACGTACCCTTCAAGGATAACTTCGGCGTGGGCGGGCACTTCGATGTCGCAAGTGACGCACCGGACCATCTCAACCGGTTCTTCGCGTAAAAACCCCGCAAACATCATCTCATCGACATCCTCCGGAAGAGGCGCGGAAGCCGCGTAAATCGTTGCGGGATCTCCTCCCAACGCCACCGCGACAGGCATACGCTCCCGTCTCCCGCGAAAACCGCGGTAATGCCGCGCGCCGCCTTTATGGATATGCCAGTGCATCCCGGTGGTCGTCTCATCATAGACGTGCATCCGGTACATCCCCACATTTCGGCGCCCCGTATCCGGGTCCTTCGTGAACACCAACGGCAGCGTGATGAACGGCCCTCCGTCGCCCGGCCATGTCTTTACCACGGGCAGGAAAGACAGCGACGGCCGCTCGCGCTCCACCACTTCCTGGCAAGGCGCGCAGGTAACGGTCTTTGGAAGGAAACTCGCCAGCCTCGCCAGCCGGGGAAGCATCTTGAGCTTATCGAGGAAATTTGTCGGGATCTCCGGCTCCAGGATCTCGCGGACGCGCGCGCCAATGTCGTCGAACCGCTCGACGCCAAGCGCAAAGCACATCCTTTCTTCCGTGCCGAAAAGATTCATGGCAAGCGGAACGGAAGAACCCTCGATGTTCGTGAACAGCAGCGCCGCCCCCCCGGATTTGACCGCCCGGTCGGCAATTTCCGCCGCCTCGAGCTCCGACGAAACCGGAACCGTGATTTTTTTAAGATCGCCCCGAGCCTCGAGGGCGGAAAGAAAAGCCGGAAGGTCGCGAAACGCCATGGGATTCCTCGTATCAGCGCGTGATGAACGATCATACCATACGAAAACCGGCACGCACCGAATCCGGGAAGCGACACCCGCAAAAGCGGCTTCCTTCGCTTAAGCCCTTCGCTGTCGCACACGCCTCTCAAGCTATCCTTAACTATTTGCCGCGCCGCATCGGCCATCAAAGGGGAAATCTTTGGCAAGGAAGGAGTTTCCAGGCGAAAACGTGGAGATACCGGAAGCATGTATATACAAGAGCGCAAAATCGTCCGGGCGACCGAATTGACCTCCTGGTCTTGAGCATGCTTGCCGTTCGTGGCGGACGACGACGCCATCAGTATGAATCGCAGAGATTTTTGCTGATAGCGGCAACGCGAGCGCGGTACGGCAGAACAGGACAGCGCGAAGAGAACTATCGCCTTAGCCGCTAACGGGCATAACGTTACCATGCGGCAGAACAAAGCAAATCTTGTCGCGGACGGTAAAACCCTGACGATGGGCGTAGCTCCGGTTTCCATTAACATCAGGACTATGGCGCCTATCCGCTTCGCTGTCGAAAACCTGGGCTGTGCGGTAGAATGATTGGACGCTGGCAGAGAGGTTATTGTTACCTTTTAAGAAAATGATCCCGGAGGTTTACAGGCAGAGCGCGATTACATACCTTCGCCCTGTCTGTAAGCTTTAAATAAAAAATTCCAAGGAGAAATGGAAAATGAAACGAATTCTAACTCTTACATTGGTATTTTTGCTGTCGGCTTTTCTGCCGACCGCCTCCGCAAGTCCGGATGCAAAAACAATCAAATCTTCAAAACTTATCACTCAGGAAGACGCCGGACGGATACTCGGAGTGGATAGCGCGACACTGAATGCGAAAAAAATCGACGAGATCAAGCCCACCAAACCTTGGGCAATACAAACTTTATATGACAAGTTTGGGGTTGCCGGTTTTCTTAGTATCACCCTCTATCAGGACGCGCAGCTTGACATGAGCAAAACGGCTTCTAAAGGCTGGATGCAAAGCGGCGGCGCGGAAGGTTACGGCAAACTTGTCCGAAAAAATGATGAAAAAAACGAAAAGGAAATTGTAATTCCTGTCGAGGGAATCGGAGATTGGGCTTATCTTAACGGCAAGGGTTTAAGCAGTGACTCTACAATTAGCACTACAAACATGTATATAGCTTATGGCAAATACTTTATCTTTTTACAGAAGAACGGCCTGCCACCAGGCAACAAGTTCAGCGAGAAAGAAAAAATTGAATGGAACAAAAAAGTTATCACCGAAGCCGGGAAATTAGTGGTCGAGCGGCTTAAAGCCCTCACAAAATAGTCGTTTTTCGGATCATAAATATTTTCAACAATTGTTGTGAACAAGAAAATATCACAACAAACAACGGGCAAGCATTGGAAATTCGTCCGTTTTATATGCTATTGGTTCGCCGCGAAGCGCAAGGAGTCGCGCTTGTTATCGACAACCATACTGTCATCAATGGAATCAACAGGATAAGCGTCAGCGTATCGCTGAAAAGGCGATCATTTCCCGGCACGGATAACCACCCGCGTCGCTCCCCAACCACCCGCTTCCGGCGGGGCGTCGGAGAAAAACTCGACCAGGCGGTGACTCGACAGGAGAGAGCGCACGGCCGCCCGCTGCTTCCCGGTCCCTTTCCCGTGGATAAGGCGCACTTCCCGATACCCCTTCGCGGCAGCCTCTTCAAGGTACTCCCCGACAACAGACAAAACCTCGCGCGGGGAGAACGTGTGGAGGTCGATGCTGTCTTCCAGCGGAATGCGGCACGGCGCGCCTTCGCCTGGCGGATTTCCTTCTTCCATGCGCTTCAACCTCTATAAGTTTTAATACTAACGGCTTTTCCGGCCAGACGCATTAACTACCAATAGATTGTCCGGAAGTTATGTAAACTCTGATAAGTCCTATCCTTCAAAACGACCGAATAACGAAGGAAACAACGCAATACCCCCACCCCATTTTTTGTCTTTTCAATCCCTCATCAAAAACGGGCAAAGCTATACGAAAGCATCCCGGCAATTTCAGGGTATCCGCGTGGACATAAATCTGATTAAACAAAATCCAATATCAACCGATAAATATATTGGGTTGTGGGTTGATTTTAAATATAGTCAATAACATCACATCAATCCTTTGACTACAAAAGCACAACGGAATTCAGAGCACAACAACAGCAAGAAGCAGCCTGATTTCACGGAAGCACTACAAATATATTGTTGGTTATCACAAAATGCAAATGCAAACGATTGCTGACAACAAAGAAGGATACTCCTTTGCGAATACACGTTTTGCCAAGGATGTAATCATGTATTTTGTCCCGCATTATGCCCGCTTTTCGCCCTCCCCATCATCAAATCTGTTACATCACGCGCGCGGCGCGTCTAAATCCAAGCACGGCAATGGCTTTCCTTTTCTGAAACAGCCCCTGCATTCAACCTTGGCACAACCTAAGCTTTTTACCGTCACGCTACCGAAAGCAGCGTTTTAGCCGATTACAATTTAATGGCTATCTTATTGATATTTAAACACGTCGGATATTTCATGCAAAGGAGTTCCTATGTCAATCTTTAAAAAGATCCTTATTCTCGTGTCTTGTACAATTCTCTTTCTCGTTGCTTCATTGTGCATCGCGGGCTATATCATTGTCCCAACCATAGGAAACGAAACCGCCGGTAAACAGCTCGTCGCATACAGTGATATCGTCCAGCGAGAATTGGACAACTTAGAAAATACAAAAGTGTCGTTTGCCGATATGCTGCGGGTTAACCCTCAATTCGCCCAAGCCGTCGCAAACAACGACACAGAAATTCTCCGCAAGTCCGTCAAGGGGCTGATGGACTCCAAGGCGGTGGATTTTGTTACAATTTGCGACACAAAAGGCGTCGTTATATTACGAGGCCACTCGAGTCAGGTGGGCGACACGCTGCCATCGGAAAGAGCCAGCATGAGAATCCCGCTTACCGAAGGCAAAACCGTCATCGGCATAGAGCCAGGCAGCGTCGTCAAGCTAACCCTTGCCGTAGGTGAACCCATCCATCATGAAGGCAAAATCGTCGGCGTGATTATCCTGGGCGCGGATCTGGCGTCCGGCTCGTTCGTAAATATGATGAAGGATCTGCTGAAAGTCGAATGCACCATCTTTTTGGACGACACCCGAGTCTCAACAACAGTCATCAAAAACGGCAAACCGGCGATCGGTACAAAACTCGATAACAAAGATATTTACGATAAAGTCATCGGCAGGGGAGAGAAGGTGGTAACCCGCAACGATATATTGGGAACCGATTACGACACCGTTTACTGGCCCTGGCAAGACATGGACGGCAAAAACGCGGGCATGCTGTTCGTCGGACTGTCCAGGACCAACATTGTAGACACCCAGGGCAAAATCGTTTTGTATTTCGCCATAGTCGGTCTTGTTATAGGCAGTTTAATGCTTGCCATAGGCGTCCTGGTCGCTCGCGCCATTACCTCCCCTCTGGGCCAGGCAACGCTGTTTGCGGAACAGGTGGCCAAGGGCGACCTTGATGGAACACTATCCGTCACGACGACGGATGAGGTGGGCACTTTGTCCAAAGCCCTTGGCACTATGGTGGAAACGCTTAAAAAAATGATCCTCGAAACCGAGGAAAAGTCGCGTGAAGCCGAGCAGCAGGCCCAAAAAGCTTTGGCCGCCATGAAAGAAGCGGGAGCCGCAAAGGAAAAAGCGGAAGCCGGCCAGCAGGCTCTGCAGCAAGCCGCCGCCAATGTGGAGCAGGTAGTAGGCCGCGTTACAACCGCGGTGGAAAACATCAACCAGCAGGTTGATACATCCAGCAATCTCGTAAAATACCAGCATGAGCGGGTTACAACATCGGCCTCCGCCATGGAGGAAATGAACGCAACGGTCCTCGATGTCGCAAAAAGCGCTTCTATCGCGGCGGAAAGCTCCAACCGGGCGACGGAAAAAGCGCGGGAAGGCGAAAACATAGTCAAGGAATCCGTTACCGCCATCAACAAAGTACAGCGCGACACCCAGGCGCTACAGGAAGTCATGCAGCGCCTCGGCGAACAAGCCGAGAGTATCGGCTCCGTCATGACCGTCATCAACGACATTGCCGACCAGACAAACCTGCTCGCGCTGAACGCGGCCATTGAAGCGGCCCGGGCTGGAGAAGCCGGGCGCGGGTTTGCCGTCGTCGCCGATGAAGTCCGCAAACTTGCCGAAAAGACCATGGACGCCACCAAGGAGGTTTCCAGCGCCATTACCGGCATCCAGTCAGGAGCGCGCGACAGCATCGAGGCCGTTGTCCGTACCGGGCAAAACCTGGAGTCAACAACGTCTCTTGTGTCGCGGTCCGGCGAAGCGCTGCAGGAAATCGTCGCGGAATCCGCGGCTATCGCGGATCAAATCCGCGGCATAGCCACCGCTTCTGAAGAACAGACAGCCACAAGCGCGGAAATCACCCGCTCTCTTGAAGAAATCAACGTCAGCGCGTCCGATACCGCCACAGCCATGAAGACATCGGCCGAAGCCACGAACGACCTTGCCAGCCAGACGCGTGAACTACAGGCGGTTGTCCAGAAACTGCGCACAAGCGGATAAGCCTTAAGACTTCAAAATGACTAAAAAAAGAGGGAGGCGGCACAACGCCCCTCCCTCTTTTCTTTCATTTCACGGAAGCATTTCTATGCCCAACACGCTCCGCGAAATCGGCGGTAACAAGAATTCACGGAAACGTGGTAGGATGCGCTTTCAATGGGACGCAAACGCAATGTTATATTTAGACAAATGACAACATGAAACTCATCTGGAAACTCACCATTCCGCAAATGTGTCTTGTCGTTTGCATTGGTCTGGTAAGTTTTGTCGTGATTCACTCCCAGTTTACCGATCTGCGTAATGAATACATCAGGGCCGCCGTAGAATACCGTTTACAGCACGTATCCAATGACATCGAGGATCGCGCAAACGCGTCCGTGATACAGGCTTCCCTGATCGCGCGCCTGCCGGCGGTGATAAAAGCATACGAAATCGCCCTTAGCGGCAATATTGACAACCCTCGTTCGCCGCAGTCTCAAGCGGCGCGCGAACTGCTGCGCAAAGAACTTGCTCCAATACTTGACAGCCATGAAGAAATGACGGGGCAAAAACCGCAGATCCATTTCCATCTGCCAAACGGACTAAGCCTGGTACGCCTGTGGCGCGAAAAAAACACCAGAGTTGACGGGAAATGGGTAGACATCTCCGACGATCTCAGTTCGTACCGGCATACGGTAATGGATGCAAACAGGAGCGGCAAGGCGGTCAAAGGCATCGAGCCCGGCAGCGGCGGCTTTGCCATTCGCGGAGTGATTCCGGTAAAAACATCAAACGGCAAACATCTCGGCTCCGCGGAAGTTCTCCAGGACTTTGATTCCTTGCTGGCCGCCGCAACGTCTGGAGAAATGATGGTTTCTGTTTACGCGAACAAGGAATTGCTCGATTTTTCCGTAAAGCTGCAAGATTCGGAGCAGGATCAGTTCAAGGGGGATTTTGTGCGTATCAACAAAGCGCATACCTTTGAATCCCTGATAACTTCGGAGATTCTGCTCAAAGGGAAAGCCGAAAACTTCTATGAAAATTGCGGCTCCGCAATACTTGCGGTGCGCCCTCTTAAAGATTACAGCGGCAGGCAGGTTGGGGTTATGGTCTGCGCCATGAACACAGAGGCCATATCCGGATTTATGGGCACGGCCGGTATAATCCTGGCGTTTATGCTTGCGTGCATGGTCATGGCGTCCTCCATTTCGCTCATGGTGGGATCGCGCCGGATGGTCATTAACCCGCTTAACAGGATCAAGTCGAAGATCCAGGATATAACAGAGGATCGCGCCAATCTGAATGAACTGGTTCCCGCCTACCAGAAGGACGAAATCGGGGAACTGGTCAGATGGTTCAATATGCTGGCCGCGAAAGTTAGCGCGCTACTCGATGGATTGCGCGATGCGGACGAACGGGCGCAGAGCCTGCTTGACGCCACGCCTCTTTGCGCGTGTCTTTTGGACAAAGACGCCAATGTTATTTACTGCAATCAAGTGGCTGTAACGCTTTTTGGGTTGTCCGACAAACAGGAATTCAAGGATAAGTTTTTGGAGCTTTCGCCGGAATATCAGCCATGCGGAAGATCATCACGCAAGTTGACGCTTGAGTACGAAGCCGAGGCTTTTAAAGACGGGAGCTGCAGTTTTGAGTGGGTGCACCAGAAACTGAATGGCGAGCCCATACCGTGCGCGGTTACGCTCGTTAGCATCAGGCACAAAGAAGACTACATTCTCGCGTCATACATCATGGATTTAAGAGAACGTCATGCGATGCTTGACAAGCTTCGCAAAGAAAGCGCGAAATTCAAGGCGGCGGCTCATTGGTACGAGTCTATTCTTGATTCCATACCGTTCCCTGTTTCTGTTCTGGATAAAGAAGCAAGATGGACATTTATCAACGCGGCTTTTGAGAAGTTGCTTGGAAAAAAGCGAAAAGACGCCATAGGCGCGCATTGCAGTGATTGGCATGTCAGTATATGCGGCAGTATATGCGGTAGCGTATGCGGTAGCATATGCGGCACTGATAATTGCGCAATAGCTTACGCGAATCGGGGGCAAAAACAGACATACTTCAAGCATGAGGGCATATCTTACCAGGTCGATATTGAAACACTCAGGGACATGCAAGGCGAAACCACAGGCTTTATTGAGGTTATACAGGACGTTACCAAGTTTGAGCAGGCTATACAGCAGCGCGCGGAAGCCGAAGCGACCAGCCGCGCCAAATCCGCATTTTTGGCCAAAATGAGCCATGAAATACGCACGCCGATAAACGCGGTTTTGGGCATTACGGAAATGCAACTGCAAAACACGACGCTTTCGCCGGGCATTCATGATGCTTTCGGCAGAATTTACACCGCGGGCTATACCCTGCTCGGCATCATAAACGACATCCTGGATCTGTCCAGGATTGAATCGGGCAAGATGGAGTTGGTGCCCATCAAATACGAAACAGCAACCCTGATCGGCGATACCGCGCAGTTGAATATGGCGCGCATCGGCAGCAAACAGATCGAGTTCAAACTTCATATTGGCGATGAAGTGCCCGCGGAGCTGTTTGGCGACGAACTGCGCATCAAGCAGGTTTTGAACAACCTGCTGTCCAACGCGTTCAAATATACGCAGGAAGGCAAGGTCGAACTGTCGGTTTCCGCCGAATACGGGACCAAAGAAGGGGATTCCGATGTTGTGATTGTGTTAAGCGTGAAGGACACAGGGCAAGGCATGGAGGAGTGGCAGGTTCGCATGCTGTTCGACGAGTATTCCCGCTTTGATATGGCGGCCAACCGCAAGATAGAGGGTA